>CAYXTW010000012.1:0-71310 GCA_964467955.1 uncultured Ignavibacteriaceae bacterium | reverse complement strand
GATTATGAGGGGATTAAGGCCGAGATGTTTCCATTACTTGTCGAGCGGTTGCGCGGGACACCGGCGAGGGTTGAGGAAAAGGTTAAATCATTATCGCCGGAAATATTAACCAATCGGTATGAAGGCAAATGGTCAATTCAGGAAATCGTCGGGCATCTGTGGGTGGTGGAGGCGCTTTGGGATGCGCGGTTGAATGATTTCTTGAAAGGAGCGAAGACACTCAGCGCCGCTGATCTTTCCGGTAAACCAACCGACAAACGTGATTTTAACATCATGTCGCTGGAATCTCTCTTGAAGTCGTTCCGAAAGGTCCGGGAGCAATTTGTGGCGCGGCTTGATGATTTGATTGAAGAGCAGGCGGCGATAACGGCGCATCATCCGCGGTTGAATAAGCCGATGCGGATTATTGACATGGTTTTCTTTGCCGCTGAACATGACGACCAGCATCTGGCGCGCATGACCGATTTGATAAAGATATTGTTGTAGGTATACGCAAGTTGGAATGCCCGGAGGGATTTCGACCTACTCTTTGTATCTACCGCGGAGATTGACATTCCCAAAGAGATATCTTATATTCTCGAAGTTTTGAATATGAAAATAAACTATTGTTTTGGAGGAATAATTAATGGAGCAGGATTTTACGCTTCGCGAAAGTATCCAGTTGGCGATTACCACCGAGCAATTGGGCCGAGAATATTATACTCGTATGGCCGGGAAATTCAAAGACAACGAAGAGGTTGTCGGCATCTTTACGCAACTGGCGGCCGATGAAAAAACGCATGAAGAGCAATTTAAGAAGATTTTGGAGAATGTCCCCCGGGAAGAAAATACGCCGGAGCGTTACGAGCTTTATCAATATATGAGGGCGACCGCTATTTCGGAATTTTTCCAGAAAGATTATTTCAAGAAAACCGAAGGTTTCGATTCGCCGACTCAGGCATTGGTGACGGCGCTTGGCATGGAAAAAGCGACGCTTCAGTTCTACAAAGCCATTCGTGAAGTGCTCGGCGAGAACAAACAACTCGACGCCATTATCAATATGGAACGCAACCACGTTCTGGCTTTGATCCGTTTTATTCCGACGGATGCAAAATTCCGCGGTCTCGGCGACACGTTTTAGGCCGTGTGCATAAATGTCAGACATAGTCGCTAAGGTCTATCGGGGTGAGAGGGAGGAAGCGGTTCATTATGGGACGATTGTTGTCGTCGATAAAGACGGCAACCTGACTCATTGTGTGGGTGATCCGAATTTTTTTGTTTTCACGCGCTCATCGGCCAAGCCATTTCAGATAATACCTCTGGTTGAATCCGGGGCGGCCGATAAATATGGTTTTTCCCCCAGGCAACTGGCGGTCATTTGCGGCTCGCATGCCGGGACGGATGAGCATCGGGAAGTTGTGCAGGCCAATCTTGAGGCGGCCGGAAATAGCGTCGAAAATCTAAAATGCGGTTCGCATCTTCCGATTTACATGACACTATCGGGCGAATATCCGAAGCATAACGAGCATCTGGACAGTGTCCGCAACAATTGTTCGGGCAAACATTCCGGTTTTCTGGCGCTGGCGAAATACCTGGGTACGGATGTCGCCGAGTATTTGAATCCAAAATCGAAGCCGCAGCAGTTGGTTCTGGATACAGTGGCTGATGTGTATGGCTGCTCCAAAGAGAAGATTGTCCTTGCCACCGACGGCTGTTCGGCGCCCAATTTCGGGATGCCGCTTGTACATACCGCTATTGCCTATATGAAACTGGCGACAGGACAATCAGAAGGAAAGACGAAGCCTGAAACCTTGAAACGAGTCCGGGACGCGATGGTTGCATATCCGGAAATGGTTTCCGGTGAGGGGCGGTTTGATCTGGCCCTGTCGCGGACATTCCCCGGGAATATTGTCTGTAAAGTCGGCGCCGAGGCGATCGAGGGAATCGGTTTTGCCGATCCGCCGATTGGCATCGGGGTTAAGATTCATGACGGCAACCAACGGGCTTTGTATCCGGTATGTATCGAAATACTCAGGCAGCTTGGAATTTTAACGGATATCGAAAAGGCGGAGCATTTGAAATCGTTTCATGAAGCGGAAATCCGGAATCATATGAAAATCCTTACCGGTCGAGTGAAAGCCGAATTCCGCTTGAAAAAAGTTTAAAATATATTATTTTGTTTACATAAAGTACATATACAGACTTCCGGAGGAATTTTGAAAAAATATAAGCATCCACCCGAGCCGTTTAAAATAAAGACAATCGAGCCGATTTCGATAGTTCCCAAAGCGGCGCGCGAGGATATTTTAAGAAAAGCCAAATACAATGTATTTAAGATCAAGGCGGCCGATATTTACGTCGACCTGCTTACCGATTCCGGGACGGGTGCCATGTCGGACCGGCAATGGGCGGCGATTATGCGCGGCGATGAATCGTACGCCGGGGCGCGGTCGTTTTATCGGCTGGAGGAAGTGGTCAGGGAAATCACCGGCAAGGAACATGTAATACCGGTGCATCAGGGACGGGTGGGCGAGAATGTATTTTTCTCTTCATTACTGAAAAAAGGCGATTTTGTCCTCAATAATACGCATTTCGATACCACCCGCGCCAACGTGATTCACAAAGGCGGCGTGGCTATCGATCTGCCCTGTCCGGAAGCATCGCAGGATATCGATTTTCCGTTTAAGGGTAATATCGATATTTCCCGGCTGGAAGAGTTTATCCAAAAGCACGGGGCGGAAAAAGTCCCTGTCGTTTTTCTGACAATTACCAATAATTCGCGCGGCGGTCTGCCGGTTTCGATGAAGAATATCGCCGAGACGGCCAAAATCTGCCGCCGCTCTGGTGTTCTGTTTTTCTTCGATTGCGCCCGTTACGCCGAGAACGCGTATTTTATCAAGACCTGTGAGCCGGGTTTCGAAAATCGATCGATAAAAGAGATCGCGCAGGAGATGTTCTCATATGTCGATGGCGCGCTGATGTCCTCAAAGAAAGACGGGCTGGCCAATATGGGTGGATTCGTGGCGCTTAACGATGACGAACTGGCACGGAAAATTACCGAGCTGTTGATTGTTATCGAAGGTTTTCCGACCTATGGAGGGATGTCGGGTCGGGATATCGAGGCGGTTGCGGCCGGTTTGAAAGAAGCGATGAATGAAGATTATCTGGCCTATCGGGTCGGGCAGGTGAGATATTTCGGGGAGGTCCTGGAGCAGGCGGGAGCGCCGATAATTAAGCCGACCGGCGGTCATGCCATTTTTGTCAATGCCGGGAAGATGCTGCCGCATATTCCGGCCGGGCATTTTCCGGGTCAGGCACTAACGGTCGAGTTATATCGCGAGGGCGCGGTTCGCGGGGTCGAGATAGGTTCGCTGATGTTCGGAAGTAAGGATCCGGTCACCGGTGAGTCAAAGAGTGCGCCGCAGGAGTTGGTGCGTCTGGCAGTACCGCGCCGGGTATATACGGTCAGTCACCTGAATTACGTCGCCGAAGTTATGTCACGAATCTCGGCTCGGAAAGAATCGCTAAAAGGTTTCCGTATTACTCATGAGGCCCAGTATCTGCGTCATTTTACGGTCGAGTTGGAAGAGCTGTCGAATATCGGGGTCGAGGTGGCGTAGCGGGAATATTGCGATAACTTCTGCAATTGATAAATTTAAATATTTGGGATAAATTGTGGTCTGTATACGTCCTCGTGTATCGGCTTTTTCACAATTTGCGCTCGTCGCGGCGAGTCAGGGGTACATAGCTCCCGACCTATAACTATTTATGAGTTGCTAAAAATCGAATCCGAAAAGTCTGAATGCCGTAGGCCAGGTTATTTCAAGTCCCCAATAATCTATTTTAATACCATGTTCAACATCGATAGTACTGGTACCAATGAACACAGTGTAAGGCAAGAAACCATTTTTTCTTCTATTATCAACAACCATTACACCGTAAATTTTCTGTGTATATGCAGGATAATTATCATTATCAGATGTTATTTCATCTACCCAGCGTTGTAAATATTGAAAATTAATGGCGTTATGATTGGACACTCCTATTGCAATTCCACCTGTTAAGCACTTAATTGAACCCGGATTATATTCGACCGTTTTATTATTTTTATCGAAAGCGCGTGAAAACTGTTTTGTATAATACGCATCCATAAATATGATATTGTCGGCATTGATCTGGCCAAAATCATCAACATCACGGCCGCCCAGGGGGAAACTAATTCCCGACCCAACTGTTAATTGACCAAAACCGTAGCCAAGTGGAAAATCAAAATCATCCGAATCCCGTTCCAACCAACTCGAGCCCGTTGGGAAAAGCCCTTCGGTGAAACATATCAATCCTAATGGAGATCGATCGTGAGTAAGAGCATACCAAATAGCCCCGGTAGTAATATCCCCAAATCCCGGTGTTATAATGAGTTTGTCGGAATAATCCTGTATTAGTAAAAATCTGGCAAGGAAAGGTACTTGAAAATATAGTCTAAGGTTATCAATCGGATAAATATCCGCTCGTGCGGAAAGAGAAAATTGATGAAATTCAGATATATATCGTCCCAAAATCTCGCGACTAAAATCAAAACAAATAACCGAGGCGCCACCGAAGTACATACCGAATCGATTCTGTTTTTGAGAAAGCTGAACAAGTTCGCCATTCGATCTGACAAATAGGGCTTCTTCGCTTGCGGGCAGATAAATTATCCCAGTTGCCATGGCCTGGCTACTTAATAGACCGATAATGATAAGGGAATAAAATATTCTTATCACATCCTCCTCCTTCAAATAAATTCCTGCGGCCCCGGTGCAGAGTTTTATGTATTTAATTTTTTATCATATATAATCTTATAAGATATTGCATTATTTTATTATATATCGAATAATGAAAAATCGCAAAAGAATTCTGATTTTTCTGATAAAGCGTATTCCGGTTGACTGACTAATTCGATTATTATAGGCAAATAGACAATCCTGCCGAGGCGTAGTGAAGGAAGGCGAAATTGTAAACAGAGTCGACATCGGCGCCGCCTTCAAGCATGCGGTAGCCGGCGAATATCGAAAACAGCCTGTTAATCGAATAGTCAAAGCCCGCGAAGATATCTTCGGCGCGTCCCTGCGGCCCGACAAGAGCATCACCTTCCAATCTGGCGGAAAATTTGGGTGAAAGAATGTAATCGATTTTGAAATTAATTAAAGGGACAAAGCCGGTGTTGGTTTTTTCGGTTTTTGAGGCACTGCTTTTAAGTTCAATGGCGGCGTCGCGAATTTTTGCGGTCAGGCCGAGACCGATAGTAAATCTTTCGCTATTATAGAATGTACGTCGATAAGTCAGACGATATGAATCGAAACGGTATGTGGCATCGAGATATTCATTCTGCGAAAATGATGATCCGTTAAAATTAATATCGCGAGGCGCGTAACCTTTTGAATTTAATGTCAATGGTGCATACAGAAATTGTAGATAGTTTTTTTCGTTCCAATTATACGTGACATTTATCCGATAAAATTCTTTTGAGGATACTTTTAAATCACCGGTCAAAGAAAACAGGGTGCCGGTGCCGTTCGGAATACGAACGTCATTGTAACTGCTGGTGACGATTCCAGACTCGATATTAATAGTTATGCCCGCAAAGGCATAGGTTGAGAAAAGTAAAAAAATAATGGCTGAGATTAAAAAATGTTTCACACCAATACCTCATGTTTTATGTTTTGAATATGCAATATAAGCCAAGGCCTGTGATAGTATTTAAGCCTCGCATATTTATTACGCTATTTCCAGTGCCATTTTATTCCTTGGTCGATAACATGAATATACCGCGATTGTTCCGCGGAGAAACACAAATATTATAAAATCGAACTTCCCGGCCTTATCGGTTGAAAGCAATATCTTGAAATATTCAATAAATTTGTGAAAATCGGTGCAGAAAACGTATAAAATATGTATATAAAAACCGAGCACCGCGGATAGATTGGGATATGTGTAATTTTATGAATAGCAATGCGTTTGAGTTGAATTTCTCTTATGAATCGAATTCGGGCGTGAAAATTGCGAGTAATTTTTTCGAATATGTGGGCTTCAATTTACTTAGAATTATTGACAATTTTCAGGAACTTTATATATTCTAAAAACTTAAATGGAATGAGAAAGGATTAATATCGAATAGACGGTTAAAGAACTTGTAGTTTGTAGTTGAATTTGATAGCTTGGAGTTTTTGAAAGATTCTTTGACCGTGAGTTGGAGATATTTATTATTTAAGTTTAAGAGGCGATCCAGGTCTCCATTTTTTCGCGTCCTAGCAATTCCTTTAAACCTTTTACTTATGGCCGGTATCGCGGTGGCCAAACCGGCCATTTACAATGATATAGAGATATCAAATTCGGATGAAACGGGAATTTCATTCGTTTTGAGTATCGATGAGCCGTCGGTCTGTCTGAATAGCATCCCCAACGATTCCGGATTTATGGCGGTCAGATCAATCTTGATCGGGATTCCGGGGGATAATGTGCCGTTTATTTCTCAGGCGGTCGGCTCCGATCCGATAGAGCCCGGCCAATTAATACTTCCGGCCGGAAATACAAATCTCGCGGAGATCGTCGATACGAAAACGATCCGTGGTCAAAAAGTCGTCTCGGTAAATATATATCCGTTTTATCAGGGCAGTTTTTTCAGGCGGATTGAGGTGACGGTCGATTTTCGCCAGGCGGGATTTCAAAAGGGCGATCGGCGTTCTCTTAAAAAAGACAAAATATTCGATGCTATTTTCCGGTCTTCGATTCTGAATTATGATCAATTTATAAACTGGCCGTCTATGGAAAATATCCCGGTTGTCCGCAAACCGGCAGTAAATATTTTCGGTCTGGCGAGCGAGTGGTACAAAATCGAGACGGTCAATGAAGGATTGATAAAGGTAACCGGCAGTGATCTGGTCGCGGCCGGCGTGCCTCTCAGCGCTCTCAACGGTAATGCAATTCAGACTGATGCACTGCATATATTCTATGGCGGGGGTAAGCCGCTTGTGATTTCCGATACCTCCGCGCAGGAGGAACCGGAGGAGATTGCCATATTGGTTAATGATGGTGGCGATGGCTATTTCAACGCTGCCGATAATCTGATATTTTTTGCCCAGGGAGCGGATAGCTGGCGGTATCCGGATGACAGCCTGCCGATATTTATCGAAAATCATTATACGAATATTAATTGTTACTGGCTGGCGGTTTCGGGTAATTTCGCGTCTCCCGGGAAGCGGATGACGTCCGAAAACGGCAATCCGACCGGCAGTCCCGACAGTATTATTACTCAGACGACTTTCTATACCAGACAATATCAGAATAAATTGCTTTATATTGAGAGTGACGGTCATGTTTATGACTTTTATAATTGGTACTGGACCAACGAATATCAAAACTTGTTTGGTGTCAATTTTCCCAATGCCATTACGGGAGCGCCTTCCATTGTGCGTGCCCGGGCGCGTGCAAGGGATATGTGGCTGACAGTCGATGATTCGACGGCCACCGAAATCTCAGCCGATAACTGGATTTTTCGATATTCAACCGACAATATCAGCCGGGGATATAACAGTCTCCGTTTCGATCTTGATGTCTATTCCAACGTCGCTTTCGATTATTATGAAATAGCTTATCAGGGGGAATTGATTCCAGGCGGAAATAGTAATCTTCTCGATTTCTCGCTTGGAGGCGGTCTCGGGATTTGTGAGATAATTATCGGCGATGTGAATAATTTCAGCGTAACTCCGCAAATTTTCGATTTGTCCGACCCGTTTAATCCCATCATGATTTCCAGCGATTCGGTGACGGCCGTCGAGATGAAATTCGAGGTATCATCGATGCAAAACAAACGTTATTATATCTGCCCGATGACGCGGACTTTTTCACCGTACAGAATCACCCAGGTAATTTCCGAAGACCTGCGCGCTTATTCGTATCCGGTCGATATGATAGTAATCGCACCCGAAGAATTCATACCGTACCTGGAAGATTATGAGACATATCGCGAGGGAAAATCGAACGTAAATATTCTTCGGGTGGCGGTCGAAGATATCATGAATCAGTTTTCGAACGGCCTGTATGATCCGATGGCTATTCGTGAATTCCTCAAGTACGCATACTATAACTATTATCCGTCCTCACCGCCTTCGGCGGTACTGCTGGTCGGCGATGGTGTTTATGATTATGAAAATAATTTGAAAACCGGATCGATTAATCTGGTGCCGCCCTGCATTCATGCCGGGACATCGATAGCCTCGGATGATAATTATGTCTTTTTCGGTCAGTTTGGCGCTCTTGACAGCGATTCCTCGTACTGCGATACCTGCTCCGATCGCGGTTATGATATGATGATCGCGCGCTGGCCGGTGAGAAATGTCGCCGAACTGAATACCGTCATTGAGAAAGTAATGACCTATGAATCGGCGACCGGATTCGGGCCATGGCGAACGACCGTAACTTTGGTTGCCGACGATGAATATAAGGGAACGGAAATTGATAATTCGCGACACACCGAACAAATAGAGAATCTTCAAAAGTATCATCTTCCGGCGGCGTATCGTCGAAATAAGATTTATCTCTGGTCATATCCGTATGATTCTTACGGCAATAAGCCGGCCGTCAACGATGATATCGTCCGCAGTTTAAATGACGGAACACTGGTGATAGATTATGTGGGTCACGGCAATCCCGATACCTGGGCGCACGAGCATGTTTTTAACCGTGGCACCGATTTACAAAGACTCAACAATGCCGACAAACTGGCTTTATTTTTCGCGGCGTCCTGTTCTATCGGATTTTTCGACGAACCCAGCCGGGAGAGCATGGCCGAGGAATTGCTTCGCATGACCGGCGGCGGATCGATCGGATCGGTGTCGGCCACGCGTCTGGTATTTTCACCGTACAACGCCGGTTTCAATAATCTGGTTTTTGATATTATGTTCGGTCCCGATCGTCTGTCGATCTGCCAATCGGTTTTTGCCGCGAAACTTCTGCCCCAATTGGTCGGCGATTCGGGGCAGATAAAGAACGACCAAAAATACGCATTTTTCGGCGATCCGCTCTTAAAACTGGGAATTCCGCAGCTTGATATCCATTTTACCGACTACCCCGATTCTTTGGTGGCCCTGGCGACACATGAGGTTTCCGGAGAGATTGTAGAATTCGGCTCGGGAGTGCCGGTCGATTTTACCGGGACGGTTGAAATTTTAGTATATGATACGGACATAGAAAAAACATACAAGGGTCAGGTGCAAAGTCTGACGTACTCTTTACCCGGCCCGTTGATATTCAGAGGCGAAGCCGAGGCGGTTAATGGAAGTTTTACATTTTCGTTTATTGCCCCGCTCGATATCGGTTATGGGGGCGAGGGAGCCAGAATTTCGGCTTACGCCATGAACGCGCAGGCCGATGCCTTCGGACTTCTTGACTCACTTCCGGTTTCGCTTAATATATCTTCTTCCAGTGATTCCGTCGGACCGTCGATTGCATATACTTTTTCTACCCGGCAGAATTTTGTCTCCGGGGATAAAATCACCGCCGATGAAAATTTACGATTGAGTATTGCCGATTCGTCGGGAATAAATCTGGCCGGCAGTGCCGGGCATGCCATCACTCTAATCATTGACAATGATGTAGAGAATGTTGTAAATTTGACCGATTTATTTCAATATGACCCCGGCAGCTTTACAGCCGGAGAGATTGAATATAAGATGGGACAATTGCCGGTTGGAGATCACAGGTTTAAAGTGAAAGCCTGGGATAATGTAAATAACTCGTCGGTCGTGGAGTTCGAGGCCAACGTTGCCCAGCCGGGGAGTTTCGCCCTTGAGGATTTATTGAATTTTCCCAATCCGATGAGAGAGGAAACGATGTTTTCTTTTGTGCTGACAGCTCCGGCCAGAGAGGTAAACCTTGAAATATTTACGTTATCGGGGAAAAGAATTCTCAATTATGAAAGTCGAAATAATATTATTCCCGCCGATTATCATGAGTTTTATTCCTGGAACGGTCGGGACGCCGACGGCGACAGAGTCGCTACCGGCGTTTACATATATAAAGTCACTGCTTTTTCACAACAATCCGATGAGGTCGTCGAATCGTTTGGGAAAGTTGTTGTAATCAATTAGCGTGTGCGGAGGTTTCCTGATGCGAAAGCCACTTAGTTTTCTGATAACATTACTTTTAATTATTGCCGTTTATTCAAACTCATATGCCCAGGTGTCGTCGGCGGCGGTACTTTTCCTGAGGATTGCGGCCGGGGCGCGAGCGGCGGGGATGGGAGAGGCCTTTGTGGCCATTTCCGACGATGCCACCGCCTCCCACTGGAATCCGGCCGGTCTGGGCCAGTATCCGCTGGCCAGTACATGGTTTGAGATCAAAATCCCGCCCGAGCTGCAACCCTTGAGAAAAATAACCCTTTACAAAGGGGAATCTGCCGAGGTCGGTTTCAAAAAATATGATATCTGGGCCATATCCGCGAAGGGTCTGGTGAAATACTCGGGTGGAAAGTGGATTCAGAATGATATTATAGCAACACGGCCGGATCAAACGGCCGAGTCGATTCTCAGGCAATACATCGGACTCTTCGGAGAGGGTAGCGACGAATATATACCCGATCTGCTTGATAGAATCGGACGCCTGAATAACAAATACCCGATTGAGAGAGTAGACACTCTGAGGGAACGAGTGATGAAGGCTGTTTCCAAAGAATATGTTTCCCGGGAGAATCTTGAAAATGCCTTTATCGCTTTGAAGAATGCTTATAATGAATGCCTTGTCGATTGGGAACGAGTTGACTATGCGACATCTCTGTTTGAAAAGGAGCTTAAGGATTCTTTATTGAGCGATTTTTCCGCCGACAAGATTTTGACAGCGATTGAAAAATCAAAACGGCGTTTCCTGCCTGAAGAAATAATCGTACCGATGGATATCAACATCACCGGCGAGATTAATGATATGGCCGCTGATGATAAAATTCTCTGGCTGGCGACGGAATCCGGAGTATATCGTTATATTAATGGTTCCTGGCAGCATTTCGGGATCGCCGAAGGATTGCCGACTCTAAGCATCAGAAAAATCAAATTATATGGCAAATCGGCATACCTGGCGACTGACAGTGGTGTCGTTGTATATGATGTCGGCGCTTTCACCTATTATGGCCCCGAACAGGGACTTCCTCATAAACCGGTGACCGACATTGCCGTGGAAAACGAAAATAAGGCATGGGCTGTAATCGAAGGGGATTTATATCAATTCGACGGGACCAATTGGAAAAATTATATTGATGTGGTTGATGCCGGCAATTTATCGCTCGATGCGATTTATGATAAAATGAAAATTTATGATAATCCTCATGAAAAAGAAGCATACATTACGAAATTCAAACAATTAAATCCAAATCTGAAAGATTTTCCGTTATCTCCGCCGGTGATCGATTCATCTGATTCGTCAGGGGAAAAGACAAGCATGGAGCAACTGCAGGAAGAATCGGAAGAAGCTGAGGAACAGAGACCGGCGAAGGCGGAGGCCGATACAATGGAGACAGCAGGCCAGGCGGATAAACAGGCCGAGCTTATTGATTCGGTCGGACTCACCGATGTTTTGCGCGCCGCCCTTACGGAATCGGCTGAAGAACAGCCATCCGAAGATACTACAAAAGCGGAAGCGGCTGAAGGAACTCACACCGGGGAAGTCATTAAGGTCCCGTTAACGGCCGGGATTGAATTCAATGTGGAGGATATGGAAGCCAGCAGCAATGGGGACGTCTGGATAGGCACCGATTACGGGGCGATCGTATTTACCGGACGGCGATGGATAAGATGGGGATATAAGACTCAAAAAATAAGTAAGGATATATCTCTGTTTGATCTGGCTTTGAAGCAACGCAAGATCAGGGGTGATTCGACGCGGGCTGAGAAGCTTGTCAGGAATATGAAGGCGGTGAATAAGCTCGATAGCGATACCGTAAGAGCCGGAGAGACGATAAAAATTCTCGGCGACTCCCGAGGAAATAAAATCAATGATATCCTGGTCCGCGGCGACCGGATTATTTTTGCGACGGTCGAGGGGACAATATATCTTCAGGAGCGCGTCTACTGGGATAGATATAACGCCCGGGATTTAGGCAATAAGAATACTTATATGGTCGCCCGGAAAGATCGCGATACCTGGTTTGTAACCCGGGATAAAATAGAGATTCATGCCAGCGGTAAACAGGAGGTGACGGCGATGCACGTCAACTGGCTGAAGCAACTGGCCAGTGACATGTACTATGAATTCCTCGGATACACGCAAAATGTCGAGGGCTGGGGGACAGTCGGGGGCAATATCACATTTCTGACCTTCGGTGAACTGATGCGGACGGGCGAAACAGGAGAGGATTTGGGAACGTTTTCCGCATTTGACGTGGCGCTGACGTTATCATTCGGGACGCCGTTGACCTCAACGCTGAGCGGGGGAATCTCGGCCAAAATCATTTACTCCAACTTATCGCAGGATTATGGCGCCGGTAAGGAGAAGGGGCAAGGGACCTCGACCGGTCTGGCGCTTGATATCGGGCTGTTATATGAAATCGATCCGCGGTTGACCGTCGGTATGGCGTTGACCAATCTCGGGCCGGATATAGCTTATATCGATGTCGAGCAGGCCGACCCGCTGCCGCGCAATCTGGCAATCGGTCTGGCATGGACAATGATACAGTCGGAATATAATGAAATTACATTCACGGTCGAGGCGAATAAATCGCTGGCCGAACGTGATAAGACGATTCTGGAGGAATCCAAAGCTGTTGCGGCCAATCCTCAGAGTGAGTTAAAGGGATTATTGATGAATCCGTTCACAGTCGGGGGGTGGTCAAAGGCGTTTAAGGGCGTCATCATCAACGGCGGCCTGGAATACAGGTACAGCAATTTCTTTTACCTGAGAGGCGGATATATTCACGACGAGGAAGGCGATATCAAGACCGCAACCCTGGGTGTCGGTCTGTCGTACAGCCTGTTCCGGTTCGATTTCGCGTATATTCCTTCCAATAAAGATTTACCGCTGGCTAACACCATGAGATTTTCATTATCGGTGGGATGGTAAACCGTGGAAAAAGGAGCATTGAAAGTGTTGTTCAGAATCGGATTCTATTTTTCGTTGTTGGGAATAGCCCTGTTATCGGTGACGTCTTCTTCGGCGGGCACCAAAATACTAAAACCGTCCTCCATGAAAAGGGTAGAGCCGGACCACGAAAGGCGGCCGGTTTATTATGAGAATTTATCCAAACCGTCGCGTCGTAATCTTCTCAATCTCGAACGTGATAATCCGTGGTCGCTGCCGCGGGCATCCGGGGTTTCCCGGGGCATTACAACTCTCAAGATACTGGCTTTGCGGGTCGATTTCATAAAGGAAATTCCGGATGACGATTGCACTACCGGCGACGGGACGTTCGATTTTCGAGATACGACTGCCTTTCTACAGGAGTACAAGCATTTATACGATCCCTCGCCGCATAATCGTCAATATTTTAGAAAGCACCTTGATGTTCTGGCCGATTATTATTTCAAGATATCCAACGGGACTCTGGTCATTGATACGGCATTGACCGATGTCTATCCTCTCGGTGATACGGTTGTTTATCATTTACCGCAGACTATGAAGCATTATGGCGAGCAGCCTCCCGGGTTCGGATTATATGATTTATATTACGA
Organism: uncultured Ignavibacteriaceae bacterium; assembly: GCA_964467955.1. Classification (GTDB taxonomy): domain Bacteria; phylum Zixibacteria; class MSB-5A5; order GN15; family PGXB01; genus CAYXTW01. The sequence continues at coordinate 57,640 of CAYXTW010000012.1, read as the reverse complement.
CGCATTTACACTGGCCGACACGATAACGCCCGACGCCGACCATCCCGATATAGATTTCAGCGATTGGGATTGCTTTATTATATTTCATGCCGGTGCCGATGCCCAGAATGACCTGTATTTTTCCGCGACACCGACGCCCTGTGATCTGTATACCGCATTTATTACCATCGATACCTCCCGGCATATCCCTGTTTATGTGAATAAAACGGCCGGCGATTCTCTGGCGATTACGGAAGTTATGATAATGCCGGAACAGATGAGTCAGGACAACAAGGCGGTGGCGATGAATGCCACTCTGGCTCATGAGTTCGGTCATCAATTGGGTCTGGTAGATTTATATCGGACGGCGAATTTTGCGACCAAAGTCGGCGATTTTGCACTTATGGATAATAACGGTTTCGGGACGGCAATCGAGTTTCCCAACTACCCCGACGCGGGCGGTGTGTTAGGATGTATGCCGATATTCCCGATGGCCTGGTCGCGAGTCTATCTAGGATTTGATTCCATGATGGTGCTTCGCCAGGGAACGCCCATATCGGTCGCTGCCGCCGAACTGGAGACATCTGATTTGCAGATTGCCAAAATACCGATTTCGGAGCATGAGTATTTCTTAATCGAAAACCGGCAGCAGGAGGTCGATGGGCAGCCTACATATATACTGGCCGATTCGGTGACGTCGGTTTTTCTCGGTCCCGGTAATATTTTTAAGGAGACCAGCCGTGAATACGATATCCTGACGCCCGGTTCGGGAATGTTAATCTGGCATGTTGACGAATCGGTGGCGCGCATGGACTTTAACAATAACGGTTACAATAATTTTTACGATAATCAATTACAGTGCGATACCACTCCCCCGATTCGCCTGTTTATCAAGCTGGTCGAGGCCGACGGGTACGATAATTTCGGCGCGACGTATCCTATCGGCTATGGAACTCAATGGGATATGTACTATGCCGGCAACAATAGTGCCTTCACGCCTAATACGAATCCTTCTTCGTTCGGTTTCGGGGGCGCCAACAGTCATGTGCGGATCACCGAGATTTCCGAATCCGATATCGATATGACTTTCAATCTCGAGACCGAAATGCTGTCGAACGGTTTCCCCCGGCGTACAGGCAATCCGGCCTACGCACTGACGCCGATTGCCGCCGATATCGATAATGATGACAGTACCGAAATCATCGTGGCCTCGGGCCGAAATCTTCTGGTCATTCGCGGTGACGGATCGGATTATTCGCCGCCGATTCAGACCTCGCGTATAAAATACGATACCGTTCGTACGGTGTACACCATGAAAGATACCGGGGCGGTTTATAGATATCCGATGCCTTTATTTGCGGCCGAATCGGAAGATATAACGGCCGGACCGGTCGTCGGCGACTTCGGCGGGGGTATTCATGGCGACTCGCTTTTCGTGGCGATTGCCGCCGGGAACATGATTCATGTCTACGATGCCAAATACCATGACACCGGAATCGCCGATACGCTTTTTGCGCCGGTGGCTTTGCCATCGACCGTTGTCTGGCTTTCGTTCGGCGATACGCTAAGCGCTTTGGTTCAGGCGCAGGACATCAGATTATATAATATATCGTTCGATGGAAATGCAGTCAGTTCATATCAGGCTTCGCCGCCAATACAGGAGGAAAAACCGCAGGGTGCGGCGAGAATCGGAGGTGATTTTGTCGTGCTGGCCGGAGATAATGATGAGACGAGTATCAATCTGTACTATGTCAGTCACCCCGATACGATTAAAGATACTTTCGATCTGGAGGGAAGTTATATTTACGGCCCGGTGGTGGCCGATTTGAATCGTGATGACAATCCGGAAGTTATCGTCTGTACCCCGGAGGGTGATTTCAAAGCTGTTACGGTAGATACGTCGCAAAGCCACCCGTTTTCGCTTTATAGAACCGCTTCGCTGTATGATTCGATTTATGCCAATCCGGTGATAGCCGATATCGATGAAGATGGTTATCCCGATATTATCGCCGGGGGAAAAAATAAAGTAATCGGTCTGGATAGAAATATGGTGACGCTTATGAATTTCCCGATTCCGATAGACCGTGCTTACCCTGGAGAGCATGTGGTATCTTCCCCGGTGATTGGAGATATTAATAATGATAAGATTAAAGATATCATCGTTGTAACATCCGCGGGCAACTGCTATGCGCTGAGCAGCCAGTATTCGTCGAATGACCAACTGCTCTACGGATTTCCGCTGTCGGCCGGCTTTCCGATGGAGCCGGACGGTTTTGATGTCAGTCCGGCCATGCTTTATAAGAAAAATCTCGGGGGCGGTCTTGGTTTTCTCGGCAACGACGGCTGGTTTTATTCTTATGATGTCGGTTATGACTCCTCCCGATGGGATTGGCCGATGGGTGGCGGGAATCCCGAGGGGACTTATTCTTTTGCGACGAGTAAGCTGGGTGCGGTAAATATCAGTCAAGATAGACTTCCCGAAGATAAATTCTTCTGTTATCCCAATCCGACTCTTGACGGCATAACAACAATTCGTTTTTATGTCGGCGAAGACGCCGATGTTACATTGAAATTTTATGATATGACGGGTAAAAGAGTGTCGGAAAAAACGGGGATTTCCGCGCTGCGCGGAGAAACTCATGATGAGGAGTGGAACGGATCCTCGCTGTCGACCGGTGTTTACAGATGCGTAATCGAGGCAAAGTTCACCAGGAGCGGAGAAACGCTTACGTCTTTTACAGATATTGCAATTATTAAGTAGGAAAGGACCTGTTTATGAAGAAGATATTACTTTTACTTATTTTGATATTTTCGCTGGCCTGGCTTCCGAGCGGAGCGGTTCAGCTTGAAAGCAGTCCGCTCGAACTGAAGATGCAATTATTGAAATACGGCAGCACCGATAATGTGAACTCCTTTTTGAGAAATCAGCAAGGCGATGATTTCGCCGACGAATTCAGCGATAATGAAGGTATCTTTGAGTACAATTACAAATCACCAAAGAGGGCTTTCGTTTATTCGCTGCTGATACCCGGTTTGGGCCAGAAGTACGCCGAGTCGCATGCCTTGAAAACGCTGGCCTTTATCGGTATCGAGGTCGGGCTCTGGATGGGATATTTCAATCGACATAACAAAGGCAATATTGCGACCGATGATTTCGAAAAATTCGCCAACGACCATTGGTTTGAGGGGGATACGTCAATTGACACGACCTATCGAGGGTGGCTGGATTATCTGGGTTATACCGAAGATGATTTTACCCATCATCTGTCGGAACATCGGGATCAGCAGTATTATGAGACGATCGGCAAGTATGATCAGTTTCGGGCCGGATGGGATGACTATGGCTATTGGTACAATGATTTTGCCGGAGATACATTACCGGGGATGACAAGCACCTCTCCGCATCGTGAGACATATCTGAATATGCGTAAAGACGCCAATGATTATTATGATTTGGCCAACAAATTTCTGATTTTTGCCATGGTCAACCATCTGGTTTCAGCCTTCGATGCCGCGCTCTCGGCCAAAAGATATAATAAAAATAAAGCGGCCGAATCATGGTTGAGTCTCAAAACCGAGATGAAAAAATATTCAGCCACAGAGGCAATTCCAATCGTGAAACTTACATACAGGTTTTGAGAATGAAATCTTTTTGTAAACGTAAATATACCATAGTCGTACTTGTTACGGGATTGACCGTTTTATCATCGTCGGTTTTTGGCGAAATCAATCTGCCGCTGACACCAGTAAACAGCCCGGTGGTCTTTAAATCATTCACCAAAACGATGACCGGGGATCCGAATATGTCGCCCGAGGAAATTAATTTCCAGGAGGAAAAGTCATTTTCCAAGGCCAAGGCGGTACTTCTAACCATGCTGGTGCCGGGCGCGGGCCATTTTTATCTGGGGCAAAAAGGCCGCGGTGAGGTATTTATGGGAGCCGAGGCGGTTGCCTGGGCCGGATTTTTTGCCTTTCGTATTTATGGCAGCTGGCGGAAGGATGATTACATAAGATATGCGCAGGAACATGCCGGTGTTGATCCGAGCGGCAAAGATGATGACTTTTACGGGCGGCTTAGCTTCTATGATTCGCGTGAAGACTACAACACAGCTGGCCGGCTTTACAATCCGGGCGATCCTTATTATCCCCATACCTCCGCCTATTACTGGCAGTGGGATAGCAACGAGTCGCGCGAATATTACCGGGATGTCAGAAACAGCAGTCAATCATCGTACCGCAAAGCGACTTTTATGATTGGGGTGGCAATTGCAAACAGAATCATTGCCGGAATTGATGTTTTCAGACTGGCCGGGAAATTGAATAAGCCGTCGGAGTATGGCGATGCCGGGAAATACAGGTTTCATATCGATGCCGATGTTTTCAGTCAAGATCCGGGAATGACGCTTACTTTATCACGTCGATTTTGATGAAAGTCTTTAATCGACATTTTCCGTCCGTTTTATTTTCCTGTATTATAATCATTTTATTTTTATCCGGCTGCGGAGGATACGGAAAACGCAGCCCGGGGCTGCATGACGATGCGGTTCCAATCGGTCTGGTCCTGGAACATGAAATCAGTGATGAAATTTTCGGTGAAAGATTATCGCAGCCATTCGGAATTGCGGCAGATGATCTCGGGAATCTTTTTGTCGTCGATGCCGGGAATAACCGGATAATTAAATTCGACTCCGATTTGAAGCCACTCCGTGAAACCGGCGGGTTCGGCCAGAGCGAAGGTCTGCTCAGCCATCCGACCTATGTGACCCTTGATAATAATTTAAATCTTTATGTCTCCGATGCCGGAAACCAGCGTATATCAATTTACGATGCTCGGTTAAATTACGTCGACCGAATCGACTTAATAGATAATGAAGATCCGCTGAAATTCGGGCGACCGGCCGGATTGGCCATTAATGATTACGGTGAATTACTAATCGCCGACGGGGATAATGCCCGGATAGCGGTGTTTAATATTTTCGGCAATTTCGAAAGATTTCTGGGTGATGTCGATTCGTATTCCGGGATGTTACTGACGCCCTCGTGCATCAGCCGGGACCGCGAGGGGAATATTGTTGTCGGCGACGTGGGCAATTCAAAACTTCTGCTGTTTGACAGTTACGGGACATTTATTTCGGATATCGGTCGCGGAGATCTTGCCCGTCCGACCGGGGCCGATTTTAATCGGGATGGAAATATTTGGGTAGCTGATTCGAAAATAGCAGCATTGCTTTATTTCGATCATCGCGGTAAGCTGTTGTTCTCGACTCAGGATCCGGGGGCCGGCGGGCCGTACGCCTTTGGTCAACCACAGGATTTAACGATGCTGCCCAAAAATCGAATCGCCGTAAGTGACGCCGGCAAAAACAGCCTTTTGATTTACAGGATCATCTATCCAAAAAAATGAGGGCTCAATCCCAAAGCCGAAATATACGCGGCATATATCTGATTCTTTTACTGTTTTTATTTTATCAATCGACGGTTGCGGCCGAAAAGATTTTTTATCCCGGAGAAATTAAGCAAAGACTAAGGATACATGTGGGACAGGTAATAGATGATTCGGATAGTCTTCTATTAAATAGCCGGAAATTAACAAAAGACCTGGACTATAAGATAGATTATTTAAACGGTGTCGTCTTTATAAATACGTCTTATCAGCCAACCGATACACTGATTGTTTGCTTTACACCGTTACCGACCTGGCTTAAGAAATATTACGGAATTATTCCGAATGAAAGCGGTCCAACCACTCAGCGGCTGCGTCCATTGACGGGCAAGTCGTTATATCGCGAGGAGTCAAAGAGACCTTCAGAGATAGTCATTAGAGGCGCAAAAAAGTTTTCGGTTTTGACACAGACGGGGGGGGTGTCGAAGTTTAATCAATCGCTGGATTTGACCATTAAGGGGGAAATATCTCCCGGCCTTGAGATATCCGGCTCAGTCGCCGATCGAGGTTATGATCCGGAGTACGGGACTATAAACAGCCGAATCAGCGAGCTGGATAAATTGAATTTGAGAATACAATCCCGGAAGTTTTATTCCGAAGTCGGAAATCTGGAAATTATCCAGAAATCAGATTATGGTACGGCGAATGTCAAGCAGGTCGGCGGCATTCAAGCGGCTTTGTACAGCCGCAATTTCTCCGCATCAGGTCTGCTTGCCCAGCCGCGCGGACGATTTAAGACCGTAAAAATAACCGGAATCGATAAGACGCAGGGACCTTATCGGGTAACGATTGAAAATCAATCCGTAGCGATCGTCCCGGGATCGGAAAAAGTCTGGCTTGACGGGCGGCAGCTGCAGCGAGGCGCCGATAAGGATTATATCATGGATTACCCTGCCGGCGGCGTCACATTTACGCAGCGGATATTGATTGATTCCCGCTCGCGAATAGAGATAGATTTCGAACCGTTGACGACCGATTACCAGCAGGAAATATATCAATTTACGTCGGAGCTGAACACTTCCGATTCAAATGCCTGGATCAGAGTCGATTTTACACGAGAAACCGATGATAAGAATCGGCTTAAAACCGGGCAGCTGGGTTCCGACGATATCGGACTTTTGCGGACAATCGGTGACTCGGTTCAATTGAATTTGCGCGACGGTGCCGTCCCGGATTCGTCAGGCAATTATATCGAATTGTACGATACGCTCGGTCAAAGGTATTTTGAATATGTCGGTGACAGCCTCGGGGATTATTCGGTCAGCTTCAGTACGGTCGGATTCGGCAACGGTGATTACATATATAATGGATCCGATATTTACAAGTATGTCGGCCGGGGCAAAGGTGATTATGCTCCTTATGTGCGGATACCGGTACCGTCACGGGAAGATTATTACGAAAGCGAATTCGGCGTTCATCCCGGTGCGAATAGTACAATCAAGATGATAGTTCGGCAATCGGATTATGATAGGAATCTGTTTTCGGAATTGAATGATAACAACAATCTGGGCGGTCAGTACATCTTTGCCGCCAATGCGGGGCAGACACCGTCGATTTATTCGGATAAATATGGATTCTCGGCTACCGCGGAAATTTTAAACAAGAATTTTAAGCCACGGCAACGACGTGATCGGCCTGATTTATCGAGGAAATTCCTGATACCGGTTAGCTTATCGCCGAGCGGAAATCAAAAGGAGGCCGGGATAGCATCGGCGCTGCCGGTTCCGGGACCATATAATGTACTTCTGAATTCCGGTTATCTTGATTATGAAAAGCAGTTTAATTCGTACTATGGGACGGTGGTCGCATATCCGGGGAAAAATAATTCCCCTTTACCGGTTCTGTCGCTGACACAATTGAAATCGCAGTTGGATTCGACCGGAGTGAAGGGTGATGGACGCAATGAAATCTTCTCGGCGGATATAGATTATCAATTTCATAATCAGGTGACGATTAGTTCGTCGTTTAAATTCGATCGTCGCTGGAATCAGTACCAGATCATGACTAACGGAACGACCGAGCGAATTTACGATGTCAATATGAAATATCGAATATTGAGAGTAGAGCTTCAGCATAATAACGAAGATACGTTGGTGACAACATGGCAGCGCCGTACGAAACGAGATCGGGCTGCTTTCGGAATCAAATCTCAAACCGGGGCAGTCAAGACGGATTTATATCTGGTCGGCCAAAGGTTGGCTCAGTACGGTACGAAAGAAGACCAATTTATGGTACGGTTGAATATGGCCTATCTGCCGACGGCGTATAATTTATCGGTCAACGGTTCATATACGCTTTCCGATGAAAATCGAAATGAGCGCGGTGTACGGTACATCGAGGTTGAACCGGGACAGGGGAAGTTTATTTATGAAAACGGTCAGTACGTTCCGGATGTCAATGGGAATTATATTGAAATCGAAGAGATCCATTCGGATCAGGCGTCGGTCAAAAAAGGCGAAAAATCGTTCAATCTAACATATTATCCCGCAGGGTTTTATCTAAAACTTATAGCGAATATCAGTGAAGATTTGCTGGCCGGCCAAAACAGGAACGCTTGGTGGGTTCTGCCGTTTTATTCCGATGAAAAAAAAGCATACTTTTATCGCAAATTGTACTATTCGGGCGAATTGAAATTTATTGAAATCCCCGGAAGTTATTTCATAAATTTAGCGGGGTCGTACAATTATGAGGAGCGTCAATTGGGGGGACAGAATCCGGACCGTTACGAGAGGCAATTTCGGATTAAATTCAATGAGGCGTACCGGTCGAGTCGATTCGGCCAGGAAGCAATACTTTTTGAATACCACCGTGACAGTTATTTTTCCTCGCCGGGAAATATTGACGGTTTTGAAGTTACGTTGAGCAACTCGACATCATCAGGTCGCGGACAGATTTTCGGTTCGCTGGCATTTCGTTTTGCGAAAGATACTGATTTCTCGCGGTCGAAACTGGTTTCATTGGTACTACAACCGAGAATAAGATTTGCCGAGGGCGGAGAAACATCTTTGAAACTGGAGCCGTACTTCCAGGAATTGAAAGCGGCCGGGACGGTTTCATACCGTCTGACAGACGACCATTACGGTACGAGGGGTATCCGGTGGACATTGCGTTCCGATTATAAACTAAGGCAGAATTTGAAAATATCGGTATCATTTGACGGCCGTCATTCCGACGACAGAAAACCGAGAATCGTCGGTCGGGGAGAGCTGGTTGCGAATTTTTAGGCTGACAATTACAGTCCTGCTATTATCGGTCTCGGGGCTTTATGCCGGGGTGAAAATTTTATTTGAAGGCGGTGCATCCGAACTGCGACAGGAAGTACGTAATTATGTGAAGGGGAAGGAAACAGCACACCTGACAGATTCACTTACAATTTATATACTCAATCAGGGATTTCTGGAAAATGAGGTGAATCTTACGAAGCAGGACAGCCTTATATTGCTGTCGGTAAAATTCGGTGATAGGTACACTATCGGGAAAATTATTCTTGAGTCGGATCGATTTGATACCCTGGAAATAAACCTGCCGCTCGTGGAAAAAAATATAAATGGAGTAATTGATTCGATTATTACCGATTTCCAATCGCGGGGATTTTATTACGCCTCGGCAGTTCCGGTCAGCCGGGAAAAAAGAGGCAGCACGGTCGATTATTATTTGAAATTTCAGAAGGGGCAGCCGGTGACGATAGCATCGGTTGATTTGGAAGGATTAAAAAAGACCAAGCCGAGCTTTTTACAAAAGTACTTATCAATCGAGGCCGGCGATACCCTGGAGCCGCAAAAAATCGATAATTCGGCTCATGATTTCGAGCGGCTTGATTTTGTCAGGCTTGAAAGTCCGCCGGTTATTATTCCCGAGGTCGGGCTTGAAAATGCTGATATAAGTTATCGGTTTTCCGAGTTGCAGCAATATTATTTCGCAGGCGCCGGCGGATATATACCGGAGGATAACGGCTATTTTGTATGGATGCTTAATTTGTTGGGGCGCAATATCTTCGGCGCCGGTCAGCGGGTCGGTCTGTTTGTCGATCGAAGGGAGAGGCTCAAGTCTGTATTTCATGTCTTTTATGGCCAGCCGGTTTTTCTACTCGGTCCGGATTACGCGGAATTGAAATTTCAGACGCGGGACTATCGTGAAGAATTTTATGAGTTCGGGCTTGGTTTATCCTATGATCTTTTTCTCAAGCGGGAATTGTCGCTGAATACGTCGCTGAACTGGAAAAATGTCGAACCGGCCGACACGCTTTCGCGCGCCTTCGAAGTGTACGAAGCCGGATTCGCCGCTAAAATCGGGAGTATATATGCGCATCGATCTGCTCCGGCCGATTTTGCGATGGATTGGCGATTGCATTATTCCGGCCGCCGTTATAAACCGCTTTCAAGCGATACTGCCCTGTCGCGGTCGGTCTACAATGATGCCCGCAGTGACCTGACCGGAGAAGTTTCATTTCCTATTATATCGTTTGTTTCGGATTATCATCTGTTGAATATAAAAACAATCGAAAGCACGGAAAAGCCGTTGCCGCTTTCGGAAATGTTTTTATTCGGCGGGGCGAACAATCTCCGCGGCTATCGAAATGATCAATTTGCGGCGCGGAAATTATTATTATTTAAATCAGAACTCAGATTTTTTGTTTCGGAGTCGGATTATCTTTATCCGTTCTACGACGTCGCCGGATACGAGTGGTACCGCAGTGAAAATAATAATGAAACGGTCAAGCATGACGACGTTAAGTATGGTTACGGATTCGGTATCCGCCTAGCTTCAGCGAATCGTCAATTAAAGATCGAACTTTCGTGGGGGGAAAGTACGGTCATCAATGAACCGCGATTGAATATTACTTTGTTAAACCAGTTTTAATTGTTGACTCAATATTCGGCCGGGATTATCGTTGTTTTGTGCACAAGATTATATCCCTGATTAGACTGATACGGCTGCATAATTGCATCATGGCCGGGATTGGTGTCTGGCTGGGCGCTTATCTGACTAATGGCGGAACTGGAGAGTTCGAAATTTATTTTGCCTCACTCGCGGCGGCGCTGGTGTGCGGCGGAGGCAATGCTCTTAATGACTACCTTGATATCGAATCGGACAGAATAAATCATCCCCGTCGCCCGCTTGCAAGCGGCGATCTGCCGCCATTTATGGCGATTATTATGGCGCTGGCAATGGATATCGCGGCTATTATTTCGGCCGCAGCGGTAAACCTGATAGTGTTAATTATTGTCGCTTTGTCTATTATACTTCTGGCGGTTTATAACTTCAGCTTTAAAAAAACAGCGCTGCTTGGAAATCTGATTATCTCCGTATTGGGAGGAATGACGTTTATTGTCGGCGGGCTGACCGTTGATTTGCATGCTGTTTTTATCCTACCCGGTCCCCTGGTTCCGGCCGTTTTTGCATTTCTCTTTCACCTGGGACGTGAACTTCTCAAGGATATCGCCGATTTTGAAGGGGATATAAAAACCAATTGCCGGACACTGGTGTCGGTTTTATCAGGCAATTCCGTGATGGCGATGGTATCAACCATATATACAGTCCTGATTTTCCTGACATTGATTCCGATTTTTCAGAATTGGTTTCGTCCGGCTTATGCAAATATAGCCATCTTGGCGGTTGATATTCCCATAATTATCATTCTTATATATTTTTGGATAAGCAAGTCTCCGACGAGATTCGCCGTCGCCGGAACAGCTCTTAAGTTGTTAATGCTGTTTGGCTTACTCGCCTTCTACTTTGGAAAAATTTAAGAATTGATTGAAACCGATTTTGGGGGGAGATGTATAAATTTTATTGTGCCAGTCTGAACGATAGAATGGATTTGACATATATGAATATACTGTTATTTTCTATACCTTTTGGATATGAAAATTAAATACGCTACATACGGTTCGATATTTTTTTTCGGGCTGATTTTATTTTTATGCTTTCTGAACCCTGTTTTTGGTGAAGAAATCAGCCTTTCCGCCGGCTTGGATAAGACCGATATAGCTTTTGAAGACAGCCTGGGTTTGACCGTCGTACTCAAATGGCAGGGCGATATCCGCAAGTATTCATTTGAGGTTTTGCCTTTACCTGAAACCGAGAGATTAAAAGTGGTCGGCACCAGTTCGACTATCGCCAGCGACAAAGAAAACGATACGGAAATCACGCGGCGCACTTTCAAGTACACTTTAAAACCGACTTTGTCGGGCACCGGTATAATCGAACCGATAGTTTTAAAATATATCTCATGGCCCGATTCGATACCGGGCGAGTTAACCACGCAGCAGTTCAAAATTCTTATTGCCGATCCGTTACCGCCGCCGGAAAAATCGGGTAGTAGTGCCGTATATATAATTATACTTGCTGTACTCGTGATTGCCGGAGCGGTAATAATAGTAATGGCGATGAGAAAACGGCCGCAAAAGGAGCCTGAAAAGTCGGCCGAAGAGGCGTTTCTGGAGGGATTGAGCAGCATTAAAGATGGTGCGCAGGGGGATCGGAAAACATTTTTTACGAAATTGTATAAATTACAGCGCGATTATATCGAGAAAAAATATCAACTCAGTACCGCCGGAAAGACGGCCGCGGCGCTCTCGGATGAGATGGAAAATCTGGATATTTCCATTGATTTGAAAGAAAAATTAACCGGCTGGTTGACGCAGGCCGAAACCGAAAAATTCGCTCCGCTGGCCGGGTCACCGGGCGATATAATTCGGCTAATCAATGAACTTGAGAATTATTTTGGCAAATTAGATATCAGTAATAAATCGGAGGCAAAATGAATCAAGATATCGAACAAATACAGGCCGTTGTTGAAAAAGAATCTGTCTTTGTCGAAAAACTGATGACGCAAATCAGCAGTGTAATTGTCGGTCAGAAGTATATGGTTGAAAGGTTATTGGTCGGTATTCTGGCCGACGGCCATGTTCTTCTGGAAGGCGTTCCCGGGCTGGCCAAAACGCTGACCGTAAAAACCATGTCCGATGCCATCGATACCAAATTCCAGAGGATACAATTTACGCCCGACCTGCTCCCGGCCGACCTGGTCGGCACCATGATTTACAATCCGCAGAAATCGGAATTTTCGGTCAAGAAGGGGCCGATATTTTCCAATATCATTCTGGCCGATGAAATCAACCGCGCCCCGGCCAAAGTGCAGTCGGCGCTTCTGGAATCGATGCAGGAGCGGCAGGTGACGATCGGTGAGACGACGTTTCCGCTGGATGAACCGTTTCTGGTGCTGGCGACTCAAAACCCAATCGAGCAGGAAGGAACGTATCCGCTTCCCGAGGCGCAGGTCGATCGTTTTATGCTGAAATTAAAAATCACTTATCCGACACCGGCTGAAGAGCGGGTGATAATGGATCGAATGACGGTCGGCGGAAATATAGATGTCGATAAAGTCATTTCGCCGCAGGAAATCATTAACGCACGAAAAGTCGTCACCGGTATTTATGTCGATGATAAAGTCAAGGAATATATCCTCAATCTGGTGTTTGCCTCGCGCGAGCCGGAAAAGTACGGTCTGGAATCTCTCAAAGATCTGATTGCCTATGGGGCTTCGCCAAGAGCGACCATATATCTCAATCTGGCGGCCAAGGCGCACGCTTTCCTTCGCGGTCGCGGGTATATCACGCCTGAAGATATCAAAGCGATCGGCCCCGATGTCCTGAGGCATCGAATTTTGGTAACGTACGAAGCTGAGGCCGAAGAAAAAACCTCGGATGATATCGTCGCAACTATTTTTGATACGGTCGAGGTTCCTTAAGCCATAATAGTAAAATGGATCAAAAAGAGCTTTTTAAAAAGATTCGACGGATTGAAATCCGGACCAAACGTCTGGTCAATGATCTCTTCTCAGGGGAATACCATTCCACTTTTAAGGGGCAGGGGATGGAGTTCGAGGAAGTACGGCAGTACGAGCCGGGCGATGATATTCGTCTGATCGACTGGAATGTTACCGCGCGAACGGGGTATCCGCATGTCAAGAAATTCCGCGAAGAGCGCGAACTTTCGGTGATTTTTCTGGTCGATGCCTCATCATCCGGGACATTCGGAACGAAAGAACGTTTTAAAGCGGATGCCGCCGCCGAATTGTGCGCCGTGCTGGCCTTTTCGGCGATCAAGAATAATGACAAAGTGGGAATGATTATTTTCACCGATAAGATTGAAAAATTCGTTCCGCCCAAGAAAGGCAAAGCGCATGTATTGAGGCTTATTCGGGAAATCCTTTATTTTAAACCGGAGGGGACCCAGACCGATATAAGCGGTGCTCTGGAATATTTTAATCGGGTCATCAAGAAAAAATCGGTCGTGTTTCTGGTCTCTGACTTTTTATCAGAAGATTATTTAAAACCGCTGCAGATTGCCAATAACAAGCATGATGTAATCGCGATAAAAATTTCCGATCCGCGTGAAATTAAATTCGAAAATGTCGGCCTGATCGAGCTGGAGGATGCCGAAACGGGCGAAACATTGCTTATCGATACGTCGTCATCCGGTTTCCGCGAGGATTTCGCCCGGCAGGCGGAAGCGGACAGCTTCGGCTTGAAAAGGTCGCTTAAATTGATAAATATGGATTTTATCCAGATCATAACCAATCAATCGTACATTGTGCCGCTGATTAATTTTTTTAAGCTGCGGGGCAAAAGACATTAGGTAATGGATGGAAAAATGGCAAACGGAAAATCTTTTGTTTCGGCATTCAGCCTGATTATATCGGTTATAACTTTAATTTTAGTGCTTTATTTGATTTTTATGCCGTCCGGGAAGGCAAACAACCGCCATTATGAAATAGAAAAGAAACTGGCCGGTGAATTGAGCGATAACAATCTTTATGGGGCGGCGATTGCCCAGTATGAAAAAATTCTGAATGATCCCGACGTCGATATCGAAACGCGTGCCAATATAAATTACCTTATCGGCAAAATCTATTTTAATGATCTTTTTGATTATGAGCAGGCAGCCTCTCATTATGTGGTGGCCCGTTCGCTGAATCCGGAGGGAAGTTTTTATGATGAGGCGGGGAAAAATCTTATCGCATCGCTGGAGAAAATGGGTCGGATGGTTGACGCCAAACGGGAATTGAATAAGGCGGTCGATATTGATTCCATCTATGCCGCTCATAAAGGCGATACCACGGTGGCCAAGATCGGGGAGGAGCCGATTTTTCTATCCGAACTGGACGAAGCCATCCAGAAGCTCCCGACCGAGGCGCAAAAACAGTATGTGAGTACGGAGGGGAAAAGAGAATTTCTGAAGCAATATGTCGGTCGGGAATTAATGTACCGCGCAGCGGTGCGCGAAGGTTACGAAAACGACCCGGATATAATCAAGGAAAAGAAGGACTTGGAAAAGCAGTTGATGGTGCAGAAGTATATAATGAATAAGGTTATGCCGGACGTGAATATCGACACTTCCGACGTTCGTAATTATTATCTGGCCAATAAAAGCGGAAAGTATGGTGACAAATCGTACGATGATGTAAAATCGAAAGTCCTGTACGACTATCAGCAGGAGAAGGCCCAGCAGGCCTTTTCCGATTATGTCGGCAAACTGGCGGCGGTCGAAAAAGTGCAGATTTTCGATGAAAATGTAAAATAGTTGGAATGAATCGGTACAAATATATAATATCTCTGTTATTGATAGTACATCTGGCGGTACTGTTTTTATTTGTGTTTCTGCGGCTGGCCGATGCCGACGAAGGATTTTATATGAATGCCGCGCGGATGGTGCATCAGGGGATGTCGGTCTATACCGACTTTTTCTTTCCGCAAATGATAATGCTGCCGGTTGTTTTCGCCCCTTTTTCGAATGGCGGCTGGGAATCATTTTTTCTTCTGCGCGGTTTCGCCGCTCTGGCTGGATTTTTGTCGGCTATTTTGCTGGCGCTTATCGTTTTTAAGACGACTCGCGGCTATAAAACAACGACCATCGCGTTGGCCATGTATGTTTTTTCCGGCATAACCATCGTTTGGCATTCAGCTTTCAAAACGCTGCCTTTCTGCAGTTTTCTTTCCTTGGGGACCTTTTTCTTTTGGTTGTTGTACTATGAAAAAAGGCGGCTGTCGTATATGATTCTCACCGGCTTGTTTTTATCGGCGTTGATAAATTTCCGCTCGGTCTTTATTGTTCTTCTTCCGCCGTACTTTCTGTCGATGTTTTCCTTGTCGAAGGCCGGGAGACTGAAGAACCTGGCGATATTCATTGTCTCATTGATACCTTTCGCGCTTCCGACTCTTTTAACAATTATTCAGGCGCCGGATCGTTTTTTTTACGGCAACTTAATTTTGCGTCTCAAGCGGATTGCGGAAGGCGGATTCGGCGCCGTCTTTTCGAATAAGGCGACCACCGTATTTCGCGCCATCATCGACCCGCATCTGTTGATAATATTTGCTCTGGCGGTAATATCGTTTATTCTTTTGATAAAGCAGAAACGTCTCGAATCGATCGCCGACTTATTTAGAAAACCGAAAGGAATGGCAATATTGAATCTGTTTTTAATCGGGGCCGTTTATCTCCTGCCGTATCCGATAGCGAGGCAATATATCGAACAATTTTTGGCCTTCGGTATAATCTTGGCCGCCTTTAATATCGGACAATTTTTAACCGTGATGAATCGCGCCCTGACTGCGAAAGTCAGGAAGGCGGTTTTTGCCGCCGTTTCGGCCTTATTTCTTTTGTCGATAGTACCGTATGTCGCGATTTTTATATTTGGCGTAAGGGATAACGATAGGATGTACATGTTATCGAATATAGGGGAAATAACCGACCGGATGCTTGCTCTTTCGGGACCGTCCGATACCGTTCTCTCGGAATGGCCGGGATATCCATTCCTTACCGGGCAAATACCGTTGCGTTATACCGAAATCGAAACCGGCGAAAACCGATCGTCGTTGAATCATGATGGATATTTGCACTATAATTTGGCCGACCGACAATATTTTAACGAAGAATTGCGGAAGAAAACGCCGCGCTTGGTCGTGATACTTTATAAACCGCCTGCGTATTATGCATCTTCGCTGGAGAATAATTATGACGGCGTATTCAGCTCCAACGACGTAACCATTTATAAAAGAAAATGAAGAGATATTTATACATATCATTAATTGTACTATTTCTTATTCCTGTGATCGGATGGTCACATGATACGTCCATGACGACGGATACGGTGAAATCGGCACCGGGAATCGAGATTGAATCGGCGGTCGATAAAGCCGAGATTTATATCGGCGATTTGATTAACTACCGCCTGACGATTGTTCATGATTCGGATATCATCCTGACGCCGCCGCCGATTGGCGCCAATCTCGGGGCATTCGATGTCAAGGACTATCAGACAGATGAAGAGAAGCATTTGAAGGACGGCCGAATTAAAATCGAAAGCCGGTTTACATTGACAACTTTTACGACCGGGGATTACATAATTCCACCTATTCCGGTCGAGTACATGCTGCCGGATAGTACAAAAAAGATTTTGATCTCCGAGCCGGTCCCGATTCGAGTTAAGTCGCTTCTCGCGGAGGATGTCGACACGGCCGATATTCGCGATATCAAGGCCCCGATCGAGTTTAAACCGAAGATTCCGCTGTGGTACTATTTCGCCGGTGCCCTGCTTCTGATTGCTGTTATCGCGGTGCTGGTGTGGTGGAAGATTCGACGCGGTAAACGAAAACCGGCCGAGCCGGTCGATCTCAGACCGCCCTGGGAGATTGCGTCGGAGAGACTGGCGGTGTTGAAGGAAAAGAACTATTTGGCGTCGGGCGAATTCAAACTGTACTATATTGAATTAAGTGAAACAATCCGCGCCTTTTTGCAAAGAATATATGGTATGCCGGTGCTGGACATGACGACCTATGAATTCCTGACGGCGGTCATCGAAAAAGATATCGAAGAACAATTGTATAACAGGTTGAAGCAGTTTCTGGAGTTTGCCGATTTGGTTAAATTCGCGAAACTGGTTCCGGAGTTGGAAAAAGTCAATAATGATTTCGATGAAGCGGTGAGTATGATCGATTATATTCGTCAGATTGAATTGAGCCGTACGGCGATTCCGGTCACATCCGTGGCGGCCGGAAACCGGGGAGGCATCGGTGTTTAGGTTTGCCGGTTTTCATATTACGCTTTTTGATCATGAATATGCGCTGCCGGCGATGGCCATATTTATCATCGCGGCGGTGTTGATCGTTCTTATGCTCTATTTTTATATGAAGAAAAGACGCCTGCAGTCGGCCACGGTAAAATACAGCGATTTAAAAATTGTCCGACGCTCCGCCCGCAGCGGTCGTCAGCGATTTCGATTTCTACTGATTTTCTTGCGAATTCTGGCTATTGTATTTTTTATTGTTGCATTTGCCCGGCCTCAGGCCGGGACGGAAAATCGCGAAGTATCGGCCAAGACGGTCGATATCATGCTGGCGCTGGATGTTTCCGGGTCCATGAAGGCTGAGGATTTTAAACCGTATAATCGTCTGTATGTAGCCAAGGAAGAAATAAAAAAATTCGTCAACAAGCGTACCAGTGACAGAATCGGTTTGGTTGTATTTTCGGCGTCGTCTTTTACGCAATGCCCGCTGACGCTCGATTACGGTGTATTATTAAACTTCCTCGACCAGGTCAAGTTCGGTATGATAAAAGACGGCACCGCTATCGGCATGGCGCTGGCGAACAGTATAAATCGGTTACGGGAATCACCGTCGAAATCCAAGGTAATTATTCTCTTGACCGACGGCGTCAATAATGCCGGGGAGATAGATCCGTTGACGGCGGCGACAATCGCCAAGACGATGGGTGTCAAGATTTATACGATCGGCGTTGGCAAACCGGGTAATGCCATGTATCCGGTCGACGACCCGATTTTCGGCAAAAGATATGTGTATTTGCCCAATGAAATCGATGAGGAGACCTTGCGGAAAATTGCGGAAAAAACGGGCGGCAAATACTTCCGCGCCAGGTCGAAAGAGGAATTGGAGGAGATTTACAACGAAATCGACCAGCTCGAAAAAACCGAGATCAAAGTCAACCAATATGTGCAGTACCGCGAGTTATTCGCCATGTTCGTTTATTTCGGGCTCGGTTTTTTGGTCCTTGAGATACTCCTGGGGCATACTTTTTTCAGGAAAATACCGTAGATGATAAGAGAAGACGTTATATGAGATTCGCATCACCGGAAAGTTTCGCGCTGATAGCCTTGATATTTGTCCTGGCTCTGTTCTTTCTCTGGTCAATCAACCGGAAAAAGAAAATATTGTCTCGCTTCGGTGATATGTTTCTATTGATGCAAAATTCGCCGTCAATTTCATTTGCCCGGCAGGGCGGCAAGGCGGCGATAATTTTAATCGGGATGTTTTTTGTTGTTTTGACACTCTCGCAGCTTCAGTGCGGAACGCACATGGAAATGATGAAACGAGAAGGTATCGATTTAATGATTGCCGTCGATGTCTCCAACTCGATGCTTGCGGAAGATATGAAGCCGAACCGACTTACAAAGGCCAAGCAGGAAATCAGGGGATTGATCGAGAGATTGAAAGGCGACCGGATCGGTCTGGTGGCATTTGCCGGTGAAGCTTTTGTGCAATGTCCGCTTACATTGGATTATTCGGTGGTCGAGATGTTTCTTGATGTTATCGATGTCAGTTTGATTCCGAGCCAGGGAACGGCTATCGGTGATGCCATTAAAGTGGCGACCAAAGCGTTCGAAGGGCAGGAACGAAAACACAAAGTGCTGCTGCTGCTGACCGACGGTGAGGACCACAATACGGACCCGATCGGCGCCTCCGAAGAGGCCCGCAAACAGGGTGTTAAGATTTTCCCCATCGGGATTGGTTCTCCGGTCGGCGAGCCGATTCCGGTAACCGATCGCAAAGGGAACCGAGTCGGTTTTATGAAAGATAGAAACGGTGAAGTCGTCGTTTCCAAGCTGGATGAAGTCACCCTCCAGAAAATAGCTTTGAATACGGGCGGCAAATATTATCGGGCGTCGGCAGGAGAAATGGAGCTTGACAAGGTTTATGATGAAATCGATAAAATGGAAAAAAAGGAGCTGGAAGGGAAATTATTGATGCAATACGAAGATCGCTTCCAATATCCTTTGTTTTTGGCTATAATTTTAGTCGTGCTGGAGTTTTTTATCTCGGAAAAGCGACGAAATGGATTGTTGGAGACGTCAGCAAAATGAAAAAATCGATTATTTTAATTTTTCTTTTGTTCTTTCCGGTTTCAGCGGCAAAGGCCGACGATTTTACCGACCTGGCGACCAAGGGTAATGACGCCTACCGTGAAGGTGAATATCAAAAGGCGCTGGATTATTATCATCAGGCCGAGGTGGAGCGTCCGGAAAATCCGGAGTTGGATTATAATATCGGTAATGCGCTTTATAAGGATAAGAAATATGAGGAAGCGGTCGAGAAATACCAGAATTCGCTGACAACCGAAGATATTCAAAAGGCGGCCGATGCTCAATATAACCTGGGTAATGTTCAATACCGAATGGGTGATTACCAGAAGGCGATTTTATCCTATCAGAGTTCTCTGGAAATGAATCCGGAGGATCTGGACGCCAAATATAACCTTGAATTGGCGCGCAAGATGCTCAAAGAGCAAATGAAACCCGAGAAGCAGCAACAACAGCAACAGCAACAGCAACAAAAACAACAGCAACAGCAGCAGAAGGATCAGCAGCAGCAGCAGGAGGAGCAGAAAAAAAACCAAGAGCAGCAGCAACCTCAGGAAAATCAGAAGCAGCAGAATGAGGAGCAACAACAGGCTCAGCAGAATGAAAATGAAATGACCAAAGAGGATGCCGAGCGGATTCTTAACGCGCTTCAGGATGATGAACGGGATGTCCAAAAAGATCAGGAACGCTTTAAGGCGCGCGGGACGTATCATGGAGATGAGTGGTAAGATGTTGAAAAGGCTATATCTGATACTTATCTTGCTTTGTCCGCTCATCGTGGCCGCCGACGATGACGTTTCTATTGAAATGTCATTAAGTCAGGAAGTCATAAATATCGACGGTCAGGCTTATCTGATGATTACGATTAAATCAAATAAGCAGAATCTTCCCGAACCGCAGTTGCCCAATCTGTCGATGTTTGATGTTTATTCTCAGGGCACGTCGACGAATATCTCCATTGTAAACGGGCAAATGGAATCATCGGTGACGTACAATTACCAGTTGCGGCCCCGGCGCGAGGGCACCTTTGTTATTAAACCGGCCGTAATTGTTTACGGTCACAAGAGGTATGAATCGAAAGAAATCACGCTGCAGGTAATCGGATCGGGACAGGCGCCCTCGGCGGGAACCCAGCCGCAGGCGCCGCCTGTTGTCGAAGGGGGAGGAGATATATTTCTGACAGCCGAGCTGGATAAAAAATCGGCTTATGTCAATGAACAGGTGACTCTGAGCGTAAAGTTTTTCAGCGCCGTCAAGCTTTATTCCCAGCCGGATTATACGCAGCCGCAAACGACCGATTTTTGGGCCGAAATGCTGGAACCGCAAAAAACCTATTATCAGGAAGTAAACGGAAATAGGTATCGTGTAATTGAAATAAATACGGCTCTGTTTCCGACACGAGCCGGGGAGCTATCGATTGGTTCGGCAATGGTCACGGCTCGTGTTCCCGTTCAGCGACGACAGCGACGCAATGACCCGTTTTCGGTCTTTGACGATTTTTTCGGGGCCGGCGAAGACAAAACGGTGCGCTCAAAACCTCTGAAAATTAACATTAAGCCGTTGCCCGCCGAAAATAAGCCGGGTGACTATACCGGATCGGTCGGAAATTATAAAATTTCATCGACGGTCGATAAATCGACCGTAGAAGTTAACCAACCGGTCACAGTGACTTATAAAATAAGCGGAATGGGAAATATAAAGACAATCGCCGAACCGGTAATCGGTGACCTGACCGACTTCAGAGTTTACAGAGCCTCATCAAGCGAAAAAATCTCGAAAGTAAATGGAATCGTAGGAGGAACCAAAGTTTTCGAAGAGGTTTATATACCGAAGAGAGCGGGCAAACTGACGATACCGGGCGTCTCCCTTAACTATTTTCACCCGGCCTCCAGAACGTATAAGAAATTATCGACCAATTCGATTACAATTAATGTCAAACCGGCCGAAGAAGGCGAATTTGCCGACATCCCGATAGCCCCTGTGGCGGGCCGGGTGATTGATCCCAATGCGAAAGATATTCGATATATAAAAACCGATCCGGGTGATCTGGCGATACGGACCCAAGTAGTGCTTTTTAAGCCCTTTTTCCTGATATTAAACGGAATTCCGCTGGTGCTTCTGGTAACCGTTTTGGTGGGCCAGAAGAGAAGAAAAAAACTGGCGACCGATATCGGTTATGCGCGTTCGCGTCGGGCCAAAAAAAAGGCGCGAAAACGACTGACGGCTGCGAGTAAATTGGCTGATCAGGATAAACCTGACAAATTTTATTCGGAGATCAGACTGGCCCTGTTTTCGTATGTGGCTGATAAACTTAATATATCGCCGCACGGCCTCAGCAGCGATCGGATGATTGAAATTATAACCACTTCCGGTGCTGAGGAAGAACTTATCAAGGAAACCGAGGAACTTCTTAAACGGGCTGATTTTGCACAGTATTCATCGGCAGGCGTCGACCGGGAACAAATCCGACTGTCACTGAAAATGGCCGAACGGGTTCTGGTCCGGCTGGAGGGTATTACGATTGCTCAAAATATTTAGTTCCGGAATTGTAATTCTCCTGTTATTATCCGCGGCCCAGGCCGCTGAAATAAATGCGGATTCATTATTTATTCAGGCTAACGACCATTTCGACAATCGGGAATATGACCTTGCTCTAAAGGATAATTTAAAACTTGTGAAAGCCGGATTTCAGTCGTCTTCACTCTTTTATAATATCGGAAAT
The DNA here is from genome assembly GCA_964467955.1 of uncultured Ignavibacteriaceae bacterium. Lineage (GTDB taxonomy): Bacteria > Zixibacteria > MSB-5A5 > GN15 > PGXB01 > CAYXTW01. Next base: position 35,338 of record CAYXTW010000012.1, on the reverse strand, counting down.
TGCTACTTCAAACAGGGTGAGCTTGGCTACGCGATTCTTTATTATCTGCGCGCCAGGAGACTGAATCCCAATGATGACGATATCAACGCCAATCTGGCTTTCGCCCGGCAATTTATGCCGACCAGACTGGAAGGCGTTAAAATCAATCCAATAACCACCTTTTTCGATATGGTTGTCACGCCTTTTACCATGAACTTAATGTTTTGGACAGCTTCGATTCTGTTTATCATTTTTATTTTATATCTGGTTGGTTATGTGTATTTCCAATATCGCGGTTTATATGTCAAATTGACAATTTATGGACTGCTGATTCTGGTGCTGGCGACTTCCGGTTTGGCCGGGTACAAGTATCGAAGAGAATATATGACCCGGGAGGGTGTTATTGTGACGGCCGAGGCAAAGGTTTACAGCGCTCCTTCAGAAAACAGTGATCTCGAGTTCACCGGCGGTTACGGCCTGACTTTTGAAATCAAGAAATCTCTGGAAGACTATTATCTGGTTATTTTCGAAAATAAAAGAAAAGGATGGATAAAAAAGGAATATATCGAAATAATCTGACAATATTCCTGCCGCTCTTTTTAATTGACAGTTAACTTAAAAAGGCCTATCATTTACATTTTGACGACCGGCATAAGCCGGTTTAATTTTTGGAATAGAGATGCCGCGTATTTTTAAGAAAAAGGAATTTTGGGGAACGCTAATAGCTCTCGGAATATTCCTCTATTTGCTTAAGGATATAAGTCCGAACGATATTAAACGATTATTCGCGCGCGTAAATATTTATTATTTCATCCCCGCCATCCTGATGCAATTCACCATGGTTTTCCTGAAGGGAATTCGCTGGCGGACAATAGTCGAGAAAACAAAAAAAATACCCTTTCATAAAGTTATCCCGTTGTTCGCCGCCGGCCAGGTGCTTAATATTGTCATGCCGGCGCTTACAGGACAGGTGGGAAGACTTCTGCTTTTCTCGAAAAACGCCGGATTGAGAAAAACATTTGTTTTCTCGACGGTCGTGATGGAAATCCTGTTTGATGCCATCACCCTATTGTTGATGATTTTGCTTTTGTCGATGGCCTTTGTGTTTCCGGCCGAATATCGTTCAATCAGCTATATAATCGCGATCGCGACCGGGTCGATGTTTATTCTGTTATATCTGCTCCTGACATTTAAGGAAAAAATCGGATCATTCGGCCGACAGCATCTGCGGGGCCGGTGGCCGGGGACTTATATAACCCTTAAAAAATTCGCGCTGTCTTTTACCAAGGGTATCGCGCTTCTCAGATCCACTCAGTATTTTTTCCGAACGTTTTTTTTATCCCTGGGCGCCTGGGGTTCTCAGATTCTCGTTGTCCACTTCCTCTTTAAAGCCTTCGGCTTTCAGCTTCCATTTATCACGGCGGTAGTCATTATGGTAATAAATATCCTGGCTTTATTGATCCCTATCACGCCCGGCAACGCCGGGACTTTTGAACTGGCGGTAATGGCGCCGCTTCTGGCCTTTAGAATCATGAAGGCCGATGCCGTCATGTACGCCCTGGCATTGCATCTTTGCGACCTTATTCCTATTTTAGTTATCGGATTGTTTTTCTTCCGTTCGACACGTACGACCATAAAGGAATTCAAGGAAGAGGGCGAGAAGGAAGAGATTTTGGATCAGGTGGATATCGAGGATGAACCGGAAGAAGTCATGGTGGAAAAGGATGGCCTATGATTAGATCTCTCTTATGGAAAGCGAATGAGCCGATTCAGGAAATGCGCGGTATTGCCGATTTTGATGCCCTTTTTGCCGAACCGGAAGCTGTCCTCTGGATTGATATGCTCGACCCGGATGATAGTGAGTCATTTATTTTAACGCATGATTTTCATTTTCACCCGCTTGCAATCGAGGATGTTATCGAGGAAGAGGATGCCATTTCGGAGCTGCCACGTTCCAAGATTGACGATTATAAGAACTACCTGTATGCCGAGTTTTCGATCGCCGATTATGTCGATTACGAGGAAGGGATTAAATTACAGGAAGTGCATATTTTCCTGACGAAGAACTGCGTTGTCACGGTGCGGGATGAAGAGCATAAAGTATTCAGATACCTGTTTCAAAGGGCGAAGAAAGATGATCGAGTGATGTCACGCGGTTCGGAGTTTCTTTTTCATTTGCTGCTTGACGTAATGGTCGATAATTATAACAACATTCTTGAATTTTTCGACCGGGAGGTCGATGAGATCGAGGAAGATGTACTCGAAGAACCGGATCAGGAGACGGTCAAGAAAATATTTACCCTGAGGCGAGATATTTATCACCTGAAAAGAATCGTTTTGCCCCAGAAAGAGATGTTGGGACAGATAAGCCGGGGACAATATCCCCAGATTTCAGAGCGCTCGGCGATGTATTTTCGGGATATTTACGACCACCTGACGAGGATTATAGAGCTCTCCGAGTCGCACCGCGATACGTTGATAACGGCTCTGGAGGTGTATTTCTCCAATGTCTCGACTAAAACCAATCAGATTATAAAAGTCCTGACGATTTTTACGGTTATTCTGATGCCGCCGACATTTCTGGTCGGTCTGTGGGGGATGAATTTCAAATATATGCCGGAATACGGTTGGAAATATGGTTACGTCCTTTTCTGGGCGATATTTATCCTGATTATGATTATCATGATTGTCTTTTTCAAGAAAAAGAAGTGGATATAGGAATCCGGTTACAAGCGATCGAATTTGCCCAGCCAGCCGCTTTTATGAAATTCAATAAAAAAGATAAGAAATATAGTGATTTAGTCAAACCTTTTCTTGACTTTTGCGTAAATTGTCGTATATATACTCTTCGGTAGGTATGTAAATACCTACCGTTTAGTATATACGAAGGATTGAGAGAATGAAACAAAGCCCCAAGCAGCCGGCGGAAAAAAGACAAGCACAACTTATTAAAGCGGCGGCCAGAATTTTCGCTAAAAAAGGTTATGCCAACGCCACAACCGAAGAAATCGCGCGGGCAGCCGGATTGACCAAAGGGGCGCTTTATTTTCATTTTAAGAGCAAGGAGGATATATTCTTCGCGGTTTTTAAAAATATCAGCGAAAGAAGTACCGAAACGATTTTACAACACCTTGAAACTGAGACGAATCCGGAAATTATGCTGGAAAAGACTGTCCGTTCCGGCTTTGAATTCATCAGGAAAGATAAGTATGCGACCGCGGAGTTCTGGGAGCAGGTTCATAATATCCCGCGCTTAAGAAATTATTTTGCCCGGACGCACTGCGAGATGCGGGATAAGATCGTTAATTTTTTGAATTTACACAGTCAACTGAAAAAGAAGGAGTGCGAGTCGCTTTTTACGCTGCTTCACGCAATTTTCGACGGCATTATTTTAAGATATAAACTCGGTCATTGCAAGGTTGACCTGAACAAATTGGCCGACCAGGTGGTTTTAATTGCAAAGCTTTATTTGCGAAAAGATAGATTTGAAATGGATAAAATATGCTGAAAAAAGTACTAATATTTTTCTTTTCGGGACTCTGTTTTTCGACGCTTCTGAATGCCGCGACGGTTTTAACGCTCGAAAAAGTGCGTCAGCTGGCGTTGGAAAATAATCGACAATTCCAAACAGCTCAAAAAGAGCTGGATCGTTCACACGGTGAGATTATCTCCGCCCGATCCGCCGCTTTACCGCAGATCAGTATCGATGGCCGTTATACGCGAAACCTGACCACGCCGCAGATATTCCCCAGCGAATTAGGTGGCGGAAATGTCTCTTTTAATTTTCCCGGTCTCAATAATAATGATTTCGATTTATCCCTATCGATTACTCAGCCGCTTTATTCGGGGGGAAAAGTCGGTTCGGCGTACGGCATTGCCAAAATTTATGAAAAATATACCAAGGAAAAAGTCAATGAAGTTGAGGACGAAATCGTATTCGGCGCCGAATCGATGTTTTATCAGGCCATTCTGGCCGGATCGAATCTCGATGTTTTGAAGAGCGCCGAAGAACAGCTTTCGTACAATCTTGACGTTGTCGAAAAATATTTCGACCAGGGAATGGTATCCGAATACGAATTACTTCGCGCCCGGGTTGAGAAACTCAACCTGGAGCCGAAGCTAATTGCCGCTGAATCACAGGTCAGTCTAACGCGCAAAAAATTGAAATCCTTTGTGGGGATTGCTCTGGATGAAGAAATCACACTGGTTTCCGATTATTCCGACACGACGATAACCGATTTGCCGTCGCTGGATTCGTTGGTAGGACTGGCCCTGAATAATCGCCCGGAAATCAGACAGGCTCGACTTCAAAAGGAAGGGTACCAAAAGGCGGTACGCGTCGCGAAGGGTAACTGGATTTATCCCAATATAAGCTTGAGTACGGCTTATAGTTTCAGCGCCTATTCCGATGATTTCAAAATACAGGAAAGAGAGACGAGTAAAAGCTGGTCGGCCTCGGTTCTTTTAAATATTCCGATTTTCGACGGCGGTCGTACGATTGGCGAAGTTCGAAAAGCGAAAACCGATTATTACCAGGCAGTGCTGGCCGAGGAGCAGGCGTACGATGATATCCGTCTGGAGGTGCAGCAGGCATATGATAATCTTATGATGGCGCGGCGGGCGATGGAATCACAAAAAGAAACGATCGAGCAGGCGGAAGAAGGTTTGCGGATTGCGAATTTGAGATATGAATCGGGTGTTGGGACGCAGCTGGAGGTGTTGTCGGCGCAGACCGCCTTAACCGATGCCCGTAATAATCTTTCGAAAGCGATATATGATTTCCGACTGGCAAAATCGGCCTTAAGGAAGGCCGCCAAATTTGATATTAAGTAGAGAGGCATTATAATGACTTCGACAAAACCGATGATATCGGGGATTCTGATTATCCTGATGATGACATTAATTTTCGGATGCGCCGGGGGCGATCAGGAAGGTGCTCAAAATGCCGAAAAAGCCATTTCGGTAAAGGGAATGCTGGTGACGGCAAGTTCCGAGGACCTTACAAAAAGTTTCACGGGTACTCTTGAAGGTGAGAAACAGGCGGTAATAAATGCCAAAATCGCCGAAGCAGTGGAAAAAATTATGGTCAGTGAAGGCAGTCGCGTAAAGGCCGACGATGTAATTATCCGTCTGGATCGTACCGGGCCGACCTCCAATTATGTTCAGGCTTATTCGGTATATCAGAATGCGGAGAAAAATTTCAAAAAGATGGATCGTCTTTTCAGTCAGGGAGCGATATCCGAAATGCAATATGATGGCGCCAAAACAGATTATGAAGTTGCCCGCGCCAATTATAATGCCGCCCACAGGCTGGTCGATATCAGGACACCGATTGACGGAACGGTTACATCGGTCAAAGTATCCGCCGGCGACTTTCTTTATCCCGGCCAGCAGGTGGCCACGGTCGCAGCGATTGATAAACTGCGAATGAAATTCGGCGTGAGTGCGTCCGATATCGGTTATTTCAATGAAGGTGACGCCGTTCAGGTTATCGTCGAGTCGTCCACCCAACTAGTCGGCAACGGGCAGGTAATTACCGCGGCCAGTTCGGCTGATCCGGCGACACGGACCTTCCAGGTCGAAATCGAGATTGATAATTCTGCAAATAAATTCAAACCGGGGATGTTTGCCCGGGCTGAGATTATTGTGGAGAAGTTTAGGGATATCATTATCGCGCCGCGCAATGCCGTCGTTATAAGGGATAACAAAAACTATGTTTTCGTCGTCGCCGGTGATTCGGTAACGGCGCGGGAAGTGTCCCTGGGGGTCGAATTCGATGGTTCGGTACAAGTCTTAAGCGGGCTGAATCAGGGTGACACGCTGGTGACGGTCGGGCAGGAATATCTTGACGACGGGAGTAAGATCAATTTGACCGGATTGGAAGATCATTCGGCAGCGGGGGGGAAGTAAACTTTGAAATTAGCTGAAATATCGATACGTCGGCCGGTTTTTACGGTCATGATGATAATGGCACTGGTGGTTCTGGGATACACTTCTTTTTACCAGATGAATATCGATCTTATGCCGGAAATGGATTTTCCTTTTGTTATTATTTCGACAATTTATCCGGGGGCCGGTGCGGAAGCGGTCGAAACCGAAGTAACAAAAAAGATTGAAGACGCCATCAATCCGATTGAGGGAATAAAACACATAACATCGACCTCACAGGAAGGATACTCGCTTGTTCTCGCCGAGTTTATTCTTGAAAAGGACGGTCAGATTGCAGCTCAGGAGGCCCGCGAAAAGGTAGCTTCTATAAGAGGCGATCTTCCCGACGATATCGAGGAGCCGGTAATAGCGCGTTTTGATCCGCAGAGTGCGCCGATTATATCGTTGACCGTATCGGGAAAACGACCGCTCCGGGAAATCACTACGTTCACGAAGGATAAGGTTAAAAAACGCCTCGAATCGCTTCCCGGTGTCGGTTCGGTGACGCTGGTCGGCGGCTTTGAACGCGAGATTGGTGTTTTTCTTGATATCGACAAAATGGAATCGTATCAGATTTCGATTGATAAGGTCAAGACCGCTTTGCAGTCGGCTAACCTTGAAATCCCCGGCGGACGCATAGATGAACGCGGGGTCGAATATCTGATACGGACGATGGGTAAGCTGACCACAGTCAAGCAATTCAATAATCTCGCTATAGATAATCCCGAAGGTCAGCCGGTGTACCTTCACGATTTCGCGACTGTTGTGGATGGTGTCGCCGAGCAACGGTCGCTGGCAAGAGTCAATGGCGAACCATCAGTGACGCTTGATATCTCGCGGCAGTCGGGCGCCAACACGGTCAAGATTGCGGAGGCCGTCAAGGCTGAAATCGCGCGCTTGCAGGAAGAGCTGCCGCCCGATATAAACATCAATGTTGTTCTTGACAACTCGTTATTTATCGAGAACTCAATCCATGAGATCTTAACCAATATTATTTATGGCGGACTTTTGGCGATCCTTGTGATTTTTCTCTTTTTGGCCGATATACGCTCGACGATTGTCTCGGCCGTGGCCATTCCAACCTCGATTATCGCCACCTTTACTTTTATGAAAATCCTTGGCTTTACCCTGAATATGATGTCGCTGATGGGCCTTTCTCTGGCGGTGGGATTATTGATCGATGATGCCATTGTCGTTATTGAAAATATTTTCCGACATCTGGATCAGGGCAAACCAGCTATGAAAGCGGCATTCGAGGCCACTAAAGAAATCGGGCTGGCTGTTATGGCGACGACTTTTTCAATCGTGGTCGTTTTTCTCCCGGTTGCGTTCATGGGTGGAATTGTCGGGCGCTTTTTCTATCAATTCGGTATGACGGTCGCCTTTGCCGTAAGTGTATCGCTGTTTGTCGCTTTTTCATTGACGCCGATGTTGTCCTCGCGATTTTTGAAAAAAGAAGGCAATGACCTTCAACCACCCAGATTTGTTCTGTTCAGAATCGCCTGGAAATTTTATCGCCGGATTTTAAAAATTATCAAACCCTGGAACGTATTTTTCAATAAGTTAAATGGATGGTACCGGAGAATCCTGGGCTGGTCATTGGACCATCGGTTGATTGTCCTGGGTGTGGCCACAGTCGCATTCATACTGGCTATTTTCCTCGGTCAATATGTCGGCAGTGAGTTTATACCGGCCACCGATCGCGGCGAGGTAAGAATCAGCATCGATACGCCGCCGGGAACCGATCTCCAGACAACCTCCGAACGCATGGCTCAGGTCGAAAAGATTTTATGGCAGCTTAAAGAAGTCAAATTAATTTTTACGACAATCGGTTCCGGTCAGAATCCGGTCAACAATGGGCAGATTTTTGTCAAACTGGTTGACCGCGATTTACGAGATATATCGGCGTTTCTCCTGGTCGATTCGGTCCGCAATATGATTTCAGTCGTCCCCGGCATTGAGTATTCCGTCAGCACCGAAGAAAGCCATGCCGGGGGGGGCAAACCGGTCGAGATTTCGATCCGAGGAACCGAGCTTGATATTGTCAGTGAACTGACGCACAAGGTACAGGATATTTTCGAGAAAACGCCCGGTACGGTAGATATCAGCAACACTCTTGAAGAAGGAAAACCGGAACTTAGAATAAGAATCGACCGTGAGAAAGCCAATGATCTGGCGCTTAATGTTTACTCAATCGCCTCCACTGTAAGGGGCTTTGTTGACGGTGAGGTGGTGACACGGTATAAGGAGGGTGATGAGGAGTATGATGTTCGTATTCGGCTGAAAGAGTCGTCGCGGACGTCAGCGGCGGATGTCGGTCGTCTGCTGATTGCCAGCAATAAAGATATTTCGGGACTGCGAACGTTTTTGGTGCCGCTGTCGCACGTGGCCGATATTGGCAAGACGGCTGCCATCGGCCAGTATAATCGTTATGATAGACTGCGAGAGGGAAAGGTCAACTGTAATGTCGCCACCGGCGCTTTTAGCGGCACGATTGTTAACGAAATAATGCAAAAGGCAAGTGCGATAGACTTACCGCCCGGATATTATATAAATATTTCCGGCCAGGGAGAAATAATGGCGGAGTCATTCCAAAACATTTTTGTGGCGCTTTTTCTGGCCGTGATATTTATCTATCTTCTTCTGGCCTCGCAGTTTGAGTCGTTTTTTGATCCATTTTCCATTATGTTTTCGCTACCGCTTTCGCTGGTCGGGGCGATTCTGGCCTTACTGGTTTTCGGAAGTTCGATGTCGATTATTTCGCTGATTGGAATTATCCTTTTGATGGGACTCGTGACCAAAAACGCTATATTGTTGATTGACTTTATCAAACAAAATCGGTATAGAGGTGTGAAGAGACGGGAAGCGATACTGATAGCGGGCCCGATCCGGCTGCGTCCGATTTTGATGACGACTTTTGCGATGATTTTCGGGATGCTTCCGCTGGCGCTGGGAATCGGACCCGGGGCCGAATTTCGGTCGCCTATGGGCCGGGCGGTTATTGGAGGATTGATTAGCTCAACTTTATTGACGCTGGTGGTGGTTCCGGTCGTATATACAGTAATAGACGATATTATTACATTTTTTATCAGGCGGGAGACAATTCGACCGATAAGAGATAATAATGAAGGCAGTTGAACCGCCAGTAAGCTCGATGAATAATCGGCAGTTTTCCAGGCTTTATTCTGATTTTTTGAATAAAGAAGCGCCTATAAAAAGGTACATTTTTTCAAGCAAGCCCGCCGATGTCGCCGATCGAATCGGCCCGCCCAAAATCGATCGTGAGATTCTTTGCGATATTCTGCTCAGGCAGAATAAAGAATTCGGCGCCAAGCCGAAGGCGCTGGGTGCGGTCGAGGGATTGCGGCAGATGGATGCCCTGTGTATTTTTGCCGGCCAGCAGGCCGGACTTTTCGGGGGACCATTGTTTACTCTTTATAAGGCGGTCGATATCGTCAAACGGGCGCGCCTGCTCGAAAAGCAGCTGTCGCGTCCGGTAATACCTGTTTTCTGGATTGCCTCGGATGATCATGATTTTGCCGAGATAAATCATACTTATTATGTAAATCAGGAAGGGGATCTGGCTAAAATCGGATATGAACATCCCGACGATGTCCATGTACCGATCGCGGAGATTTGCCTGAGCGGTGAAGAGGAATTTTCAGATCTTAAGCGGCAGACCGAGAGTGCCTTTGGAGGCACCGATTTTTCGGATGAATTGCTTAAGCGTTTATTCGCGGCCTATACATTCGAAAAATGTATGGCCGGCGCTTTTGCCGAATACATGACTGATATTCTGCCGGACTGTGGGTTGGTATTTTTCTGCCCCAGCGATAAGGATATAAAGTTCCATTCCAAGGATTTTTTCAAACGTCTGACCGAAAGCCATTTTCGCCTTAAACAGATTCTTGATGAGACCAACCGCTTTCTTAAGGAGGATGGCTATCATATTCAGGTAGAAAAGAAACCGTCGGCGGTGCACATGTTTTTTCATGATCCGGGACGGCTGGCTATCCATTTTCTTGATGAATCTTTTCACGTCGGCGAAAAAAGGCTTGGTCTGCCGGGAATGCTGGATTTGATCGACAGAAATCCGGAGAAATTTTCGCCCGATGTTCTCTCACGTCCGCTGTGGCAGTCATATTTATTTCCGGTTGTGGCGCAGACGGGAGGACCCTCCGAGATTGCCTATTTCAGTCAGATCGGGAAGTTATTCAGGCTTTTTGACTTAACCCAGCCCTGCTATTTTCCCAGGGCAAGCGCGACGATTGTCGAAAAAAGGTCAGAGGAGTTATTCAAAAAGTATAATTTCAAGATGGAAGACCTGACCGGGGACATTGAACAGCTGATCAATCGGATTGCGGCGGAATCATTTCCCAAAGAGATCGATAATATAATCAGGTCTTTCCGCAAAACGATGGAAGATGAGTACGCCCGTTTTGAAAAGGAGATGGTTGCGTACGATGAAAATCTTGAACCGAATGCGAAACAGACGTATGGCAAAATAGATTTCGCGCTGAATAATTTCGAAAAGAAGATTTTCAGCCAGCATAAGAAGAGAATGCAGACGGTTCGAAATCAGATTTATAAACTGAACGAAATATTATATCCTAATAAGAACCTTCAGGAAAGATCGCTCAACATAAATTATTTCATCGCCAAGTACGGCTTTAATGTGGTTGGCTTTATCGCGCGGAGTCTGGATATAAGTACGGTCGAGCATCAAATAATCCCGCTCTCCAAATTCGTCGAATAATATGAACATCGGCATAACATGTTATCCTGTCCCGGGCGGCTCCGGGATAGTCGCCACCGAGTTGGGGCAGCAGCTTGCCACGCGAGGTCATCAGGTTCATTTTATAAGTTATGCCATCCCCTTTCGGCTCGACCGCTACCAACAGAATTTGTTTTTTCATGGAGTCGAAACGACAGCTTACCCGTTGTTCAAACATCCGCCGTATGCGCTGACCCTGGCGGCCAAGATGGCTGACGTCGCCTGTCAGTACAATCTGGAAATATTGCATGTGCACTATGCTATCCCGCATGCCACCTCGGCTTTTTTGGCCAAGCAGTTAATCACCTGCCGGCTCCCGAAAATTATCACGACTTTACACGGAACCGATATTACGCTGGTCGGTTCGGACCCCTCTTTTTTTGATATTACGCAATTCTCGATTAATGCCTCCGATGGGGTCACGGCCGTATCGGCGTACCTGGCCGACGAAACCAAAGCGACTTTCAAGCTCGAAAAAGAAATCCGGGTGATACATAATTTCTTCGACAGTGAACGCTTCCGACCCGATGCGGTTACAAGCTGCAAGCGGAGAAATTTTGCCGCCGATGATGAGTTTGTCATTGCTCATATTTCGAATTTTCGACCGGTCAAAAGAACCCTCGATGTGATTGATATTTTCAGTCGTATCGCCGAGGCATTGCCGTCGCGGTTGTTATTGGTCGGCGAAGGGCCCGATACGGTTCTTGCCCGCAGGCATGTCAGCAAGAAAAACCTGAATGGTCGCGTTACTTTTTTGGGTAATGAGGGTCGGGTCGAGGAAATCTTACCTTTGACGGATCTCTTCTTGCTCCCTTCCGAGGAAGAATCGTTCGGTCTCGCCGCTCTGGAGGCGCTGGCCTGCGGTATACCGGTTATCGGGACGCTTGAGACCGGTCTGGTCGAGCTAATCGATGACAAAGTCAACGGATTTCTATTCCCGGTAGGCGACACCGAAGCGATGGCGAGGGCGGGAGTGGAGCTCCTTTCCGACAAAAAAAAATTGGCGCAGTTCAAAAGAAGCGCTCATGAGTCGGCGTATGACCGCTTTAACGCCAATAAAATCGTTACGCAGTACGAAAAGTACTATGAAGAAATATTGAATGGATAAAAATATCCCGAAACTTGACGTTCTCGCAATCGCGGCGCATCGTGACGATATCGAAATCACCTGCGGCGGGACAATTATAAAATTAGCCGACAAGGGCAAAAAAGTCGGCGTGCTGGATCTCACGCAGGGTGAGATGGGAACGAGAGGTACCGCCCGGGATCGTGAACGGGAAGCAACTATTGCAGCCGATCTGATGGGCCTGGCCTGGCGGGATAATCTCGGTTTGCCGGATGCCGATGTGGAGGTCAACCGCGAAAATAAAATAAAAATAGCCAAGATTATTCGACAGTCAAAACCGACGCTGGTTATACTTCCGTTCTGGCGTCAGCGGCATCCGGACCATCTCTCGGCGAGCCTGCTGGGCTACGATGCGTGTTATCTGGCCGGTTTGGCGAAACTTGATATCGGGGGCGAGCGGCATCGTCCGCCAAAAATTATTTATAGTTCGTCGTTTCGTGATGTGAAACACTCGTTTTTTGTCGATGTCAGCGATCAGTTTCAGCGCAAGCTGGAATCAGTCGGGGCATACAAATCGCAATTCGACGGCACACCGCAATCGAAACAGATATTCAAGCCGGGCGTCGATATTTTTGAATATATGGCGGTGAGCGCTCGCTATTATGGTCATATGGTCGGTGTGAATTTTGCCGAGGCGTTTTCGATAAAAGAGAATATATTGATAGATGATCCCTCGGAGATGCCGGTGCGATCGATATGATATGAATGCTGGCGTGCCCCGCCGCTTGCGGTGGGATCGTCAATAAGTGCACAATAATTAAATCTTATGCCTCGTTACACATTCAAAGAAGTCACCTCCGAACTGTGGCTCGATTTTGAAAAGCTGTTCGGGACGAACGGTGCCTGCGGCGGCTGCTGGTGCCAGTGGTGGCGGCTGCCCAAAGGGGGTTTGTTATGGGAAGAGACCAAGGGCGCCAAAGCCAAGCGGACGATGAAATACTTATTTAAAAACAACATGGTGACCGGTTTGCTGGCGTACGATGGCGATATGCCGGTTGCATGGTGCTCTTACGGACCGAGGACAGATTTTCCGCGCACCGAACGGATGAAAGCTTACCGTCGGGGTGATAACGAAGCTGTCTGGTCATTAAACTGCTTTTTCATCGACAAAAAATATCGGCGAACCGGCCTGGCGCGAGAGATTTTGAAGGCGGCTTTGAAGTTTATGAAAAGACGAAAAGTCAAAATAGTCGAGGCTTATCCGGTGCCTTTGACAAAAGACGGCAAGCAGCTTCCCGCCGCTTTCGCTTACACCGGCCCCTTGAAGATATTCGAAGAAGCCGGTTTCAAAATCATCCAGCGGTTGTCATATTCCCGCCCATTAGTGCGGAAAGAATTAAAATAGTATTGCGAGCAGATATAAAAAAACCCGCCGATGATGATCCGGCGGGTTTATTATTAAGGATAAAGATATCTCAGTCGCAATGGCCGGGGCCGATGAGGCCATTATTGTAATCATCCAATTTGCCTTTCAACTTATTGACATACTGCTGGTCTTTCTTGGAAAGACTGTCCCAGTCGGTCCAGTCGTATTCGGCCAGGAATTCATCAGCTTTGGTGATTACTTTGCTGATATCGGAATCGTCAGCGCTACTGGCAATATTAAATTTCGCACCGAGCAACTGAGCATAGAGTTTGGTAATACCATTGGAAGGGTCGCCATAAGTCTTCATGACAAGAATATCATACGCCATGGCCGAATCGGTCACGACCAGGCTCTTACCCGTGCCGTCGCCCAGGGTGATGGGCAGCAACGCCGAGACGACGTTATCCTGAGGGCCGAAGCCGCAATGATTCTTCCAGAAACCAATGGTTAAGGTGCAGCCTTCCTGCGGAACGCGATACAAACCGGCATCCCAGGTGGGATCGATTTCACCGGCTTCAAGGTTGGTGCAAATGGTCATTCCGGTGGTCGGATCGGCATCGCTGTCGACCGCGTCATCGGTACCCTGATCCTGCATGGTGAAAGCATAACCTTCCGGTTTAACAAATTCGACATAGTAGTCACCCGGCATCAAATTGTAGAAGAAGTAAAATCCATCAGCGTCGGTCATCGTAGTTGCTACCAGGTTGTCATCACAGTCGTACAGGTTGACGACTACATCCGGGAAACCCGGCTCATCGGCATCCTGAATGCCATTCTGATTATTGTCAATCCAGACGGTGTCGCCCAGTGCGGCCGGTTCCGGTATCTCGGGGAATTCAAAGCGAACCAGGGCCTGTTTTTCGAGATCAGTCGCATTAAACCAGCCATACCAGCCGATATCCAATTCAGGTGAGTCGCCTCTATTCTCATCCGGATAAGTTTCGACTATATAGGCGTCAGCAGTGGCCTGCAATTGCTCACAGACAACATTCTGTCCATCCATATAACATACTTCCAAATAGGGCTGTAATGAGGCGGCTTCCCGGCTATGTAATATTGTGTAAGGGCTGGTCATATCTTCCTGATCCAAAAGGATGCCGAAATTGTCATAAGTGCCGCTTAACCAGGCCGTGACAAGAGCGGTAACATCAATGCCTTCATAGGCTGTATCGTCGGCGAGGAAGGAGCCCTCGACAGTGGCGTCAAAGCTGCCACCGAAATTGTTCCAGGTCACTGTCATTTCACCCCAATCGGCAGTTATGCGATGGGCGCTGATGGTATAGCCACTGGCCTGATTAACATAAACATAAAGTGTGGCCGAGACCAAATTATCCTGGGTTGGAGCTCCGGTCAATCCCGCCTGGAAAAGGGCAGGATTATCGGAGCGGGTAACCAAAGTGCGATCGCTATCGCACCCGATGCCGATTAGCGCCAGGACCGAAATCAGCATCAGCAATAAAGTCAGTTTCCGCATGTTTGTGAATCCTTCGTTTTATTCGTTAATGATTAATTTCTATCTTAATAGACACCGCATATGGCAAAAAAAGTGCCTTCTTTATATAAAAATTCCTGATTTCCAAATATTCAGACTGCTAATTAGTGCTTATGAGACCGAAAACCGTTTTGACAGACGATTTGTTCCCTTATTTGGAAAATTTATGTGAAATTTGAAGGATTGCATCTTAAATCGAATTCAGGATAAGCCGACAATAGTCTGAAAAGCAATATATGAAATTATAAAAGGCTGTAATCTATTGCAGTATATATGCATGTGTTCTCTCTTATTGTGAAATCTATTATCATTCTTTAGCTTACACTGGGGCCGGTAATGGCAAAGGACAGATTTATTTCCCGCTTTTTCAGTCTTGATTTCGGGGCGGAAACTGTTATTATGTTCCCGGAAGCGGATAGGGTCTGGTGGCCCTTGCGGTCTTCAAAACCGTGGGGAGACGGTTAGGCCGTCTCCGGTGGGTTCGATTCCCACCCCTTCCGCTTTTTAATCGAGGAAAACATGAATCGAAACTATCATAGGTTTAATGAATATCGCCAGGTATCCGGGTCTCTTGACTTAAAATGACAGCTTTGTTATCATGTGAAAAATTATTGCGCTATCCGGAGTGACATCGAATGAAGATTAAATTCCTTGATCTGCACGCTCAGTATAATTCGATAAAAGACGAAATAGATTCGGCATTGTCCGAGGTGCTCAACTCGTCCAGTTTTATCCTTGGTCCTATGGTGGCGAAATTTGAGGAGGCCTTTGCGGCATATTGCGGCTGTAAGCATGCTATTGGGGTTAACTCGGGGACATCAGCGCTTTTTCTGATTTTGAAGGCGCTGGGAATTGGCCGGGGCGATGAAGTCATCACCGCGGCCAACACCTTTATCGCGACCGTGGCGGCTATTGCCGAAACCGGCGCGACGCCGGTTCTGGTTGACGTTGATCCGGTCACAAGGAATATTGATCTGAAGCAAATTGAAGCGGCGATAACATCAAAAGCCAGAGCGATAATGCCGGTTCATCTTTACGGTAATATGGTGGATATGGACCGGATAAGCGCTATCGCGAAGAAGCATGATTTATTGGTCATCGAAGATGCGGCGCAGGCTCACGGCGCCGCATTCAGGGATAAGCGGGCCGGATCGTTTGGTATCGCGGCCGGATTTTCGTTCTATCCGGGGAAAAATCTCGGCGCTTACGGTGAGGGCGGGGCGGTTGTCACCTCCGATAAGGGGCTGGCTGAAACGGCAAGAAAACTCCGCGATCACGGTTTTTCGAAAAAATATTTTTGCGATATACTCGGTTACAATGCCCGTATGGATGGATTTCAGGGAGCGGTCTTATCGGTCAAGTTGAAATATCTCGATAAATGGAACCAGGAGCGAAACGGCGTGGCAAAAAGATATCGAGAGAAGCTCGAAGGCCTGTCTGTCACGCTGCCCACCGAATTCAGAGATAGCTATCAGGTGTATCATCAGTTTGTTATTGAAACCGATGCGCGAGATGAACTTCAAAGTTATCTTCTCGACAACGGTATTCCGACCCTGCTTCATTATCCCATTCCGATTCATAGGCAGGAAGGATTTATAAAGGCCGGATTTCCATCAGGAAGCTTTCCGGTTACGGAAAAATTATCGGAAAGGATTTTGTCATTGCCGATTTATCCGGAATTAAAGGATAGTGAAGTCGATTATATCGGTTCGAAAATAAGGGAGTTCTTTGAAAGATAAGATAAAAGTAGAATTGTCGTTCAGGATCGAAACGATAGTTTTTGTTATTTTGACCGTTCTGGCGATTCTGTTAAGAATCAATCATCTCTCGGCCGATCCTCCGCCGGGATTGTCTACCAGCCAGGGAATATATACTGATCCGGCCCAATATATATCTTATGCCAGAAATTTCGTTCTTTGGGGATCGTTTAATCCGCTGCATGATTTCCGATTGGTCTTTTTTCTTAAGTCAATTACGACCCTGGTTTCGCTGGTTGTTTATGAAATCGCCGGGGTCGGCTATATGCAATCCAATCTGGTCGGTCTGGTTTTTTCGTTTCCTACCGTCCTCTTGCTTTACTTTGCCATCCGGAAATTCGCCGGGAATCTGGCCGCCATTTTTTACCTGCTTTTCATGGCATTTGACTACAATCAGATATTTTACGGACGATTATCGTTTCTGGAAAACTGCATGAATTTTATGGCGATTCTATCATTTACGATCCTGATTTACGGCCGACGGTATTACGCCATGCTATTGGCAGGGATTTTTCTGGCAGGCGCGATTTTTTTCGGGAAAATTATCGGTCTGATATATTTATTTCCATTTGCCTGTTACGCCGTCTATGAATATTATCATGACTTTCGACCGGAATTATCGAAATTTCTAAAGAGGTATATATTTTTTATTACAGGTTTTTTGGCTATATTGATTTTCTGGTATTTCTTCAGCTATCGACCGGCGGCCGCCTCGGTGACCGGCTATGTGGAGGAGCAAGCTTTCAGTTTATACGGGTTGCCCAGGGCTTTTACTAACATTAACAAATTTGTCTATAATTACGTTTCCTTTGGTGCCGCCAGCCGGCTATTCTTCCGGATGCCGATAGCCTCGCTTCTGGCCTGGGGAATGGTTTTAATTTTCGTATTCCGCGCCGGTTTTAAAAGCGCCTGGCAAAATAAATTGTTCGGAATAAATCCGGGTATGCTGTTTTTGATTTCATTTGTCGTTGCGGCGTACGGTTCGCTTATGATCTGGAATTATCGTCCGCTTCGGTATCAAACAATGTTGATTTATCCGGTCTGTGCTCTAGCAGGCATTTTTCTCACTAATCTGCTTGCCGGGATTAAAACAAAATTGCCGCGCCGCGGTTATTTAATATTTCCGATCCTGTTTTATCAAATCGCTTTGATACCGGTCTATCAGATTATGGATCCGGTTTACAGGTTATTCAATTGGGATTTTAGTTTTCTGGCGAATAGACTTACCCTGTTTATAGTGACATTGCTGTTAACGATTGCCGTTTATATAGTAATGAGATTCGGGGAAGAATCGCGTATATCGCCGTCGCGGCCATTTCGTCTGATTTTCGTTGCCGTTGCGTTAATTACCGGCGTCCTGCCCGGCAGCGTTAAGTATTTTAAATGGTCGAACGCCCCGACCTATAACACGGTTTGTAATGCCAGAGACCTGGCCACGATATTGTCGCCCGAGGCGGTCGTTTCCGGTCCGTACGCCGCCGATTTTACACAGGATAACAATATGCTCAATCTGATTCATATGTTCGGGGTCGCCAATGTCGATTCGGCCTTTTTTGAAAGATACCCGATAACGCATCTGCTTATGGATAAATACAACGCCGAGGCGGCCATCGAACAATACCCTCAGATTATGAAAAAGGCCGCGGTTGTCTGTCAATATTTCCTTCCGAAACGAGCCATTCTGTTGTATCGTGTCGCCGGGGCGACCGGGAACCGGGCTGCCGACAATTATGTCTTATCCGATTTTGAATTGTCGAACCTCTTTTATGCTCGAAATGAAATTGATTCGGGTAATTTTTATATGCAATCGTATTTAATGAAAAACCATGAAAATATGTCGGCCAATTATCTTGCCGGTGTCAGGGCGTATGATCTGGGATTATTTGAGGAGGCCGAATTCCTGCTGAAAAAAGCGATTGAATTCGCCCCGACCGATTATCACTTGCGTTTCCGGTTGGGTGAATTTTATATTAGCCTGTATAAAAAGACAAAAAATGCCGAATTTAAAAATAGAGCACTGGCTGAGTTTAAAAAAGCGAGGAAATTTAATCCGGAATCCAAGCAGATGGTAAGAGATATTAGTGAAATGCTGGCAGGGGCGGAGAAGGTGTCTAATGAGTGAACTTATATCGGTAATCGTCCCGGCCTTCAATGAGCGAGGGAATATACCGGAATTTTGTCGCCTGTTTTTTGAAATGACTCAAAAAGCGGATGAAAACTATGAATTGATACTTGTCGATGACGGCTCGGGAGACGGGACTTACGACGAAATCATTCAAGCGGCGAAGCAATATGATTTTATCAAATATAAAAGGCATCCGCTCAATCTTGGTCTGACCGAGGCGCTGCTGACCGGCTTTGCGATCGCGTCCGGCTCCGTTTATGTATTTTATCCGGCCGACCTTCAATATCTGCCGGAAGATATCCCCGGGCTGGTGGCGCCCATTCTGGACGGGGCCGACGTTTCGACCGGATGGAAACAGGGTAAGTACAGGAAACGGTTTGTTTCGACCGTATATAATTATATCTCCCGTAAAATTTTCCAATTGAAGGTGCATGATTTGAATTCGGTCAAGGCCTTTCGTGCCGAAGTCGTCAAAGATATGTTCCTGCGTCGCGACTGGCACCGCTATCTAATTCCGCTGGCGGCCGATCAGGGTTATCGTATCGAGGAAGTCAAAATCCGTCTTTACGAACGCAAATGGGGCAAATCCAAATTTTCCATCTGGCGGATACCGATCGGGGTTCTGGATATGATAGCCGTTAAAACGCAGTTGTCATTGCTGCGTAAACCGCTTCTGTTTCTTGGATTGGTAGGGTCTATCTTTTTCGGGTTGGGGACACTGGTCGGGTTGTATGCGATATATCTGCGGTTTATTGTCGGCGAGGGATTCCGGCCGATGTTGTATTTGGTGATGCTTCTGATTGGAATCGGAATGGCGCTGTTTATACTCGGTTTTCTGACCGAAGGACTGGCGGCCCTGAAAGAAGAACTGGGCGTAATTCGAAAAAAACTCGACAAACTAGGACGCGACTCCGAGGATTAATTTTTCTGAAACCCTGGAAATTATTCTGTAACAATCACCATGTTGACATTTTCCGAAGCCAAATTATATTGATACACTGTTTTAAAAATTTGATAAAAGGTGACGCCCCGGCATGAATGAAAATAAGAAGGCGCTGATAATTTTCCCCACTTATAACGAAAAAGAGAATATCGAAAAAATTATTCAGGTGGCCCTCGAGAAGGATCAGCGGCTGAATGTTCTTGTTGTAGACGACAACTCACCCGACGGGACCGGCGCGATAGCCGATCGGATGGCGGCGGGAAATCCGAGAATTAATGTCCTTCATCGTGAAAACAAGGAAGGCTTGGGGCGGGCTTATATCGCCGGATTCAAATGGGCGCTGGAACATGGTTTCGATTACATCTTTGAGATGGATGCCGATTTTTCGCATAATCCCGATTTTCTTCCCGATTTTCTCAAGGCCATCGAAGAAAACGACCTCGTCCTGGGTTCAAGATATATCTCCGGTGTCAATGTCATCAACTGGCCAATGGGTCGCCTGCTTTTATCATATTACGCCAATGTCTACACCCGTATCGTAACCGGTCTGCCGGTTCGTGACGGAACCGGCGGTTTTAAATGTTTTCGCCGTCAGGTTCTGGAGGCAATCGATCTTGATGCGATTCGATCCAATGGATATATTTTCCAGATTGAAGTATCTTTGAGAGTGTGGAAGAAGGGTTTCAAAATTAAAGAGATCCCGATTGTTTTTACCGATCGTCTTCACGGCGCGTCGAAGATGTCGAAAAAAATCGTCCGCGAGGCAATTTGGAAAGTCTGGTATTTGAGGTTAATGTCTATATTGGGCAGACTAAGATAGGTGTCAAAAATTCCGGATGTCCATTTCCGCTATTGTCGTAACTTTTAATTCCGAAAAATATATCGCGAATTGTCTAAAGGCGCTTTCCGAAGAAATCATGACAGTTCACGGTGAGATAATCCTCTATGATAACAATTCGACCGACGCCACCGTACGGGTTGTTGAATCGGAATTTCCCGGGATTGGGATTCATAGATCGCCCCGGAATATCGGATTTGCATCCGCATGCAATGCCGCCGCGAATTTGGCCGGGAATGAATATTTATTGTTTGCCAATCCGGATATGATTATCGATAAAGGTGCGCTTAAAATCCTTCACGGCGCATTAATTTCGCAAACATATGCCGGTGCGGTAGTCGCGCGTATGCGTAACGCCGACGGAAGTTTCCAGCCGACCTGTCGAAAACTACCCGATTATCGGAATATTCTCTTTTCGCGCGGATCGGTGTTAAGAAAAGAACCCGCGTCGGACAATTCAACGGAAAAATACACGCTGGGTGACAGTGGTGAAATAATGGAAGTTCCGGCGGCCTCGGCGACATGTATGTTGATCAGAAACGACTTTTTTCATAAAATAGACGGTTTTGACGAGCGGTTTTTTATGTTCATTGAAGATACCGATCTTTGCCTTAGGATCAGCCAAGTGGGGCGAAAAGTATATTTCGTTCCGCAGGCCGGCGCCGTCCATTATTGGGGGCAAGGGGCGGTCGTATCCAAAATAAAGCGTAAATGGTATCATCATATTTCGGCCTGGAAATATTTTTTAAAACATCATCCGAACGGTTTTTCTCTTTTTGTTTTGCCAATAGCTTTGCTTTTCAATTTCATTTTAACTATTTTGACAGGTCTTGAAAAGGATAAATAAATGGATTTTGACCGGGATTGATTTTTTAAATGCCATCGTTAGCCAATATAATTGCATTGCCGGTCGCTTTTATTACTTCTCTGGTTTTAGTCGAGATTATCATCAAAATAAGTAAAAAATATTTAATATATGATTATCCGGGGAAACACAAACGCCACAAAGAGCCGACGCCCAACCTTGGCGGGACAGCCATCCTGTTATCTTCGTGGACTGCAATCATAATCAGCCTTCAGATATCACCCGGGTCATTTGTCGAGATTGAAAGGGCTATACCGAATATTTTCCTCGGTTCGATGTTGATTTATTTTATCGGATTGATTGATGATTTCCATCCCGTTGGCGCCTGGATTAAATTGGGTGTTCAGGTAGTCACCGGTTTAATCCTATATTTCGGTGGCTTATCAATTGATATTATCTCCTTACCCCTGCTCGGAACGACTGCGTTGGACGGTTTATCGATCGTTATCACCGTCTTATGGGTCGTGATCCTTTCCAATGCCATTAATCTCATTGATGGTCTTGATGGATTGGCCGCCGGCGTGTCGATCATTGGATTTGCGACAATGGTTGTGATAGGTATCCTGTACGCCATAAAATCAGTCGTCATGATTTCGCTGTCGCTGTCGGGGGCGATTTTTGCGTTCTGGCTATATAATCGCTTCCCGGCTCGGGTTTTCCTGGGCGACAACGGCTCTCTTTTGATAGGGTATTTTTTTGCCGTCGTTTCGCTGGCGGTACCGATTAAATCGTATACGACGGCGGCATTGTTCATGCCGTTGGTGGCCCTCGGAGTGCCTCTGATCGAGGCTATTTCCTCGTTTACCAGAAGACTGGTTGCCGGTCGGAATGTAATGGCGGCCGACCGGAGACATATTTTTCATTATATGTCGTACGCCGGTTTAAGCCAGAGGCAGGTCGTTTATTTATTTTATCTTTCCGGTCTGTTTTTCGGATTTATTTCGGTGGGAATGTTCTTATTCGAACGGATGCTGTTATTGACGATATTACTCCTTTTTATGGTTGTAATTTTCATTTTATATTTTATCTTTATTTTCCGTATGAAAAGAAACAGACGGTCAGTCAGATGAAAGTTAACGATATATGGAAAATCGACAAGTCCTCGATTTTGAGAAGCCGATAGTCGAGCTGGAAAAAAAGATATCGGATATGAAAGATTTTGCGGCCGGGGCCAATATCGAATTGTCCGGTGAAATTAAGTCGCTTCAGGAAAAAATGGAAAAGATGCGGCATGAGACTTTTTCGAACCTGACCCGATGGCAAAAAGTCCAGCTTGCCCGGCACCCGCGTCGTCCGTATACGCTGGATTATATAAATTTGATGACAACCGATTTTTTGGAACTGCACGGGGATCGGAATTTCGCCGATGATAAAGCGATTGTGGGCGGTTTCGGTCGGATGGATGGAAAACCGGTCATGATTGTCGGCCAGCAGAAAGGTCGCGATACGAAACAGAATCTGTATCGGAATTTCGGCATGGTGCATCCGGAGGGGTATCGCAAGGCTTTAAGGCTTTTCAAAATGGCCGAAAAATTTAAAAAACCGATAGTTGTTTTAATCGACACCCCCGGGGCCTTTCCGGGTATAGGTGCCGAGGAACGCGGGCAGGCCGAGGCGATTGCCAGAAATATACGGGAGATGTCGGCGCTGAAAGTGCCGGTGGTTATCGTCGTCATCGGTGAGGGGGCGTCGGGCGGTGCCCTGGGAATAGGTGTCGGTGATCGAATCTACATGCTGCAATATGCCTGGTACTCAGTTATTTCACCGGAAGCTTGTGCGGCCATATTATGGCGCGATTCATCGCATGCCGAGCAGGCCGCCGAATCGCTCCGGCCCTCGGCCGAGGATAATTTTAAGCTGGGAATTATCGACAAAATATTACCGGAACCACCCGGCGGCGCTCATAATGATCCGGAGAGTATGGCGCGAACGATTAAGCAGGAGGTTTTGGGAACTCTGACAGAACTCGAAAAACTGTCGATTGAAGTATTGCTACAAAATAGACTTGGGAAGTTTCGCCGGATGGGTATCGTTCGGGAATAGGAGGCTTTATTATGGCTTTATCTGAAAAATTGCTTGAATTATTGGTATGCCCGAAGTGTAAGGGTGAACTGGATTATAAGAAAGAGGAAAATAAATTAAATTGTAACAGTTGTCGTCTTTCTTTTCGGGTTGATGATGATATCCCGGTTTTATTAATTGAAGAAGCGGAGAGTTACTAAGGGAAAGGTGATGCTATGAAGTTATCCAAATTTTGTTCAGAGGATCTTATAACCTTTAATTTAAAATCGACCAACAAAGAGGGAGTTTTAAATGAACTGGTGGAATTGGCCTCGAAATCCAATCTGGTTAAAGATCCCTCTGCGCTTCTTGAGGACGTTAAGGAGAGGGAAGAGCTGGTAACCACCGGTGTGGGCTATGGCGTTGCTTTTCCGCATACCAAAACCAGAGCCACCAAGGGGATCGTGATAGCTTTCGGACGATCCGGTAAAGGCATCGATTTTGATGCTATGGATCATAAACCGGTTAATCTTTTTTTCCTTATTGCCGCTCCGGAAGATGCCATTGGTGCGCATCTTAATGTAATGGCGCGGCTTTCGTACATCATGAAATCCGAGGAGAATCGGCAAAAAATGATGACCGTCACCTCGCCCGGCGAGCTACTGCAAATGATTGACACCGTTGAATAATTTGTTCAGGGCACGGAGGCTATCGATCGATGGCATGGATTGCGACGATGTTCTATAGGAATCGTCGGCTGATCAGTTTTATTCTGGCATTCGTTTTATTTTGGCCGATTGCCCTTTCGCCCGGCCGGATCCGGCCGATTGTCGGAGAAATAATAGCGTCCGCCCTGTATTTTCCGTTTTCGGAATTGAAAGATTATATTCACGAATTAAGTAAGGTTACCGAAGAAAATCGGTATCTCCGGCTTCAGGTTGTAGAATCATCATTACAGTTGAGCGCCCAGGCCGAAGCCATCCGGGAGAACCGACGCTTACGGGAATTTTTGGGTTTTGAGCCGCCGGAAAATTTCCGAGTCGTCCCCGTTAAAATCGTTTCATTGCTTCAGAATATTTATCCGGTGGCGGCGATTATCAACAAAGGCAGTAACGATTCCATCGCCGTCGATCAACCGGTCATAAATCGTTTCGGCCTTGTTGGAAAAGTAGTGGAAGTGATGCCGGAGTTCGCCAACGTCGCTTTATTGACCGATCCATCGAATCCGGTTTCGGGACGTGTAGCCGACAGCCGGCAGATCGGTATTGTCAGATTCTCGCCGGAAAAGGGTCTTTATTTTGACAATCTCCCGGCCGATGCTCTCTTTAAGGCGGGCGATTTGATTATAACCTCCGGTCTCGGCGGCGTTTATCCGGCCGGATTGTCAATTGCCAAGATTGATTCCGCCACCGCCGAAAAAGGGGATATTCTGAAAACGATCTGGTTGACACCGGCCGTGAATTTTTTTGAAATCGATGAGTTGTACGTATTGATTAGCGAAAAAAAATGAGAATAATTCCATATATCTTATATCTGTATCTGCTTGCCTTTCACTATACGATTTTATCCGACCTTATTTCGATTTATGGTGCGACTGTCGATCTTGCCGCTTTGATGATTACTATTATAGCCATGTACAAAGATGAACTTACCGCCTTCTGGTTTGCTTTCGCCGCCGGAATCGTGGCGGGGACATTTCGGCTGGATTTAATGCCCTGGGAGATATTGTTTTTGACCGGATTTGCGGTTCTGATTAATCATATCAGCAGGCGTATTAATATTTCCGCCATAACGGCCCGCATGATCATCCTTGCTGGCTTTTTGATTGTGCATGAGACTTTGACAATACTGTTGATTTCAAGCGAAAGCTTTTTATACCTTATGTACAGATATGTTCTTCCCAGCACCGTTTATTCTCTAATCCCGGGCTGGGTATTTTTCCTCATCAAAGATGAACGTCTAACCTGGAATGAGATAAAAGCGCAGTTTTGAAATGCCGAGTTACATTATAAGCAAGACAGCCCGAGTGATTATCGCCGGGGGGCTGCTCTCGATCGCCCTGTTTATTCTAATTGGCGGACTGGTATATCATCAGTTGATCCGTTACCGTGAGTTTTTCGAGCAGTCGGAAAGTAATCGAATCAGGGTGCAGCCGATTGTCCCCAAAAGAGGGCTTATCCTGGATCGTCACCGTCAGGTCATTGCCGATAATCGGCTCTCGTTCACGGTCTCGATTGTCCCGTTCGAGCGAGTCGCGGGTGTAACTGTCCCCCGGATTTCGGAACTTTTGGATATGGACAGCCTGACGGTCGAAAAAAAGGCGGCTGCGAATTTTATCAGCAAGTACATCCCGTCGCCGATCAGGCGTGGTCTGGGGCCGGATATTATTTCAATCCTCGAAGAGCGGAGTAAAGATTATCCGGGGGTGACCTATAGCGTCGAATCGGTGCGTCGATATATCGAACATATTTCCGCCGGGACTTTCGTCGGTCATGTCGGGGAAGTATCATCCGAGGAAATCAAATCGCCACAATATCGGGATTATCGTCCGGGGAGTATGATCGGCAAGGAGGGGATAGAAAAAACGTATGATCGCTTACTGCGCGGCATAGAAGGGACCGAATATGTGGAAATATCGGCTCGCGGACAGATTGTCGGCGTTTATGAGGGAAAGAAGAGAATCCCGGCGGTTCCCGGAAATGATTTGATTTTGACCATCGACAAAGATTTGCAGGCATTTGCGGCCGCTGCATTTGACAGCCTCGGACATAATGGCGCCATCGTGGCTATTGATCCGCAGAACGGCGAGATTCTTGCATTGGCATCCTTCCCCTATTTCGATCCGAACCTCTTTTCCGGTGTTATTCCGCCGGAAGTATGGCAGGCTGTTGTCGCCGATACCAATCATCCTCTGTTGAACCGACCGCTGGCGGGATTGTATCCACCGGGGTCCACAATAAAATTGTTGACGGCCGGGGCGGCTCTGCAATCGGGGTTAGTCACCGATGAAGACCTTCTTAAACCGTGCTATGGAGGTATGCAATTCGGTAATCGATATTTTCGGTGCTGGGATGCTGCCGGACACGGAAGATTGAATATATATGGCGCTATCGAGCAATCCTGCGATGTATATTTTTATCAGGTTGGTCAAATAATGGGTATTGATTCCTGGAGCGTGTTCGCCGGTCAATGCGGTTTTGGAAAAAAAGCCGGGATTGATATTCCCGGTGAACTGGCTGGAGATTTACCCAGCTCGGCCTACTATGATACGCTTTACGGACCGAGCAACTGGTCACCGAATTTGGTCCTGAATCTGGCGATCGGTCAGGGTGAGTTAACGGTGACACCGCTTCAATTGGCTCAATTCTATTGCGGGTTGGCCAATTATGGCCGGATTTACCGTCCGCACCTTCTAAAGGGAATAATCTTCCCGGACGGATCGAGCGAAGAGATTGCGGCCGTTGTATCGATTACTCTTCCATTTTCACAGAAAACCATAAGTATTCTCAGCAAAGCCCTTAAATTGGTCGTCAACGGTGAACACGGAACCGCCCGAGGCATCCGTAATAAAAAATATGAAATCTCCGGAAAAACCGGGACGGCGCAAAATCCTCATGGTGAGGATCATTCCTGGTTTGTCGGCTTTGCGCCTTCGGATGCGCCGGAAATCGTAGTGACCACGCTGGTTGAAAATGCCGGGCACGGTTCCGAAGTGGCGGCGCCTCTGGCGGCAAAAGTGATAAATGAGTATTTATCACACGAAATGAATCAATTGGCCGGGTCTCCCGATAGCATAAAACGGTAGTTATGGCGATTGAATACAGACACTTAGAATGGCGTTTGATTATCGTAGCGCTGGCTTTATCCATTCTGGGAATCGTTCTTATATATTCGGCTCAGTTCGATGCCACGACCGGCAAGTCGCTTAATTTTTATTACAAACAGATAATATGGCTGGCGGTGGCGCTGTTTGGACTGGCCGTTCTGATTCATTTGCCGCTGAGACTGATCGACTTTTTTTGCTATTTATTGTATGGCCTGGCGCTCGTTTTATTATTATTAGTTCTCTATATCGGCCATTCGAAATACGGTGCGGCGCGGTGGTTTTCGTTGGGACCTGTTAATGTCACCCCTTCCGACATCGCCAAGCTGGCGCTTCTTCTGACCCTCTCCCGATTTCTGGCATACACCAAATTACCGCCTGAATCTAAACGCCGGTTGTTTATTTCGGCAGCCCTGACGATTGTATTGATTCTTCCTATTCTAAAACAGCCTGATTTGGGGACTTCGGTGGTTTTTGCCGTACTGCTGTTCAGTCTTTGGTTCTGGTCGGGATTGTCACCTGTGTACATTATCCTGATTGTGTCGCCTTTCATATCGCTATTGGCTGCCTTTCATTGGATAACCTGGATTATATATCTGGTTTTATTGATAACTCTGATTCTGTTCTTAAAGCCCGGTTTTATATTCGGCTTTTTCACGGTCGCGGCCAACCTTGCTTTCGGTGTAATTACGCCCTTTTTCTGGAACCGCCTGGCCGATTACCAGCAACAGCGAATTCTGACTTTCCTTGATCCCGGTCGTGACCCGCGGGGCGCCGGCTATCAGATTATTCAGTCGAAAATTGCCCTCGGTTCGGGAGGGTTATTTGGAAAAGGATATCTGGGCGGCTCGCAGAGTCAGCTCCGATTTCTTCCCGAACGACATACCGATTTTATCTTCTCGGCACTTGGAGAGGAACTCGGATTTCTGGGAACGATGGTTGTTATAGGTCTTTTTGCATACATATTTTATATGGGGATAAAAATTGCCGCCCGATGCCGCTCCAAATTTGCCTCCAATCTGGCGTGGGGCGCGGTGACCATATTGTTTGTTCAATTTTTCGTCAACATCGGGATGACCCTTGGATTAATGCCAGTGACCGGTTTGCCGCTGCCGTTTTTGAGCTATGGAGGGACATCACTGGTTCTGTCATGGACGCTGGTCGGGCTTCTGGTTCTTTGCGATTATTATTGGACGGAGTACTGAAGGGCCCTTCTTATGCAGTCTAATAGAAATCGACATTATAAACTTCTGATTGCCGGTCTGCTATTTCTAACGCTGGACGCCGAAGCTAATGCCGCTGAGATAAATGATTTAATTTCCAGGGAAGATACGGGCAAAATAGAAGCCATTACTTCCACACGGTCGGTCGGAAAAATCGAAATGGGTGGGATGACTGGAGAAGTGGAAATCCTGTTTGCCGCGCCCGATAAAATTCGTATGTCCTCCGATTTCGGTTTTTTAAAAATGTCACAAGCCTATGACGGTAATACGGCCTGGTTGAATGACCAGAATAATCAGATAATGGAACTCACCGGCGGCGAAAAAAGAAGCCTGGTCAACGCCGCATATTTAACCGGTATGTCGTACTGTTTGCCCGATCGTATGAGAGCCGATATTGAGTATCAACGGGACACGACAATCGGCGATAGTGATTATTCAATATTTACGGCGTCACCTGCTGATGGTGACACTTTATTGCTGTACTTTTCAAATAAACATCACCGCCTGGAAATAGTCGGAGAGCGGCTGGATGAAATTATGATATATACTTATATGTCTGATTTCAGAGTGATCGATGGTCTGGAGATGCCGTTTACCTATGAATCCCGCGCGAGTGCGCCGGAATTTAATTCGACGATAAGACTAAGCAGCATAGAAGCAAATGTCCCGATTGATCATTCGATTTTCTCGATGAATGATAAACTGGAAACGGATCTTTATTATCCTGATGAAGCCGATTCTGTCGTCATTCCGATTTATTATTACAATGATCATATTTTTATTGAGGTGTCGGTGAACGGCAACAAGGAAGTGTACTTTATACTGGACTCCGGAGCGGGAGCCAACGTGCTGGATTCGAGTTATGCTGTTCGGCTGGGCCTGGAGCGATTTGGCGGCGTTCCCGCGAAGGGTATCGCCGGGTATGAATCGGTTGCTTTTGCCAAAATAGATTCGCTGTCAATCGGGCGCCTGAAACTCGGCGGCGGTTTGGCTGCTATTATTAATCTTAAGAGCCTTTCTCTGAGACTTCCGGGCGAACTCGGCGGTTTGATAGGATATGATTTACTCTCGAAACTCCCATTTAAAATAATTTATAAAACGAAGGAAATAATGTTTTATCGTCCGGGCCGATTCAGCCCTCCCGATTCGATTTATGCAGTCGATTTCGAACTTATGCTGAAAGCGCCCTTAATATCGGCCGTATATGGCGATTTCAGCGGGAAATTCCTGATTGACCTCGGAAATCCTTTCGGATTGATGCTTCACCGGGCATTTGTCGAAAAACATAATCTAAAGGAGACATTTTCCGATATAAAGGAGATGGGAGGAAAAATCGGTGGGATCGGCGGTAAATCGGAGGCTTATGCCGCGACCGGGGCCAATCTCCTGATTGGCGCCGTGGATATAGAACATCCGCCGGTAATGGTTGTCGAGGCTGGTCGAGGATTTTCGGAATCGTCGACAGTGGATGGCAATATCGGCAACCAATTATTGCGGAATTTTTCGATACTGATGGACTATTCGAAGAAAAAGTTATATATTTTACCCCCGGAAAAATAGTTAAATTGTTTGCGGTTTCCGGCGTAGGGATTGCATATAATAAATATGGATGTAAAAACTGAAAGCAGGCATTTTTGATTACAGGAATGATATGAAAGTAGGAGTTTTAACGGGTGGAGGCGATTGCCCCGGGCTGAATGCGGTTATCAGGGCCATTGTTAGAAAAGGTATTCTGAATTACGGCCACGCCGTTTTGGGTGTTTATAAAGGTTGGAAAGGTCTTATCGATGAAGATTTGATTAAGCCGCTTTCATTAGGTGATGTCTCGGGGATTTTGCCGCGGGGCGGAACAATCCTTCGGTCCTCGCGGACCAATCCCTTCAAAGTCGATAATGGCGTGGAACTGATAAAAAGCAATCTCAAGAAGCATGACATTAATGCTCTTATAGCCATCGGGGGTGAAGATACCCTTGGCGTTGCGGCCAAATTGCATGAGATGGGGATCAATGTCGTCGGCGTCCCCAAAACGATCGATAATGATGTCATGGGTACGGAAACAACGTTCGGTTTTGATACTGCTTTGAATATTGCCACCGAAGCGATTGACAGGGTACATACGACGGCCGAGGCGCATAACCGGGTTATGGTTGTCGAAGTAATGGGTCGGCATGCCGGATGGATCGCAATCGAAGCGGGTATTGCGGGTGGTGCCGACATGATTCTATTCCCGGAAAAAACGACCTATGTCGATGAAATCTGTGAATTACTCAAAAGGCGTCATAATCGCGGCAAAGATTTTTCAATCGTGGTGGTCGCTGAAGGCGCCAGATTAAAACTATCGAAGGAATCGACCGTCGAGGAGGAAGTGATTATGGACCAGAAGCTTGATGCTTTCGGCCATGTCCGCCTGGGCGGTATCAGCAACAAGCTGGCCGATCTGATTGAAGAAGGTACCGGTTACGAAACGCGAGCAATTATTCTCGGCTATATTCAGCGTGGGGGAACGCCCACCGCTTACGATCGTGTGCTGGCCACACGGTTCGGTGTTCACGCCATTGATTATGTCCATCAGGGCAAATTCGGCCAGATGGTGTCGCTTCATGGTTCCAAAATCGTCCCATTCCCCCTGGCAAAAGTGGTCGCACAAATCAAAACGGTCGATGAGGAATTGATTGAAACCGCCGAGGTATTTTTTGGATAGACCGACAGTATTTCTTGTTCCTCTAATGCTGATGATACTGGGGATTATGTTCTTCCCGAATCCTGCCCTCGGTCAATCATACCACAAGCCGCTTTTTGTTGATCGTAATTTAGCCGGAGCACGAATCGGCGTCTGGACTAATCTGGGCGATGAAAATGCCCCGTCCGGTTATTCGCTGGATTTTTCCAGGAGCAGTATTTGTGCCGAGTTTTTTTACGCGTGGCGACTTAATCGAGCTTTATGCCTTGATTTTCAACTCGGGTTATACAGCCGGGGTGAAGTTGAGTTCAAGCGCGACTCGGGCAGATATGTCGGGTCGGTAAACATTTATCCGTTTTTTGCCGGCACTAAATTTTACCCCTTGTATACATTCGAAAGTACACCGATCCATTTATATTTGCAGCCCGGCGTAGGATTCGTAATCGGCAGCCAGAGTATTGTTGACTATGGCGTTTATTATGACTATGATTTGGTTCAACAGGAAACGAGGGTGAGTATAACATATATGCTGGCGGCAGGTCTGGAATGGCCGGTGGCCGATCAGATAAGTTTATTGCTGAATTATAAGTATGTCCCGGTTAAATTTGGCACCGCGCTGGCGCAACTGAAAGATTATTCGGGCTGGAGCCTGACTTTTGGAGTCGGCTATATTCTTGGCTCATGACGTTTATTGGCTAAATAAAAAGGAGGTTACATGCCGGTAAAAATCGGAATTAACGGCTTTGGTAGAATCGGACGTCTGGTGTTTCGGATCGCTGGAAATCCAAGCTTTAAGATTGTCGGAATCAATGATATCACCAATGCGGCAACGCTTGCGCATTTACTAAAATACGATTCGGTTCACGGAAAATTTCCGGGAGATGTGGGATATGATGAAAACTCATTAATTGTTA
Source organism: uncultured Ignavibacteriaceae bacterium (assembly GCA_964467955.1). GTDB lineage: Bacteria > Zixibacteria > MSB-5A5 > GN15 > PGXB01 > CAYXTW01. Next base: position 3,504 of record CAYXTW010000012.1, on the reverse strand, counting down.
GTGGCAAGAAAATTCCGGTGATGGCGCAAAGAGATCCCGGCAACCTGCCGTGGTCTGTCCTCGGTGCCGATATTGTTGTCGAATCAACCGGCCTTTTCAGGGATAAAGCATCAGCCGGAAAACATATCGCCGCCGGCGCCAAAAAGGTTTTAATCTCTGCTCCCGCAAAGGATCCGGATGGGACTTTTGTTATCGGTGTTAATGACGAGAGCTATGATAAGAGGAAGCATGATGTAATATCGATCGGCAGTTGTACAACGAACTGTCTGGCGCCCGTCGCCAAAGTCCTGCTGGACAATTTCGGGATCGAAAAAGCTTTTATGACAACCATTCATTCATATACTAATGACCAGAGGATTCTTGATTTACCCCACAAAGACCTAAGGCGCGCCCGGGCGGCTGCGCTTTCAATGATTCCTACAACAACCGGGGCCGCCAAAGCGATTTCGCTGGTGATACCGGAGTTGAAGGGGAAGATGGATGGTTGCGCCATACGTGTCCCGACGCCCGACGGTTCGCTTATTGATTTGGCGGTAATAATGGAAAAAGCGGCCTCCGTCGAGGAGATAAATGCCGCCATGAAATCAATGGCGGCTGGCAAAATGAAAGGCATTCTCGAATACTCCGAAGAACCTCTGGTTTCGATTGACGTTGTGGGGAATCCACATAGCTCTATTTTTGATTCAAAACAGACGATGGTCAATGGTAAGTTCGCCAAGATCTTTTCATGGTATGACAATGAATGGGGTTTTTCCAACCGTATGGTCGATATGGTCAATAAAATGTTGTAAACTATTGGCCCGTCAATGGCGGGCCTTTTTTTATCGGAGGCCGATGCCATGAATAAGCTGTCTATATCCGACTTGAATTTTAAGGGAAAACGGACGCTGGTCCGTGTGGATTTTAATGTCCCGCTTGACAGCAGCCTTAATATCACCGATGACCGGCGTATTGTCGGCTCTCTGCCGACTATCAAGAAGATACTCAACGACGGTGGCCGTTTGATATTGTGCAGCCATCTGGGACGGCCAAAAGGAAAAGTCGTCCCCGAAATGTCTCTGAAACCGGTGGCGATGAAGCTATCCGGCCTGATCGGAAAGAATGTTCGATTCGCGCCCGATTGTATTGGTGATAATATCGCTAAAATGGTCGATGCTCTCAAAGACGGTGAGGTTCTGCTGCTTGAGAATCTTCGTTTCCACAAAGAAGAAACCGAAGACGATCCGGAGTTCGCCCGGAAACTCGCTTCTATTGCGGACATTTATGTCAATGATGCCTTTGGTTCGGCGCACCGCGCGCACGCCTCGACCGAGGGGGTGACCAAATTTATTGATACCTGTGCGGCCGGTTTTCTGATGGAGAAGGAAATTAAATATCTGGGCGAAGCGCTCAGCAATCCCAAAAGACCGTTTGTCGCCATACTGGGCGGTGCGAAAATATCGGGCAAAATCGACGTTATTGAAAATCTAATGGACAAAGTCGATAGTGTCATTGTCGGCGGGGGCATGGTCTTTACATTTATCAAGGCGATGGGTAAAGAGATAGGCAATTCGCTGCTTGAAAGCGATAAGGTGGAGATGGCTGGCGATATTTTGAAAAAGGCAAAAGCAAAAGGACTTAATCTTCTACTGCCGGTCGATTGTGTCGTCGCTTTCGATATTACCGAAGATGCCGAAACTTCAATCGTTGATATTGACGCGATCCCTTCGAATAAAAAAGGATTGGATATCGGGCCGAAATCAATTGATTTGTTCCGAACTGAATTGAAAAAAGCCAAAACGGTCGTATGGAACGGTCCTATGGGTGTTTTTGAAGTGGAGCAATTCGCAAAAGGCACTTACGAAATCGCCCGGATTCTGGCTGAAATCACGGCGAAAGGGGCGATAACCATAGTTGGCGGAGGTGATTCGGCCTCGGCGGTCAGGAAATGCGGTCTTGACGACAGATTGACGCATATTTCGACCGGGGGCGGCGCTTCGCTGGAGTTTCTCGAAGGCAAAACGCTTCCCGGTGTGGCAGCATTGACCGATGCCAGAGAAAGTAAGGTCGAAGCATGAGAAAAAAGATAATCGCCGGCAATTGGAAAATGCATAAGACCATTCCCGAAGCGCTGGAACTTGCGGGGGAAATAGTCAAAAGGGTCGGTGATACTACGAATCCGTCGGTTCTGATCTGCCCGCCGTATACAGCCCTGAGTGAGGTCGCCGGAATTTTGAAAAATAGCCGGATAATGCTTGGCGCGCAAAATATGTATTTTAAGGAGTCGGGGGCTTATACCGGTGAGATTGCGCCCGCGATGCTCTTGACAATCGGCGTTTCGCATGTTATTTTGGGCCACTCGGAAAGACGCGAATATTTTTCCGAGACCGACAAAATGGTCAATGATAAGGCCAGGCTGGCCCTGAAAAGCGGCCTTATTCCGATTGTTTGTGTCGGTGAGAAATTAAAAGATCGTGAAAACGGATTAACCGAGGAGGTTGTCGGGGCGCAGCTTGACGGTTCTCTGGGTGGCTTAACGGCTGATAATGCCGGCAAGACAATAGTTGCCTACGAACCGGTTTGGGCGATAGGAACCGGGAAAACGGCCACGCCGGAGGTGGCTCAGGAAGTTCATGCTTTTATCCGTGGCAGGTTGAACGATAAATATGGTGAAGTGGCGGAAACGATACCTGTACTGTATGGCGGTTCGGTTAAAGGCGACAATGCCGAAGGATTGTTGAGCAAGCCCGATATTGACGGGGCTCTGGTCGGCGGCGCCAGCCTGAAGGCGGATGAGTTTGCAAAGATTATAAATGCAGCATAAACGGAGGAAATAGAATTGTTTACGATATGGGTTGCGTTCCATACGGTAATTTGTATTCTGCTGGTGATTGTCGTTTTGATGCAATCGGCCAAGGGTGAAGGTTTGGCCGGCGCCTTTGGCGGCGGTGGGACCGGGCTCACCGGGGCGGTTTTTGGCGGCCGCGGTGCCGCCTCGTTTCTTTCAAAAGCGACCACGGTCCTGGCGATTGTCTTTATGATAAACTGCGGTGTTCTGGCGTATATGTCGAGTCATCGTTCGGGCGGTGCCGCCGGGGCCGCGACTTCAGTCGTAACCGAGCAGGCGCAACGCGAGATGGAACGTCAGGCGCAGCAGCAGCAGGCGATGCCGACGGATTCGGCCAATATGTTTCAAACGCAGGATACAGGCGGAATTGAATCGATTCTTCCGCAGGGCCCGGACACAGGGCAATAGATTGATTGTAAATGATATCGTAGGGCAGGTCTGTTCCCAGACCTGCCAATAATAAAGATGGCAGGAGCGCAGGGCTCCTGCCCTACAATTTTTGCGGAAGTGGTGGAATAGGTAGACACACCATCTTGAGGGGGTGGCGCTTAACCGCGTGGGGGTTCAAATCCCCCCTTCCGCATTTATTTTCAACGCATGCCAATAATAAAGATGGCAGGATCGCGGGGCTCCTGCCCTACGGCTGCGCCTGTCAATTATGGCAGGAGTTTTTCGTT
>CAYXTW010000011.1:0-77259 GCA_964467955.1 uncultured Ignavibacteriaceae bacterium | reverse complement strand
GGACGTCCTCGTGCGCCAACAAAAAAAATTCAAAAATCACAAACGAAGCCATTTTCCCGGTACGCTCTTCCTTTAGCCAGACATCGACCTTGGTGAGACGCAGGTCATTGAAGGAATGTACTATGAAAATACGCCTGAAGCACTATATTCACACTCGCTTTTGTACTGCCACTATCACTGCTATTACGCCGAAAATCGCTATAAGAACAAAAATCAGTCCCGGGACGGTTAAGCCTTCGAAAATACTATGATCAAAACCGAGTTTACTGCCGATCAAAACAAGAATCCCGACCAGCATAATCAAGACACCGGCAATAATCGCGATCACCGATCCTTTGGATGTCGCCAGCTGGCTGCGGTACGGGTCGGCTTCAAGGTATTTATCCATCGCCCGCTTTTCCACGCGACGCTTGAAGCGCAGGCGGTAATCATCGAATTTCTCAAGCAATTCCCAGCCCGCTTTGGCCTCCTCCAGACGAACCTTCTCGATCATTTCGTGCTTTTTGAATTTCCTTGTATTGGCCCGGACTATTTTAAACTCCCAGCCTTCAAGTTCATTGGTATTATATTTAGCCATTCTCTCTTCCTCTTCCCTCTTTTTCTTGGCCGCCGCCGCGGCCGCCGACGCTCCGGCGATGCTGGCGATTATCGGAACAATGTTACCACCCGACATGGTTGTCTCCTTGTTTCATTTACCGATATACTGCCTTTTTGGAAAAATGTTCAAAAAAATCGGACGACCGATGCCGTTACCTGTAGTTATTCCGGATATCTTTCGCGGCCGCCTTGATTTTTTCGACCAGTGCCGGGGGATTGATAACTTTCGCGTCGCCGCCAAATCCCATAATCCAGTGACTGATTTCCTCGATCCCGCTGACCCTTACTTTATATATAACCGAACCGTCTTTTTTTATCGAGATTTCTTCGTTGGGATGGTGCTTCCCCATGGCGACTATCCGCGCTGCCTGACCCCTGAACCGAATCTCGACATCAATCGGCTCGCCGCCGTAAACGCCCCAGCTATCTTTGAAATACTGGGCCGGATTGATACCCTGACGCGGAATGAAATTTTTATCGGTCGGGGAAACTTCGACGATGCGGTCGATGCGAAAAGTCCGAAAGTCCTTGCGCAGATGACAGTACCCGACGAAATAAAAGGCGCGCTCGATAAAAATAAGAAAGTACGGATCGACCTCGCGTTCCAGGATACCACTCCGTATCGAATTGTACTTAAGCTTAAGCGTTTGATTGTGCCTGATTCCGGCCTCGACAGAGGCAAAAAATCTCTCTGAAACATTAGGCGAATGCGTCGCCTTGATACTGACATCCATCGTTTCGGGGAAATATATTTTCTCACGCTTGACCGCCGGAGTCAGACAGGCCTCGATTTTGGTCTTGATCGATTTCATCAGCTTGCGCGAAAAACTGCTTTTATACAGCGGCGAAGATTCCAGAGCCGTCTTGAGCGCCAGGTATTCTTCGATTTTGAAATTAAGCGGCGGGAGGAAGTTATCGCTGGCGTACTTGTATCCTTTGTCATAATAGACGGGAATATTGGCCTCGGACAGGGAAATAATGTCGCGATATATCGTGCGCTCGGTGACACCGCATTCCTCGGCCAACCGGGCGGCATTGAAGTTTTTTCGCGTTCTTAAAAGATTAAGAATAAACAGCAGTCTGTCATATTTGGCCATTCCCATCCACATATATTAATAATGAGAAGGTGCTAAGTCAATTATCAATTAGATTCTATTGAATATGGGCTCCACCCCATAGTTTTTTATCCGGTCCACCCCGCCCGGGAACCAATCAATCGCTTGCACCGTAGTGACTTATATAATCGAGTACGATCGGCACCGACTTTGCGTAAAAGAATCTCGAAGAAATATTCCTGTTAACTATCGGGGGAAGTATGGAACAAAATGCTGTTGCCATAAAGCGACCAAGACGGAAGTCGAAGTATTCCGAATCCTTTTTTGTCAAATACGGGCTTAAAATTTTGCTGGGGATTTTTATTATCGTCGTCTTTCTGACACTCGTGCAGTGCACCGTGAAAAAGCCGGAATCACCGACATGGACCACAAATCTGATACTGCCGGTTATTAACAGAATGTACGACATGGATGAAATCGTGGCAAAAATCGACCAACCCGGTCTGTCGCTCGAGACTGATGACGAAATTCTTTTTTCTTTGGAGGAAACGCTCGATACAGTCAAAATAGACGAGGATTTCAATGTCGCCGACATGGCCGATACCTTATCCGATTCACTCGGCCTGGTCACGATTCAGCCATCGACACCGCCACCCACGTCATTCAGCGCTGCTGATTTCGGGTACTCCAATAATGTCCCGCTGATTCCCAAAGGATGGTTGAACACCGTAAGTTTCGATCTGCCATCGTTCAGTATCTACAACTGGGCGACGATCAGCACCGGTAGCATGGTCGTCGAGTTTATTAATGAACTCGGTTTCGATCTTGATACTGTTTTCGTAATCATCGAAGATTTGGATTCCGGCCAAATCGTCCAGGTCGGCGAAGTTTCCGGCGATCCGGCGATACCTGACGGAGATACGACAAATCTAATTGTCGATCTTTCAGGTGAAACCGTTTCCAACAGATTATCCATCTCGGTTAATTGTCATACACCCGGGTACGAAGATTGGTGGTTCGTATCCGGGAAAAGCGCCACGATGTCGGCCAGTTTCGCTAATGGAATAACCGTATCTGCGGCGGAAGCTGAAATACCTCCCCTCGATTCTATAGATATGTCTGAAGAGATAATTCTTAATTCCGGGCACACAATACTATCGGCCGACCTGACATCGGGAATGCTGCAATTGAAAATCGAAAACGGATCCAATCTTTCCGCGAATTTATCTCTCGGATTGCCTGATTTTACGGACGGCCTATCGCCTCTTACCCTGAACAGGACGATAATTCCGCAGTCGACGATATACATCAATCTCGACCTGGGGAGCTATAAATTTGAACCGGTCAATCAGACCGCACCTCAGGAAATCAGTATCGACGCGGTTCTGTCGATCCCCGGTTCGAGCGAGAAAGTGGTCGTTAATCGCGGTGACATATTTAGTGTTATTGCCGAAATGACCAATATTCAATTCGATTCCATGAGCGCCATTCTGAATCCAATCGAAATGTCATTTGACAATCTTGATACATTTGCGCTCGATATTCCCGAGGGATTCGACGAAATTCAGTTAGCCAATGCCGTATTAAGCTTGGAAATCGAAAGCGCGGTCAATCTTACCAGCTTACTTAATCTGACTATTTCCGGCGACGGGTCTCAGTCGCCGATTTTTATTTCCGAAATAATCGCCGGCGGCTCCGCCGCAAATCCGACCACGACTATCATAATTGATTCCAGTCTGGCGTCGTTTTTGAATCCGGTACCGCAGTATGTCACCATAAGCGGGCAGGCAACGATTGGCGGTGACGGCCTTCCCCATACGATTACGCGTGACGATTATCTGTTTGGCCGATTCAGTATCACGTCGCCGCTGGAAGTAATTATCGATAGCCTGACTATTTCAGGGGACACCACGGTCGAAGAATTTGACCGGGGAGATATCGACGTTATCACCGACCATTTTATCCGGGCCGATTTTAACTTGACGATTGACAACAGCCTCCCTCTGGGTGTCCGGATTCAGATTTATTTTGACGGCGATTCGACAAATATGAATCAAAACGCTCAGGTAATTAAAACGCTGAACGTCGGTGCAGATTCGGTATCACAGGTTTCGTTCTCACTGGATAGCACCGAAGTCAAAGTCCTTAAGAACGACCCGCTTTATATTGCCGAGGATTTTACCCTTCTCGGCGACGGGAGTAATCCGGTTGAAATCGTGAGGTCGGACCGGATTATTATTCAGGGAACAATTGAAGTCGAGTATCAATTCGACGGTGAGTTTTAGGAAAAATGCGAAAAGTAGTTATTGCAGCAAAATCTGCTTTCCGGTGGATAAAATGAGATCGAAAATTTTATTTTTTATAATATTTTTGCTTCTAATAACGACGACGGCTGGTGCGGCCGGGCTGTCTTCAGCGCGGGCAGTCGCCATGGGCGGGGCCTATATGGGACTGGCCAAAGGTGTTTACTCTCCCCTTTATAATCCGGGCAATATCGGGATAACGGATTTCAGACAGAGGGGACTGGAACTGGCCGGGGTCGGAGTGGAAATTAGAAATAATAGTTTTACGCTGAAAGATTATAATCGGTACACCGGCGCCATCCTGACGGAGTACGATAAATCGGCGATTCTGGGTATGATCCCGGCCGAAGGGCTTCAGATCTCGGCGGTGGCGGAGGCCGGCGCAATCTCACTGTCACTCGGTTCGTTTGTTTTTTCATTCAACGGTTATGCCGCAACCGAAACAGATATCAATAGGGATGTTCTGTCTGTACTATTCGACGGCAATCAATTAAATGACAGTATAAACCTGAACGGAAACTACAGCGAGGCCATTGCCTACGCTTCCGGAGGAATATCTTACGGGCGCTCGATCTACAAAACAGGATCCAGACAGGTAGGACTGGGTGCGACCTTCAAATATATCAGGGGCATTGCCTACGAAAGATTAACCGATATCACCGGCGACATTATAACGCTGGCCACCGGTTTGGAGGGTAAGGGCACCATGATAGCCTATACTTCGACCGGCGGGAACGGCTTCGGTATGGACATCGGCGCCACGCTTAAGTTCAATGACAATTATACTGCCGGAATGACTTTCGAAAACCTGATAAGCAATATCAGTTGGGGTGATAATACCCGCGAGCACTATTATAATTTTCATTTCGATACGCTGACGCTTGAAAACATGGATAAAGATTCAATTATAGTATCGGATGATTACTCCAAAGATATCGCCGAATTTAAATCAAAGCTGCCATGCATCATGAGAATCGGTGTTGCCAACACCAGCGGCAACTTCATCTGGGCGGTTGACTGGACACAAGGTTTCAAACTGGCCGCCGGTTCGTCGTCTAAACCGCGCCTATCAGCCGGAGCCGAATACCAATTTACCGATTTTTTGCCGGTGCGATTCGGCTACTCTCTGGGAGGCGGACGCAGCTCATCACTATCAGGCGGGCTCGGTTTTGATTTCAAATCGTATTACATTGATTTAGCCCTGGCCAATCATAGTCTGTTCAAATTTTCGTCCACCAAAGGCCTGCACCTGGCGCTATCGACCGGACTCAGATTCTAATTCGGAAACGCACTTATGATTCGGACTGGTGGACATAAAGGGAGCCGTATGCTAACGAATAAAACGCTGGTGGTGCTCATTGTCGCCTTAAACCTGTCGACCGCGTCGGCAATGCCGCCGCGCCCGCAAATTATAGATGGCACGGTAAAAATGACATTGGCATCGCCGAAAGAAGAAACGACTCTGCGCAAACGAGGCGTAAACGCTCCGTCAAAGGCAACCGATCTACTTGAAGCATCTTACGATAATCCATACAACATGCTGGCAATATTGGTAGAATTTTCAGATAAACCGGGTCAAACCCCGGTCGCATTTTATGACTCGCTTCTTTTTGAAAATCGACAGGGGACACTGACGCATTATTACAGGGCTGTTTCCTACGGCCGACTGGATATTGTCACGGTGAATCTGCCGTCGGCAATCGGCTGGGTCGAAGCACCACAGGAATATGCCTGGTACTGCAATCGTAAAAAAGGTGTCGGCGATTATCCGCAGAACACTCAAAAACTATGCGAAGATATTGTTGATCTTGTTGATACTATCGTTGATTTCTCATTGTACGACAACGATAACGACGATACGGTTGACGCCGTGATCTTGATTCACAGCGGTTCCGGTTATGAACAGACGGCCGATATCGACGATATTCATTCGCACAAATGGAATATCACTCCCCGGATGAAAGATAGCGTGTACATATATGATTATACCATCCAGCCGGAATATTGGTATCAACCGGGCGATATGACCTGCGGTGTATTCTGCCATGAAGTGGGACATATTTTCGGTTTACCCGATCTGTACGACCCCGATTACAGTTCCCGCGGAATCGGCGTCTGGTCGGTGATGTCTTACGGCAGCTGGCTGGGTCCCAACTATGACGGCTCCTGTCCGGCCGAACCGGACGCTTGGAGCCGAATTCAATTAGGATTTACATCACCGGTCGAAATCGATAAAAGTCTCGAGGGATTAAGTATCGTGAATATTGAAGAGAGCGGAGAAATATATAGATTATTCTCGAACGATTTGCCGACCGACGAATATTTTCTTATCGAAAACCGGCAGAAAATAGGCTACGACGCATATCTTCCCGGTGACGGTCTTCTTATCTGGCATATTGACGAAACAAATTTAACAACAATGTTGCCGAATAAACAGGAATGGTATCCGGGACATACATCGTACGGGAATTATGGAATTGCCCTGGAGCAGGCCGACGGTTTGTACCAATTGGAACAGTCAGGCAACGCCGGCGATGCCGGCGATCCGTACCCCGGATCGAGTTTTAATACGAGCTTCACTCATTTTTCCGATCCGACATCGGACTTGTATAACGGACAGAGATCCTATATTGAAATAGGAAATATTCCGGCATCATCCCCGATAATGACGGTCGATTTTCAGGCGGGGTCTTTCGGCAGCAGCGAAAATGATGAAGACCAAATTCTCCCCGACAAAATCAAGCTGCGGCAAAATTATCCCAATCCCTTTAATCCCAGCACTACCATTGATATCGTTCTGCCCGGAGCCGGATATGTTTCGCTTAATATTTATGATATTACGGGGCGACGGGTCAATCAATTAATAAACCGTTTTTATCCAAACGGAATGATAAGTATGGAATGGGACGGGCGCGATTTCGGCGGCAATAAAGTGGCGTCCGGAACCTACTTTTATGAAGTTGTCACCGAATATGGTAAAGAAATCAAAAAAATGACCCTTATAAAATAACGACCGACCGAACGTCGGTCCATCCGGGGATGTATTGCTCCTCCCCCTCAATACACCCCGGAATTTTCAGGCCCCCTCTCGATAGGGGGCCTAAATTTTTATTCGGGACTTAATCGTCTCTCCTCCATGAGCCCGTCTTTTTTATCCCGCTTATGCTGCATATAACAATGCTTGCATCGTTTGGGATCTTCGGAATAACCTCGTTCCGCGAAGTATTCCTGGGCATTAACGGTAAAGACGAACTCCTCGCCACACTCGATACAGATAAGTATTTTTGGCTCTAATTCAGATGCCATACTTTCCCCCTCTTATAATAACGTCCTTGTTATCTTCTTAATCCCTTGACAAGTACGCTAAGTAGAGTAAATGTATATGATTTTGTATAAAAAATTCCACAATATTAGTCAAGTAAAAAATAAGGGCAGGGAAAATATTTCCGTTTTGCATCATTAATGATAAAAAGGAGAATATTTTACAAGGGCTGATTGCTATCAAGTAATCGCGACGATAAAAGGATATCGTGTTGATAAGTACATCTTACGGAGGACCGTTGGGGCATGGTATCGGTCCATCGAGGTACAAGAAAGTTATCAGATATGATATGTCAAGTATATTTACCGCCCCGTCACAGTCGACATCACCCATCAAGATATCATATTTGGGTTCAGAACCGTTCAGATACAGATAGCTTATGATACGCGTAACATCAAAGATATTTAAATCGCCATTACCATCGGCATCGCCAAAAGGAAGAATCTCACTGCCAAAAACATAGCTGTTATCATCCTGCCACTGCGTGACGACGCAGGGAATAAAGACTATTGAATCATAGTTAATATAATTATAAACGCCGCATCGAGTCCGGCCGCTCGCATCGACGTCGCAATTCAATACCGGTCGGCCGCTGTCATTTTTAAAGACAATATAAGAAAAGCCCCACTGCACAATATTAATCCCGTCAAAATTAAGTTTAAGAAGTCCGTTCTCCAATGTGTCCGGATAAGCGATAATATAATTGCTGGCCAGACCGTCGGGCGGATCGACAGGGGCATCGCCGCTGAACGGACAGGAAGCGATCTGATGATCGATATGGACTAAAGGGTAGGCAGCCCCTTCTTCATAATAGTCGGAGGTATGACGACCGCCAGTGAAATAATTCCATACGATGAATTCGGGCAGGGCTGATTCAACATCTTTACCGAAAGGTGACAGGGCGGAATCCATGGACGGCAACGTTTCATAAAACCGCAGGTACTCCCAGATCGTCCGAACGATATCAATACCAAACCTTTCGGCCAAAAACGTCGGCCATACGAATGTACTGTAGTCATGCCAGCTGGCGCCAAAAGCTGAGGTATCAATCAAAAACGTATCGGGATAGTTAAAAAAGTACGGCAGGAAAACATAATTGTCATTGACGATGTCAAAAACAACATCTTCCATAAAGACGGCGCTGCCTTCGGTCCACCATGTATTCGGACCGCCTTTAAAAGCATAGGCCATCTGCGTGGCATGATAATATTCGTGAGCGCAAGTGATCTTCAACGCTCCGATCACGTTCCCTTCCGGGTCTTCATTAGGCTGGGCAATACTCATTGTATTATTTATTTCCATATAAGAAGAGTAATCACCCCAGGACGAATCCCCAGGCGTCTCTTTGTATGTCGAGCCGTAAACCATTCCGGTAAACCTGATGTATATATCATAATATGAATCTCCATCGGATGGCGGCGGCAAATAACCAAGTTCGCTGCGATAAAAGCGACAACTGCTGTCGGCATATAAGGCGACGCGTTCGACATAGTCGGGGACATTGTTGGAATCGAGATCCTCCGGAAGAACGGTGTTACTTCCGGAAGTATCATAATGCACCATAAAGGAAGAATCGGGTGAAATATAATATTTGTGGGCCGGGGGACGGTTAAAGTACGCCGCTGCGGCTGTCTGCTGCTCGGAATTGAGTAAATCCCAATGGTCCATAACATCGTTAATGTAGGGGGTTCCACTGCGGACCGGCAGAGTAACATCTGATTTATAAATTGTCGGTAACTGCTGCGGATGAAGGACCGCCTGCAAACTGTAGAATATTTTGTCGCCGCGGCTGATTTCTCCGGATAAATATGCCTTTTCGATTAAAGCCAACGAGCTTTTGGCCTTCAAATCAGCCGGCGTGACGCCTGAATATGCCAACAGGTAAAACAAAAGAGACATAAAAATAACTGGCAATGTTTTTATGTAAGATTTTATCATCTAACCATTTCCCTGTCTTGCCGGCATGTTGGCGCGGCCGTACTGCAGTAGAATGTCTTCATTATTAAATTTACCTAATATTTGTATTTTGTCAAGTATATAACAATGCGGGGGCACAACATGTTTCCTAATTTATATAATGTCCGACGCCGAATGAAAATTGCCAATCGTTGAGTTCGCCGGCGTAGGCCAGATCAAGACGCATTAACCTGGCGTTGGAAATCCGCTCGGCACTTAATCTCAAACCGAATCCGACCGACCAGTAAAAATCTTTCAAACGAACGCCTTCATCTTTCGCCCAGCAACGACCAATATCAACAAATTGAACGGCACCAAGATCAACCGATAAAATCTCAATTCCTGAAAAAAAACGATTTTCAACATTGACTATTAATCGTCTTTCTCCGGTTGTATAATTCCGGGGATAGCCGCGCAAACCATTGTTTTCGCCGAGATACAGAGTTCCCGCACCTTCTGAAGGGATATCCTCGGTATAGACAACTCTGAACATCGGTGTCAGCCATTTTATATAGTTGTTATAATACTTTATCGAAAGGTTCAGCGCTTTTCTGTAGGTGGTTTTTCCCTTGAACCACCGAGTTTGCTTAATTCCGGCAAAAAACAAGTTCGACTTTATATAATGATGGAAATTGCCGGCAAGGGCAATTGATTTGTAAATATTGTGATGATTAGAGGCATCGAAAGTCCAGCCGATTTCGACCGATCCGCCCTTTTCTAATAATATATCTTCGGTCGTTCGGAATGTGTTAATCCTTGTGGTTCCGATATACTCCAAATTATAAACGCCGAACTCGGGCGTTATCGCCCAGTATAAACTATCCCGGGAAAAGACATTATTCGGACTTTTCTCGATTACCAGAGTATCGGTCGGCCCGATATCTCTATATTCGTAATTCAAACCGGCCACTATTTTATTATGATATGATCCGAACCGATAATAATTGGCCAGTCTCAGCCAATCACCGGAAATCTGCTCCCATGATGTAACAACTCCTCCTTCCCCATAGTTATCTCTCCTCCTGTCCGTCGCTGAATAGGCGATACTATATTGAATTCGAGAATCAAGAGAATAGAACGGCTTGCCGATTGACAGTCCCTTCTCCCCGACCTCCGGATTGCCGTCATAGTATAAATTCAGATAATGCCGGGAACCGAGAAGACGCATTTCAGTAAATGACAGTCGGCCGTAATCTTCCCGAAACTCCCTGATATAATAATGCAGCGCAACGGATTGACCCAGACCCAATAAATTCAATTCTTCAAAACGGAAATGGTAGCTGACTTCCTCGGAGTTGCGGCTGATGGAAAATCCGGCCAGCATTGTCCAGGAATCGGCGGTCGTAACCCGCAAGATATTTAAGCTGTCGCCGGACCGATAAAGTTCAACTTTTGCATTCCAAAGATATGATAAAGAACGTAAATTACGCTCCGATTCAAGCGCCAGTCTTTCGGAGTAAATGTCACCCTTCTTTATCAGTAATTCTCTCTCAATTATGTGTTTCTTCGTTTTGATATGCAGTTTGTTGGCCAGTCGATAAATCCAGTAATCATATTTGGCCGAGTCGAGGCTGAAAATATTATTATTATCTATTTCAACGGAATCGATATAAACCGGTGATGATTCGGCCTCCTTTTCATCAGAGAAACTAGCTTTTCCGGCAAATAGGAACCAGAGGAAAAAACAGCTGAAAACAACAAATTTCGAATTATAGAGGGAAATGGCCGGAATAAAAAATCTTAGATTATCAGGAGATTCACTTCGTTTTGACAAGATCAAACCTTTGCGAACGATTTATCATAAGATAGATAATCAGTACCATATAGCCAAGATCTCTCAGCAACAAACCCAGGGCGTTGCTCTTGGCCCGGGAACTGACCGTAAAGCACCCACACTCCAAATCCACGCCACGAAAGAGATTAATTCCGATAGAGACTGCAAAGACCGCCAGCATAAATCCAATAATGAGAATGCCGCCCTCCTTATAAATACCGAGGACAACACTAATCCCGCAGATAAGCTCCACCCAGGGCATCGTGATGGCCAGCAGATTAATCAGTTGACCGGGAAGAAGATGGTAATTATAAACAATCCTTGCGAATTCGGCCGGAGATGAAATCTTGTCAAGCGACGCATAGATAAAAACTCCGCCGATTACCAGCCGTACAACCAATTCCAGATAAGCATTATGCAAAAATTTATTGAATCCTGACATTTTATTTCCCCCTGTCGACCGGCAATTTCGCTTCCACCCACTCACGCCAGCCGCCGTAAAATATAAAAACGTCCTTGTAGCCTTTGTAGGCCATTTCCCGACCAAGGAATAACGATGATTCACACTCGTTCCCGGAGCAGTAGACAACAATTTCCTTGTTTAAGGGAACATCCTTCAGTACCTTATCCCAATAATCTTCCATATAATCATAAGGAAGATTAACGGCACCCCTGATATGACCGGTCTCATAATCCTCAGGCTCGCGGGCATCGATAAACACGATTCTTTTGGACTGGAATTTGGTGGCAGCCTCGTCCAGTGAAATAAACGGCGGGTCGCCCTCCTCCGCCGAGGGCGGAACAATGATCGAATCGGAGCCGGAAATCGAAGGCCATTTTCCGATAAGAGGAATCCGATTACCCAGAATCGTATTTGCAGCAAAGGCGATTATTATAGAAAAAATGATAATAAGCAGTGGGGGCATTAATCGCAGTTTCATATAACCTTAAAACAATCTACCTGCTTCCCGGTTCAAAAATTATTGCGGCCAATATCTGTATTTGCAGCCGATTTGTCAATAGTGTCGGCTCTCGCATAGGTTTTATTAATATTGCGGGAATAACATTATAAGTGGTCCGGGCGTAAATAAAAAAATGAGGCCGGAAGAACCGGCCTCATTTCAAGATTTTCCCAACCTGAATTTTAATCGCCGTATCAATCAGTTGTACTCACGACCAACCTATCTTATTCGCCGCGCTTAATTTTCCATTTAAGCGACAGCAAACTAAATTTTCCTTTCAAAATACTTGAAGCCACGTGCACAAACTTTTCAGGGCTTAATCCCTGCAAACCATAGGGGTGCCAATAATCTTTGACTGCTGTGCTGGCGTAATGCTCAGCTTCTTTTCTCGCAGGCATAATAAATCTCCCGTTTAGCCTTATGGCGAAGTTAATAAAGTCAAAAATGGGCTAATTGGGGTGCTCTTTTTTGTGTTTTGTTTGTATCACCTCCTTAAAGATAAGTTCTTTTTAAACTCTAAAAATCGGTGAGGAATGTGCTTCAGTCTCTAAATATATACGGCGGTAAAAAGCATCAGTGAGAATTATTTTTCTCTATTCTCAACTTAATATATATTTTTAATCCCTGTCAAGCCCTTTTTTGGATTTTTTTACGAAAATTCGGGCTTGCTAATCGGCAAAACTGTATGTCTTAAAGCCTGTTAAGCGATTTTCCGAGAATCTTTTTAATCCTGGCCGGCGATATTTTGTATTTATTCGACAAATCTATGACTATTTCCCGAAGTGAGACTTCTTTTTCATATTTGGTTAAATCGTCGGGAAGCATCTTTAAAAGAGAATCAAAATCAGATCTGACTTCTTTAGATGTTTCGTCGATTTTGGTTGTCTGTTCCGGCGTTTTTTTGGCAGCCTGTTTTGATGATGATGTCTTTGAATCGGCAGCCTTTTTTCTCCCGGCTTCTTCGATGGCACGAAGGCTGTCTTTTTCAGTATAAAATCGATTCAGGCTATCGATCTGGGACTGATAGAATGCCTCCATTCTTAAGATTGAATCGATATAGAATCGAGTGGAATCATCCATCCGAGCCAACAGGAGGCTGTCCTGTGTTTTGAAATATTCCTCTTTGATCGAGGCAATCCGTTCCGCTTCGCGTTTGGCGGAGACTGATGACTTGATAACCGATATCGCGACAATTATCCCGATAAGAATCAGTGCCGCAAATATTTTCAGGAGTATTTTTTTCATAGACTTTTTTTTGTCCAGCAAAATCGCGTTGTAAAATTAAGTTGTCAAGCTGAAAAAACAGCTCCGTGACCTATTTATTTTTCCGGAAAATATTGACGTATCGAATCAACCGCCTTCTTATTTTTTTTAAAAGTAAAATAATAATATCCGGGATTGGTCAGTTTTGCCCGGAGCAATTCCGAATCCCTCCAGTCGGGCAAGAACGACTAATATTCCCGGAATATATGCCTTCTAATTTATTTAATACTTTTAACAAAAAATCATTCGGGGCTACTTGCTCCGGTCGGAATGAACGCCGCCACCGGGCGCCCGGTTGACGGAAATCACACCCTTCACTTTTTTTATTCTCTTTAAGACTCGTTCAAGCTGACTCAGGTTTTTTACCTCAACGGCAATAATCCCGGTCGAACTGGTATCACTAATATGGATATCCGCCCCGCGCACGTTAGTATCGCTGTCGGCTATCGATTCGGTAATATCGAGAATGATGTTTTTTCGCGAAGCCACCTCGACCTGCAAGCGAACGACAAAAGTCTGTTCGTCGGTAACATTCCATGAAACCGGCACAATTCGTTCTTCCTGCTTGAGAAGTTCGTGAGCATGAGGGCAATCAACCCGATGAACGCTGACGCCCCGCCCGCGAGTGATATAGCCGATGACATCTTCACCGGGAATCGGCTGGCAGCATCGTGCAAATCGGAACATCATATTATCCATCCCTTCGATCTTTATCCCCCGCTCTTTGCGGACCCTCTCGATAACCTTCTCCACAATCGATTCGGATTCCGGTTTTTCCTTTACGGGGACAATTTTTGATGTAACCTGGATGGGCGAAATATCGCCATTGCCCAGTGCAAAAAACAGGCTATCCACGGATTTTATTGATAATTCCTGCGCTGCTTCAAGCAAATCATTATCGGAAGGAAACGGGTGCCGCGCTTTTTTAAGTTCGTTATCCAGAATTTCTTTCCCCAGCTCGACCGCTTGCTTATACCCGGCCTGTTTCAACCATCGCCTGATTTTGGCCCGCGCCTGGGAAGTGGCGGCAATATTCAGCCAGTCATGTGACGGGTGTCGATGCGGACTGGTTAGAATCTCGACCTCATCACCGGATTGTAATTTAGTCGTCAAGGGCGAAATCCGGTTGTTGATTTTGGCGCCGCTGCAGTGAAGACCAACCTCTGTATGTACGGCAAATGCAAAATCCAGCGGTGTAGCTCCGGCCGAAAGATGTTTAATCTCGCCTTGTGGCGTATAAACGTAAATATCATCGGCGAACAGGTCGATTTTCAAATACTCCAAGAATTCGGAGGGATTGGTCAGATCCTTCTGCCAGTCAAGTATATCCCGGAGCCAGAGCATTTGCCGGTCCGATTTATCCAGTTGTTGCCGGCCCTCTTTATACAGCCAATGGGCGGCGATTCCGTTTTCGGCGATGCGATGCATATCCTGGGTGCGGATCTGAACTTCTACCACGTTTTCGCCATTTTCGCCCGGGGCGATTATGGCGGTATGCAGAGATTGATAATTATTCGCTTTGGGGCTGGCGATATAATCGGCAAATTTCTCGCGAACCGGGGGCCATAATTCATGAACAACGCCCATGGCATGATAACATTCGGCTTTAGTGCGAACAATTATGCGGATAGCATGCAGGTCAGCGATGCGCTCGAATTTGACTTCCCGGATTTTTATTTTGTGATAAATGGAATCGATATGTTTGGCTCTTCCCTGTACTTCGGCTTTGATGCCGGCCTCGGTCATAGCCGCTTTAATCGATCTGATCATGGTTTCGATGTAGGCTTCTCGCTCTTCGCGGGTAAGCTCGATTTTTTTTACCAAATCATTGTATATTTCCGGCTCCAGGAACTTAAGCGACAAATCTTCCAGTTCGGTCTTTATCTTGGCGATTCCGAAGCGATGCGCAAGCGGGGCATAGACATCGCGCGTTTCCGCGGCAATCCTCTTTCTTTTGGACTCATCCAGATGCTGCAAGGTTCGCATATTGTTAAGGCGATCAGCCAGCTTGATAAGAATGACGCGGATATCTTTGGCCATCGAAAGAAGCATTTTTCGGAAATATTCGACCTGCTGTTCCTCCCGCGATTTAAATTCCACCAAACTCAGTTTTGAAACGCCGTCAACCAGCGAGGCGATTTCTTCGCCGAATTTTTCCTTGATTTCTTCAATCGTAACATGGGTATCTTCAACGACATCATGCATTAGGGCGGCGGCGATAGTGGCCGAATCGAGATGCATCTCGGCCAAAATGAGAGCGACATTATGACAATGATCGATATACGGAACACCCGATTCACGAATCTGTCCGGCGTGGGCGGTATCCGAGAATTCATAAGCCCGGCGGAGCAAAGGTATATCGACATTGGCGTTAAACGACTCAATGGAAATTATGAATTCAGCCAGATTCAACACCGTCGTCATTTTTTCGCCTCCGCTATTTTCATATTATTCAATACGGCGGTGGCCACTTCTTCGACAGTTATCGTTTCGATAGCACTGCCTTTATATGGCTGCACGATCAGATGCCCCTCACCAAGCGGCCCCCATCTAACAGGGGACATAGCATGTTCGGATGGATAAATTCCGATTACTTTGGTTCCGACAGCGGCGGCCAGATGAAGCGGCCCGGTCGAATTAGCGACGACAACTCCGGCCAGAGACAATAAAGCCGCCAGGGTCAGTAAATCTGTTTTTCCGGCGAATAAATTGACTTTGATACCATAATTCTCGGCCGCTTGTCTGATTCGTAATCCTTCATCATCGGAGCCGGTCATTAAAACTGCAAGACCTTTTTTGGTCAACAAATCATATAACTCGATAAATAGCTCCAGCGGCCATTGCCGAGCGGATCCTCCGGAACCGGGGTGAAGAATAAGAAAATCATCCTTAATACGATCAAGAGTAAGCAACTTTCGGGCCTCATCGAGCTCACGATTTTTTAAATCCAATCTGGGAATTTTGAACAAGACACCCTGACGGAAAAAGCGAAGGAAATCAAGATTATATTCACTTTCATGTTTCCTGTTGGCTTTCCGGCTGTGGAAAATATGATAATTAAAATAGATCGAATGAAAGCGCCGACCGGTTCCGATACGATACGGTATCCCCGCTTCATAAAGAAGCCGGCTGATTAATTTATCAGGAAAAAGTACCAGGGCAGTATGATAGTTTGATTCCTTTATTCTCTGAAGAAGCTCGGTCTGATACTCTTTTTCCTTTTTCAGGCGATCGTTATTCACTGTCACGACTTTGTCGATATATTTTGTGTTTTTCAGAATCGGCGCCGCATAATCGGAAGTCAGGATATCAAGGGGATTCTCGGGATACCGTATTTTGATCGTTTCCATCAAAGGCAAAGCCAAGATGAGATCACCCAACCGGTCGGTGCGGCTGATTAAAATACGATCCCCGCGTTTTAATTCAATCTGTCTGGCCATCCTGATCCCTTCCCCTCGTTTTGTGCATATTCCTCAACTTGGCATATTTGACCATGACGGCAATCGCAGAAAGAACCGACAAAATAAAGCCCTCTAATCCGTCTCGAAAACCCCGTTTACTAATATAATATTTTATAAACGCCACCATCGGTCTAATAATAATATCGAAAAGAGTGGCCTTTTTCTTTTGGCGAAAAGCCTCCTTGGCGCCGAGTGTCGTATAGCGATTTGACTTTTCCAGATATTGTTCCAGATTGACATAGCTGTAATGAAGCAATTCCCCCTCCAGTTTGCCGACCCGCCCATCAAGTATAACGTTTTCATGGACGATTGCGTCATTGAAATTGCCTTTCGCTTTTTGAAAAAGCCGCAAAACATAATCAGGATACCAGCCGCAGTGGTAAATCCAGCGACCGAGAAACATGGTTTTGCGTTTCAGACGATAGCCGGTGAAATCATCGTCTTTTCCAATTACATCCTTTATTTCTCCGGCGAGGCGCGGAGTAAGTTCCTCGTCGGCATCAAGAGACAATATCCACTTGCCCGAAGCATGACTGACTCCTTCCTGTTTGGCCTTGCCGAATCCCTGCCATGCATTGGCAAAAACCCTGGCGCCGAATTTTCCAGCAATCTCGACGGTTCGGTCGGTGGAATGGTTGTCAACGACGATAATCTCGTCGGCGATCTTCAGTGACTCCAAACAGCGAGCGATATTACGTTCCTCGTTTTTTGTGATGACCACTGCCGATAATTGCATCAGATCGAATCCTTTTTTGTTTCCCCTTTTTCGGCTGTCGAATGCCTTATCGAATTATACAGCCGTTCGAACTCTTCGACGACCTGCTGCGGTTCGATATCGAACAAATTGTCGACGTTTTCGGCGACGACGGCGCCGTATTCCTGACGGTACGGCCGCCAGAAATTAAAATTGCGCCGGTGTCCGGAATAAAGCCCGACGACCGGAATTTTCATCAGACGCGCAATATGCACCAACGAGGTATCCGGACTGATCAAAAAGTCAAGCCGCGACATAATAGCGCATACTTCCAGAAGCGTAAGATTTTTCGGAATCAGATACCATCGTGCATTCGAACTTGATATTAATTTTTCCGCCGTATCCCTGTGATCCATAGTGCATAATATGATAAATCTATGTGACCGGTATTTCTCCGATAGGGAATTGATAATGCTAATGTATTTTTTTGGCGAAAGAGTCCGCGTCGGGCTGCCCGCGGAGATATTAAGACCGATTGAGGCTTTTTCGCTGGAGGGTAGTTTCCGGAAGAAATCATCTGCTTTCCTGGCGGAAATTTCAGGGATAAAAGGAGGTTGAAACGGATCAACCGTATCGGGACTAATTCCAAACAGGTTAAAAATCAGAAAACCGTTGTCAATATTATGATCGCGACCATCGGTTTGATAGGGCAGGCAATAGTCATAATACTTCATAAATCTTATTTTCCGGGAAGCGGCAATAATCGAATTGTTTTCAATTAGTTTGGTCAACAGCAGCCCGGTGACCGAATCATGAGTGAGCGGGTCAAAGACAACATCGAATTTTTTTCGTTTCAAACGCCTTATCATGGGCCAGTCATAAAAGATATTTTTCGTATAAATATGTATTTCGTCGATAAGCGGGTCGTTGACAATCAATTCTTTATTGGAAGGTGATGCGATTACTTCCAGCCGAATATGAGCGAATCGCTTTTTCAGGGCATGGATAACGGGGATCGTTGAAATCATATCGCCCATTTTATCGGGGCGAAGAACCAAAATCGATTCGATTTTATCGGGATCCACCGGCAATTTCGTCGGGTCACCGTTTTTGAGGAGCAGACTGAAGGGCAATTGCAGAGCTTTTTTGAAAGAATGCTCGATAAGTTTGACTGCTTCCGGCGGCATAAAATTATCCCGACCTTTTAAGCCGACAGAATCGATGAATCAACCGGCTGATTATTGTTTTTAAACTGCATCATATATAATTTATGATACAATCCATTTTGTTTTAAAAGCTCGTCGTGTCGGCCTTCCTCGATGATTCGTCCCCGATCCAGAACGAGTATCCGATTGGCATTGATTATTGTCGACAAGCGATGGGCAATAACCAGTGTCGTGCGGTCTTTCATCAAACGGTCGATCGCTTCCTGCACGAGAAGTTCCGCTTCGGTATCCAATGCCGACGTGGCCTCATCGAAGATTAGTATCTGCGGATTTTTCAGCATCGCCCGTGCAATGGCAATGCGCTGTCTTTGCCCGCCCGACAACCTGACACCACGGTTTCCGACCAGAGTATCATATCCTTTTTCGAATTCGGTTATAAAATTATGAGCATTGGCCACCCGGGCAGCCTTTTCAATATCTTCAAAGGGGGTCGAGGCCAGGCCATAGGCGATATTGTTTTTAATAGTGTCGTTGAATAAGTATGTCTCCTGTGTCACAATTCCCAGCATATGACGCAGCGAGTCCAGCTTTATATCTTTAATATCTATTGCGTCAATAGTTATCCGCCCCCGCTGCGGATCGTAAAACCGAGGCAAAAGATCAAACAAAGTCGATTTCCCGGCTCCCGAGGGGCCAACCAGTGCCACCACCTCTCCCCTTTTCACCTCCAATGAAACATCGGTAATCACGGGTTCTCCCGAAAGATAGGCGAATGAAACATGGTCATACTTGATTAAAGATTCGAATGCTTCTTTCCGTATCGCCGCCGGTGACTCGGAAACCTGAATCGGTGTATCTATGATATTAAAGATTCTCTCCGAAGCGGCCATCCCTTCTTGAATTTTAATATGTATCCGGAAAAGATTTTTAACCGGTTTTATCATAGAGAACATGGCGATAATAAAAGTCATAAAATCGCCGGCGTCCATCTCTCCGCCGCCCTCGATTATTCTTGTCCCGGCGTAAATCAATATGGCGATACCGGCGAAAACGATAAGAATATCATTAACCGGACTGGCCAGATGACGAATCCGTGTCATCCGCAATAAAGCACGGAAAAATTCAGTTGTCGCCTTGAAAAATTTCTTTATTTCGAAATTCTCCATGGCGTATGCTTTGACGATGCGAACATTGGCGATCGATTCCTCCAGTATCGAGTTGACATCAGCCATTTTTTCCTGCGAACGGAAAGAATACTTTCGCAGTTTTTTGCCCATCCAGTAAATAAATCCGAAGACAGCCGGAAGAACCAAAGCGGCCAGAAGCGTTAATTTCCAGGAAAGAAGCAATAAAAATCCCAAAAGCAGGACAACCGTAAAAGAATCAACGACGAGTTGATTAAATCCGAGATCGAGTGTCTCGTTTAAAACCACCACGTCGTTGGTCACTCTCGAAATCAGTTGTCCGGTTCGCTGGCGATGGAAAAAACTCAATGACAGCCGCTGGTATTTTTCAAAGAGTCTGTTGCGAAAATCACGAACCACCGACTGCTGGACATAAGCCATAAAAAAACCCTGAAGATAGACAAAAACGTTCGAAATCAGTGCGATAAACAGAATCAGCCAGCAAAAATTTATCAGAGTATCCTTGCGCGATTCATCGCCGACAATTTCATTAATTTTATCTTTTAATTGGTTTTTTGAGCGAGTTAGAAAATCAAGTTCGCCTCCCAGTTTGGCCGATACATCATCGGAGGCATCATTCGATGTCTGATATTCTGTCGTCGTTTCGGTGGCTGTCGGCAAATCATTTTTATCCGGAAGCTCTGCGACCTGAAAGAGGGTCATCAAAAGCGGTCCGGCCATCCATACGAGCAGCCCGCCCGCAAAGGCATGAATCCCGGCCGATATTGAGGAAACAACGATATGCCCCCAGTAAGGCTTCAGGCAGCTAAATGTTCTCCGAAATAAACTCATTCAAATTTCCGACTTCAGCCGAGTATTCACCTTAAGTTCACGCGCCGTGAAACTCCATAAACAATTAACATAACCATAAATGTATAAAATTGTCAACCGGTGTAAATAGACTACGGAGAAATCCTTACGGCACTCGCCGGAATGTCGATCCGGAATTTCTCTTCAGGAATGTCAATATTCAATTTCGCCCGGCGGCGGGTCGCTTCAAAGCGAAAAGTGCCGTCAGACGAGATATAATTAATTTCATCGGGAACGAACCTATCATCTTTCAATGTATAACCTATTTCCATCCCCTCCGGGCAACTTCGTGATTCCAGCTTATACTGCCGCAGATGATCATCTTCACTAATAATCACAACATAAAATCCATCAAGTTCGTGATTTATTTCCGCCGGTGTTTTTTGAAACAATTCAATAATCGTAGGCTCCAATGGCAGACTATCGGCGCAACCGTCATTAATGAAATCAGCCATTTTGCCGGAATAAAATTCCTTCTCAGTCGGGAAATAGGCGATTATCGAATCAGGCGATATAAGTCCTTTCAGGACTCCCTTGCCGAGATAACCCCGGGCGAACAATGAAATTTTGTCGTCAGAACGATAGACATCCAGCCGAACCGAATTTTTTTTGCCTTCGCGATAAATCTTGACATCGAACAGGTAGGCATCACCTTTTCCCTTCTGCCAGGTTTGCGTTTCCGCTTCAATGATCTCCTGGTCTGCCCTTTTACGATGCGCCAGAGTACAGCCGGATACAATAATGGTAAATATCGGAATAATAACCAAAAGCCGGGATGATCTAAGATAAGCTTTAATAAATCCTTACCCCCGCAAAAAGATAAACAAAATAGCTGATAAATGGCCCCAATATTAGCCAAAAACCGCCGACCAAAATCAAGAACATTAAAATGAATGGTCCAAAACGTTGAAAACGCATCAATGCCGGTTCATACTCCGGCGGCATGACGCTCTCCAGCAGATGTGAACCGTCTAAAGGGAAAAGTGGAATAAGATTAAAAAAGGCCAGGGAGACATTTATCATGACGCCGACAAGGAAAAATTGGGCCACAACGGTTGGCACAGAAAATACCCCGGTCGTCGACATCCGAAAAAGCATACCGAAAATAAAGGCCAGGCTCATATTAGACAGCGGGCCGGCCGCCGATATCCAAAAATTGGCCACGCGCGGATTTCGCAAACTAAACGGATTAACGGGAACCGGCTTGGCCCATCCAAAACGAAAACCGGATAAAAACATCATAATTGTCCCGAACAGATCCAAATGTGCCAACGGATTCAGCGTCAATCGCCCGGCATCGCGGGCAGTTGTGTCGCCGAACCGGAAGGCGATATAGGCATGAAAAAACTCATGCACCGTCAATGAAAAAAATATGGCCGGTGCCGCAATCAGGGCTCGTCGTAAGAAATCAGAATCGAACATTTAATTTTTACTCATTACGCGTAAATTCCC
Organism: uncultured Ignavibacteriaceae bacterium; assembly: GCA_964467955.1. GTDB lineage: Bacteria > Zixibacteria > MSB-5A5 > GN15 > PGXB01 > CAYXTW01. The sequence continues at coordinate 55,260 of CAYXTW010000011.1, read as the reverse complement.
CGAAGCATGACCACATCGACCACCCGCTGAATAGCCACCATAAAGGCGGCGATTCGCAGATGAACCTTATTTTTCAGTGCCACCTGCAATACATCATTAAAGGCGCTCGTCATAAACTGCTCCAGACGGTTATTAACCTCCTCCTGCGTCCAGAAAAATCCCATTCTGTCCTGGACCCATTCGAAATATGATACGGTCACACCGCCGGCGTTACACAAAATATCAGGGATAACGAATACGTTATTTTTTTCCAATATCTTATCCGCCTCCGGAGTAACCGGACCATTGGCCCCTTCGGCGATTATCCTGGCCTTAATCCTGGCTGCATTTTTCCCCGTAATCTGGTTTTCCAGCGCCGCCGGGACCAGAATGTCGACTTTGGTATAAAGAATTTTATTCTTATCAAACGGTTTGGCGCCCGGGAATCCGACTACCTTTTTCTTTTTGCTTACATATTCAATCAGCGCCGGGATATCGATTCCATCAGGATTACAAAGCCCGCCGAAAACATCACAAACGTAAATCACCTTGACACCCAGTCTTTGGAGATAATCGGCCGCTACCGAGCCGACATTGCCGAAACCCTGTACTGCCGCGGTGGTTTTGGTTGCTATCATCTTGAGATGTTTCAGGGCTTCTCGTACCGTTATCACGACCCCGACGCCGGTCGCTTCCCGACGCCCTAATGAACCGCCCAGGACTACCGGCTTTCCGGTGATAGCCGAAGTAACGGTATGCTGTGCGTGCATCGAAAATGTATCCATAAACCAGGCCATCGTTTTTTCATTGGTGTTGACGTCCGGGGCCGGAATATCTTTTTCAGGACCGACCACCTCCAGCAAGGCCGTTGTATATCTGCGAGTCAATCGTTCCAGTTCTCCTTCTGACATCTTGCCGGGATCGCATACGATACCGCCCTTGCCGCCGCCGAAAGGAATGTTAACCACGGCGCACTTCCACGTCATCCAGGCCGCCAATGCCTGGACTTCATCGAGATCGACATTCGGATGATATCTAATACCTCCTTTGGCCGGACCACGCGCGATACTATGTTGCACACGGTATCCGGTGAACATTTTAAAGCTTCCGTCATCCATCCGTACCGGGAGTTTTACAATCGTGCTCTTCCGGGGATACTTAATAAATTCCATAAGGCCCGGATCGATTTTTAATTTGGTCGCCGCCTGATCGAATTGTTTCATAACGTTTTCAAAAGTAGAAACCGGAATTGTAACAGATTTCAATCGCTTCATTTGCGTCATTGGAGATACCCTCTATACTAATCTCACTATAATTTTCATCTTAATCATTTACGGGATACATATGCCGACGTCGAATCGTAAAATCGCCAAAATTTATCAATACCTTTCTTTATTCCGATACGTCGCGACCTTTCAATCTTGGAAACCTCATAGCCGCGGTCTTCAAGATACAGCTTGTCGCCGGTCAAATCAAGACCATTATATTTTCGTGTCAGATTAAAGGCCTTGCAAATTTTTCCCGGCCCGTCAGTCAGTTTATTTGAATCGGGATTTGCGTATCTTTTTCGCATAATGTCAATCGAGTCACTCGGTTCGGCGGCCCGAATCAAAACGGCCGCCGGAAAATTCTCTCGTTCGGTAACGACATTCAAACAATGATACATACCATAGATAAAATAAATATAGCTAAAGCCGCCAAGTCCGTACATCACTTCATTGCGTTCGGTCTTTCCGACAGCGGCATGACAGGCCGGGTCATTCTCGCCGATATATGCTTCGACCTCGACCAATCGCGCGGCAAGCAAATTCCGCCCCGATTTATATACCAAAAATTTCCCAACAAGGTCGTGTGCCACTTTAAGTGTCGGGCGTAAGTAAAAGTCGCGTGGAAGCTTATAAAAGGCCGATGCCATTCTATCTGCTATTCGTCGGTATAGGGAAAAAGTTCATAGGCAATTGTTGCCGCCGTTTCCAGATCGTAACCGACATCTTCCGGCCGATGCGCATCCGAACCCATAGCTATTATCCTTACTCCGGCTTTGCGCGCCATATTGACAATATCCATTCCCGGATAATATTCAGTTAGCCCTTTGCGAAGAGCCGATGTATTAATTTCGATCCCGACATCATGTCTTGCCATCGTCTTAAAAACAGAGTCGACTCGTCCCCGGTGAATGGTCAGGATTTCATTGCCGTAAATCTTTAGACCGTGCGTTTTATATATATCAAGATGCGCGACGGCATCAAACAGCCCGCTTGCAGCCGCCTTATCAACAATCGCGAAATATTTATCGGCCAGAGCCTCCAGTTTGATTTCCCTGGATTTTTTCTCGAATTTTTCCTTATAGCAAAATTCAATATCTTCGACTTCATGTACGGCACAAAGCCGATAGTAAAACGGATATTTCTCGAACAGACGGGATATCTCCTCTTCGCAACCGGGATAATAACCGACCTCAATTCCGCAGCGCACGATGGGCGGATAATATTTTTCAGCCGCCTCAAACACTGCCTCGACATAAGGCTTTAGATTATCGATTGTTACCGGAAGCATTCGGCCGTTGACTTTTATGCTTCGCTCATTTTCGGCAATAATCGGATTGGTATCGTAATGAGTCGTAAAACAGATTTCTCCCAGACCTTTTTGATTGGCCGCCAGGCAGTAATCATCGATCGAGCCGGTGGCGTCAAACGAAAAATCCGGATGGATATGATAATCGGCCAATGAATAACCATCTATTGTCATCATAAAAACTCCCCTTAAACAAATCTTTCACCGGTTAAAAACGGATTATGTTTTCTTTCATTACCAACCGTTGTCTTTGGTCCATGACCGGGATAACATATAATTTCATCAGGCAGAGACAAGATATTTTTGTCGATTGAATCAATCAACTGGCGATAATCACCGCCGGGCAAGTCGGTCCGCCCGATTGAGCCGTTAAATAAGGTATCGCCGCAAAACAAAGAATTCTCGATGAAATAACATATCCCACCCGGAGAATGACCGGGCGTAGCAAAAATCGAGAATTTCAAAGAGCCGAAACTGATAACGTCGCTATCCTTAAGAATATGATCCGCCGGCGGACAGGTTATTTGAAAACCAAACATCAACGAGACATTGCCCGACGGTGATTCGAGCATTTTTTCGTCACCTTTACCGATATATAGAGGGATATTCAATTTGTCCTTTATCGGTTTCACCGCCGCAATATGGTCGGCGTGCCCGTGGGTTAGCAAAATGGCCTTTGGTCGGAAGTTGTTTTTCTCTATTCGTTCCAGGATCAGTTGATCCTCATCGCCAGGGTCAATTATGACACCGATTTTATCTTCCTTACTCCAAACAAGGTAACAATTTACCTGAAAGGGACTTACTTCGAGTGTTTCAATTTCCATTTATACCCATACATACGCATTCGAAATTTATTGAAGCAAGATATTCAATGGTCCGGCGTTGTCAACTCTTAATTCCGTATGGATTTTGTCCATTGAAATGATTGCTTAAGAATAAATAAAACTGCGACGGAAAATAAAAAATTGAAGCCATAAGGCGAATTAATTCGCCTAAAAGAAATTGACTTTTTTATAAGGATATATATAATATCGGCGAGGTGGAAAAATGATTAAAGAAACGAAAGAGCAGATAACTGACTTAAACACACGACTTTCCAAACTTGCGAGGTTTCTTTGACCTCGACGAACGTCGTGAAAAAATTAACAAGTTGGAGGAGAAAACGTTCGAACAGGATTTTTGGACAGACAACCAGAGAGCTCAAGCGGTCTTAAAAGAGATTTCGGATCATAAAAAATGGATTGAAAAGGTCGATTATTTTACTTCCGAGTTGAATGATCTTGAGGAATTGACGAATCTGATTGATGACGAAAACTCAGGCGAGGTGGATGAAATCAGCAAATCTCTCGAAAGATTAACACTCGAACTGGACCGGCTTGAGTTGACGACTTTGCTTTCGGGACGAGATGATGCGCGAAATGCGATTTTGACCATTCATCCCGGAGCGGGCGGCACCGAGTCGCAGGATTGGGCGGAGATGTTATTCCGGATGTACAATCGCTGGTGTGAAATAAAAGGATATCAGACCAAGCTGCTGGATTATATCGCGGGCGATGAAGCCGGCTTAAAATCGGCCACGGTACAAATCGAGGGCGAGTATGCCTACGGCTATCTTAAGGCCGAATCGGGTGTGCATCGGCTGGTTCGTATATCACCATTCGATGCCAACCGCAGGAGGCATACGTCGTTTGTTTCGATTTATATATATCCGGAAATCGATGATAGCATTGAAATAGATATTAATGAAGATGATCTCCGAATCGATACTTATCGCGCTTCCGGGGCCGGCGGCCAGCATGTCAATAAAACATCGTCAGCGGTCAGGATCACGCATATCCCGACCGGAATTGTTGTACAGTGCCAGAATGAACGCAGCCAGTTGAAAAATCGGGCGACAGCTATGAAGATACTCCGTTCGCGATTATATCAGATCCAATTGGAGGAACAACGAAAGAAAAAAGAGCAGCTTGAAAAATCGAAAAAGAAAATCGAATGGGGCAGTCAGATTCGCAGCTATGTTTTCCATCCGTACAATATGGTCAAGGACCACCGGACCGATGCGGAGACCTCCAATATTCAGGCGGTCATGGACGGCGACATCGATATGTTTATCGAAGCATATCTGACACACCCCGATTTCAGGGAGAATTAAATGGCCGGTATACTGGATAAAATAAAGGAAAAGGCACAAGCCAAACACAGAAAAGTTGTTCTACCCGAAGGAGTCGAGCCTCGGGTTATTCAGGCAGCAAAAGCGATCGTAGAAGAAAAAATCGCCGGGGTCATTTTGCTTGGAGACAAAGCGATAATCGGCAAATTGGCAAAAGAATATAATCTGAATCTCGATTCGGTCGAAGTAATCGACCCGGCGTCATCGGATTTGCTTCCCGAATTCAGCGAGGAATTCTACAAGCTACGTGAGAAAAAAGGCATAACCGCGCAGCAAGCCGAAGAGGCTATGAAAAATGTGCTATTCTTCGGAGCTATGATGGTCAGGAAAGGCCTGGCTGATGGTTCGGTGGCCGGTTCGGTAAATACGACAGGGGATGTTCTTCGCGCCGGGATTCAGGTAATCGGTTTGGCGGCCGGGATAAATACCGTTTCCGGAGCTTTTATGATGACAGTCCCCAAATACCGCGAGATAATAAACAAAGTCTTTATGTATGCAGATGGCGCTGTCGTTCCCAATCCAACGGCCGAACAGCTGGCCTCGATAGCCGTCTCGACGGCACAGACGCATCGGAATCTGACCGGCGAAGAGCCCAAAGTCGCAATGCTGTCGTTCTCGACCAAGGGCTCGGCCAGCCATCCCGATGTTGATAAGGTTCTCAAGGCCCTGGCGATTTTGAAGAAAGAACATCCGGAATTAAAGGTGGATGGCGAACTTCAGGTGGACGCCGCGATTGTCCCCGAAGTTGCGAAGAAAAAGTCGCCGGATTCTGTCATTGGCGGGGAGGCCAATGTTCTTATTTTTCCGGATCTTGACGCCGGCAATATTGCATATAAATTGACGCAGAGACTGGCCGGAGCCAGTGCCACCGGGCCGATTGTCCAGGGTTTACGTCTGCCCGCCAATGATCTCTCGCGCGGCTGCTCGTGGCGGGATATTGCCGATGTCACGGCCATAGCGATGTTGATGAAAGGATAGAGATATGAGCGTAAGTCAACTTGCCAGAGAGATAAAAGAATCTGCGACTCTGGCCATGAATGAAAAAGCGCGCCTCCTCCGGGAAAAAGGTGAGAAGGTTATTCACCTTGGCGCCGGGGAGCCGAAGAGTAAGGTTCCCATCGATGCCGTCCTCAGCGCCGCGACGACGCTAACGACGGCCGATATCAGATACACTCCGACCGAAGGTATCCCGGCCATGCTGAAAGCGGTCGTCCGATATACCGAAGAATTTTACAACAAAATTGTCGGACCGGAAAATATCATAATCTCCAATGGAGCCAAACATTCTTTCTATAATCTGATGATGACGATCATAAATCCGCAGGACGAGGTAATTCTGATTGCACCGTACTGGGTTAGCTATCCGGAGATTGTCAAGATGGTTTACGGCATACCGGTCATAGTTACGCCCGAAGACGGTCGCTTTCATCCGCGTATGGAAGATATTGCCGAAAAAGTCGGTTCCTATACCAAGGCCATCGTAATAAACAGCCCAAATAATCCTTCGGGCGTTGTGTATTCTGAAGATTTTATCGGTGAAATCGTCGAGTTCTGCGAGAAAAAAGGTATTTACCTGGTGATGGATGATATTTATCATCAACTGGTTTATGATGGCAAAGTCGCCCCGCCAGTATATAAATATTCGAAAGATGATTCCGATTCCTCGCGTATTGTCGTCCTGAACGGTGTCTCGAAATTGTACGCCATGACCGGTTTTCGAATCGGCTGGACGGTGGCCAATCGGAAAATTATTGCCGCCATGATTAACGTCCAGGCACAGAATGCATCATGCACTTCCGTTGTTCTTCAGGCCGCGGCGGTAGGTGCCCTGACCGGCGTCCAGAGTGGTGTCGAATCATTGCGTCTGACACTCCAAAATAATCGGGATGTAATGATGACTGAATTGAACGCTTTCACCGGTATTAAAACCGTCAAACCGGACGGCACCTTTTATTGTCTGCCGGATTTCAGAGCATACAGCAACGACTCGATGAAACTGTCCAATTTTCTTCTGGAAAAGGCCCTGGTCGTCACTGTACCGGGTGTGGAGTTCGGCATGGAAGGGCATCTCCGGCTCAGCTTCTGCGGTACGATTAAAGAAATAATGGAAGGCGTTGCACGCATAAAATGGGCCATTGATCCCGAATCGCCTAATGAAATTTATATCGGGGACCGCAAATTGAGAAGGGATTGGTTATGAAAAGCACCAGCTATGTAATAAATGTAAAGACACCGGCAAAGGATCAGGCTCAACTGGTCAAGAGCGAATACAGCCTCAGCCGACACGGCCTGAGAAATCTCAATAATGTTTACTGGAATCTGCCGACCGAGGCCCTGTATGAGGAGGCCATTTTCCGCTCGGAAGGGTGCTTATCGAAAATGGGGCCGCTGGTGGTTGAAACCGGCGAATGGACGGCCCGTGCCGCCAATGATAAATTCGTGGTCAGGGAACCGGAGAATGAAGAGCATATCTGGTGGGGTCAATATAACCGACCCTTCAGCCCGGAAAAATTCGACGCCGCTTTTCAGCGTGTCCAGGGATACCTGCAGGGTCGTGACCTGTTTGTTCAGGATTGTTATGGTGGCGCCGACCCGAATCATCGTCTGCCGGTCAGAATAATTACCGAATTGGCCTGGCATTCTTTGTTCGCCCGTAATATGTTTATCCTGGCCGAGACCCATGACGAATTGCGCAAATTCGTTCCTGAATTTACGATACTCTGTGTTCCCGGCTTTCGCGGCTTGCCGGAGATAGACGGCACGCGTTCGTCGACATTTATCCTGCTGAACTTTGCGCAAAAGCTATGTATTATCGGACAATCGGAATACGGCGGTGAAATAAAAAAATCAGTCTTTACCGTACTGAATTATATTTTGCCCCGTGAGGGCATCTTATCCATGCACTGCTCGGCCAATGTCGGGAAGAATGGTGATACAGCATTATTCTTTGGCCTATCCGGAACCGGTAAGACAACGCTTTCGGCTGATCCCGGAAGACAGCTGATCGGCGATGACGAACATGGCTGGACCGACGAAGGGATATTCAACTTCGAAGGCGGCTGCTATGCCAAAGTGATTGCCCTCTCCCCCACGGCCGAACCTCAAATTTATGCCTGCACCCGAAAATACGGCACGATCCTGGAAAACGTTATTTTCGATCCGGTCACGCGCCAGCTTGATCTTGACGATGAATCGCTGACCGAAAACACGCGCGCTGCATACCCGCTTCACTACATCGATAACGCTTACACGGAAAAAACAGCCGGGCATCCGAAGAACATTATAATGCTCACCTGCGATGCCTCGGGCGTAATGCCGCCGATTGCCAAGCTGACGGCGGAACAGGCGATGTATCATTTTATTTCCGGCTACACGTCGAAAGTCAGCGGCACCGAAATCGATCTCGGCAAGGAACCGGAAATAACATTCAGCGCCTGTTTTGGCGCACCGTTTATGGTGCATCATCCTTATTATTACGCCGAATTGTTGAAAAATAAAATATTAAAGCACAAGGTCAATTGCTGGCTGGTTAATACCGGGTGGAGCGGCGGGCCTTACGGAATCGGCAAGCGCATGAGTATTCATCATACCCGGACGCTTTTAAATTCGGCGCTTGAGGGCAAACTGCTGAAAGTCGAGTTTTACAGAGACCCGATATTCGGTTTTGAAGTTCCCAAATCATGCGATGGTGTTCCCGAGAAAGTTCTTTATCCTGCCGAAACATGGGGTGATAAAAAAGCATATAAGGATAAATATCTGCAATTGGCCTCGCTGTTTATCGAGAACTTCAAGAAATTCAAAGATGGTACGCCGGCGGAAGTTGTCGAGGCCGGCCCGGTGAAAAAGGAATTTACCGTCTGATAAATTACGGGGTTAAGACTTATGCCGACTTACGAATACAAGTGCACCAAATGCGGATATGAATTTGAGGAGTTTCAGTCGATAACAGACCCTCCGGAGAGTACCTGCCCGAAATGTAAGGGCAAAACAAAACGAATAATATCGGGTGGCTCCGGATTTCTATTGAAGGGTCAGGGATTTTATTCCACTGACTACCGTTCCGATTCGTATAAAAAAAGCGAAAAAAAGGAACGGGGTGAAACGACTCCCTCAAAAAAGGCGGAAGATAAAAAGGATACGGCCAAGCCGGAACCGAAGAAAGATGATAAATAATCCGACGGAAAGTCTGGCGTCTCTTAAAAATAAATATGGCGACCGTTTGGTATTTAATACCGAAAACCTTCGCGATTATTCCCGCGATGCTTCTGAAATAAAAGTCCGACCGCCCGCCATTCTTTTCGCCGAATCGGAAAATGAAATAATTGAAATAATAAGCTTCTGTCACTTAAGGAAAATTCCGATTGTCTTCCGTGGCGCCGGAACCGGTTTCACCGGCGGGGCCGTTCCGATTCCGGACGGCTTGTTGTTGTCACTCGAACGACTCAGAAAACTGGAAATATCTCCGGAGAAAAAATCGGCCTTCTGCGGCCCGGGTGTGATTACCATTGAACTGATGAAAGAAGCTGAAAAACACAATCTCTTTTATCCTCCCGATCCGGCCAGCTATGAGGAGTCGCATCTGGGCGGCAATGTGGCCGAATGCGCCGGAGGTTTGCACTGTAAAAAATATGGTGTGACCAAAGATTATGTTATCGGTTTGAAGGCGGTAACTGTCGACGGCAAGCTTATCAAGACCGGAATTTATTCGGAAAACGAACTCTTCGATCTTTCGATGATTTTTATCGGCTCTGAAGGCCTCCTGGCGGCAGTGACTGAAATCGCGGTCAGGCTAATCGATCGCACGGAGTATGGCCCGACCATTTTAGCCGCCTTTATTAATCCGGAAGATGCCGCTCGAACCGTTTCCGAAATCACGAGACGGGGAATCGTGCCCTCGGTCATGGAATATATGGATGCCGATTCGATTAGCTGTTCCAACGAATATGAAAAGGTTGTCGATATTTCGAATGCGGCGGCGGTTTTATTGTTTGAAACGACGGGAAACGAAGCTGTATCCGAGGCCGATCGTATCGAAAAAATTTGCCGACAGTACCAGGTGATTCAGCTAAATCGCGAGAATGACAGGAAAAAATCCGAAAAACTCTGGCGATTACGAAGAAACATCTCCAAAGCGGTGAAAGAATCGGCAAAGCAGAAAATTTCCGAAGACGTTTGTGTTCCCCCCTCGAAATTACCGATTCTGGTTTCTTTTGTCTCGGAACTGAACAATCGGTATCCGGTGCGTATAAATTCCTATGGTCACGCCGGTGACGGCAACCTTCATGTCAATTTCCTTGCCTACGGTGAAGATAAACAGGAGATGACGATGATTAAAGAGGGCATCAGAAAATTATTCGATAAAACGCTTGAATTGGGCGGAACGATATCGGGCGAGCATGGTATCGGTCTGACAAAAAGAAAATATCTTCACCTCGAATATGACGAAAATACTCTGGATTATATGAAGAGAATAAAGTATGGCTTTGATCCGGATAATTTGCTTAATCCCGGCAAAATGTTCGAAACATTGTAATCATTGTTAATAATGCAGACTTGCGGGAGATTAATCGAAGATTTTGATAAATCCTCCACAAATATGGTCAGGACGCTCTTGACAAATTCGAGCAAATAATTTAATATACGACCCAATTTGCCGGATGAGGTAGTAGGATTTGAACATAAGCAATCTATTAATCAAACATAAACATTCACAGGAGTCTTTTTAAGATGGCTACCCTACAGAAAAAACTGGAGAGCATGATTCCCGGCCTTCGGGAAGAACTTAAGGAAATCGGGCAAAAATACGGTGATATAAAAATATCAGATGTTACTGTTGCCCAGGCTTACGGCGGTATGCGCGGTGTTAAAGGAATGATCTGCGACACTTCGGTTGTCTACCCCGATAAAGGGCTGGTTATCCGCGGTATTCCGATTATGGAACTGCGCGACAAATGGCCCGAGGAAATTTTCTATCTGCTCTGCACCGGCGAACTACCCGATAAGGCGGCACTGAAAGCATTGCAGAAGGAATATGCCGAGAGATCACGTATTCCCAAGTACGTGTGGGACGTTCTGGAAGCGATGCCGAAAAATTCCCACCCGATGGCGATGCTGAACACCGGCATTCTCGTCATGCAGCGTGAATCGGAATTCGTCAAGGCATATAATGCCGGCGTAAAGAAGACCGAATACTGGAAACCGATTCTTGAGGATGCTTTAAATCTTCTGGCCAAATTGCCGGGGATTGCCGCCGGTGTGTATCGTATGCGTTTCAACAAGGGCAAGAGAATCCCATATAAAAAAGATCTCGATTGGGGTGCCAACTATGCTCGTATGCTCGGTATTCCCGATAAGACCGGCCTTTTCCAGAAATTAATCCGCCTTTACCTGACCCTGCACTGCGACCACGAGGGTGGTAATGTCAGTGCCAATACCTGCCATACGGTCGGTTCGGCATTATCTGATCCTTACTATTCCGTTTCGGCCGGGTTGAACGGTTTGGCCGGCCCGCTGCACGGTCTGGCCAATCAGGAATGTCTTGGCTGGGTGCTTGATACAATAAAGAAATTCAAAGGTGCCCCCACGGAAGAACAGATTAAAAAGTATGCGTGGGATACGTTAAACGGCGGCAAGGTAATTCCGGGTTATGGTCATGCGGTGCTGCGCGTTACCGATCCGCGATTCAGCGCCTTCCTTACTTTCGGCCGCGAGAATCTGCCCGATAGCGAAGTTTTCCAGACTGTTTCCAGAGTCTATGATGTCGTTCCTAACGTTCTCAAAGAACATGGCAAGGCCAAGAATCCGTGGCCGAATGTTGACGCCGGCTCCGGCTCGCTGCTGTATCATTTCGGCATGACCGAGTTCCCGTACTACACGGTACTCTTCAGTGTTTCGCGTGCCATGGGTATGCTGGCGCAGTTGATACTCAACCGCGCCATGGGCACACCTATTACGCGTCCGAAATCGGTCAGTACCGAATGGATTAAGGAAAATGTAAAGCCATCGAATTAAGCGGTACTTTTTGATATACAACGGCGGCTTTCAAGCCGCCGTTTTTTATATGGGGAAATTGATTTTTATTTCGGTGCCGGCATCATGCGACGATTCGACCGCAATTTCCCCTTTTAATTCCTCCACAATCTGATGAACTATCGACAAACCCAGACCGGTTCCCTTGTCCTTGGTTGTAAAATACGGTGCGAATATTTTTTCTTTGATGTTTTCAGGGATTCCCTGACCGTTGTCGGCAACGGATAGACGCGCACGATTATCATCGGCTTTAAGTCTGACCGTCACGATTCCGCCTTTTACGGGACAGGCTTCGATCCCGTTTCTGACCAGATTTATGACCATCTGTTTAATTCTATCCTCGGATACGGCGGCGAAAACATCCCGGCCGATTTCCGATTTGATTTCGATCCCCGCGCTTTCCGGATCGAGTTTTAGCAATTCAATAATTCCCTCTATGATTTTCCCGATATCTTTTTTCTTCTCGGTATTTCCCTTCCCTCTGGCCATAAAAAGAAAACGCGTCACGATATCGTTAAGCCGATTGGCTTCCGATTTTATCTGACGGGCAAAAGATTGCGATTCCTCCGCACTTTCCTGTTCGCTCATCAGTCTTTGAGCGGCGATGGAGATGGCGTTGAGCGGATTCCTTATTTCATGGGCGACACCGGCGGCCAGATCACCCAGTTCGGTCAACCGTTCTTTTCTCCGAGCAACTGCCTCCAATTCCTTTACGGCCGTGTAATCATAAACGACGGCCACGACACCGGTCAATCGATTTTTGAAATCGTACAGACGCGACGTGTTGACAAGCAGATGTTTCTTTCCGTCCGGAATTTCCAGTGTAGATTCAATCTCCTCCGGAACTGCACTTCCCGATAAAGTCTCTTCGAACGGTATAATGCCACGGCACGGATATAAATTCCACTCAGTACCTATTATATCTTCCTGTCGGATGCCGAAAATGTCCAGAAATTGCCGATTCGCCATTTGAATAGTCCCATCATTATCGATAGCAACCAGACCGGCATTAATGCTGTCAAAGACTTTTTCCGACAGTGACTTCATCTGCTTAAATGAACGGTCCAGATAAGTTCGCTTTTGGCGTCCCGTCAAATACAATACCGCGAATACGAATACGGCAAAAATGACAATACTCAGAATAATCATCTGACGGTTATATCCGGCGATTATATCATAATACTTATCCAGTGACACGCCAATCCGGAATAATCCCTCGCCGTATTCGTCGGAGGAAAATCGGTTTACCAATTCCATGATTTTGCGGCCATTCAAAACATATTCACGGGATAAAACGGTATCGGCTTCGAGAGCTTTTGTCAGAAAGGGATCTTTTTCAATTTTCAGGATCGGGCCGATTTTTCGCGACGAAAAAACTATGGCTTCGGTTGTTTGAAAGAGAATATATTCTACGCCGACTTCGCGCGCGATGTTCTGCACCAGATAGCCGATACCGATATCTTTTTTGGCGTTGGTGTAAAATAGAGCATCGGAAACAATGGCAACGACATAATTATTATCAGTGGATTTTGAGAGATAATAAAGCGAAACGTCGCCGGGGAAATCACCCTCGTTTATCTGGAAGCTGAACCCGGCCGAGGAATCACCCAATAATGCCTCAACTTCCGGCAGAATCAACCGATGTATTCGACCCAGGTCGGTGAATCCGTTCGCGGCTCCCGATGATTTCAGATTCAATTTATTATCATAAATCAAAATGGCATCGACACCGTATGCCGACGCAAAATCGGATAATTCCGGGCGTGAAAATACCAGTCCATTATTCGCTTCCAGAAACCCGGCCAGATCCGAGAATTTCGCCTGGACCAGTAAATCGAAAAATGAATTGGCTTTGATGGCATTATCCGCCGAAAGAGTCAGACTTTCGATCAGAGCCACACCCTGCTGGCGCAGAAGTTCCAGACTATCACTGCGGCTCTTCTGGATACCGATATAGGTCAGAATAAAGAGAAGAATCCCCAGAAGAATAACGACCAGCAATATAAATCTGGTTCGCCCCGCACCAACCGAGCGCGCTTTGTCCGATTGCGACATAAAGACAAATTAGAAGGGTTGATATAAATGGTCAATGATTTATTTATCAGGAGGATATTAATTTCGATGATTTGATTTCGATAGTCTCATCCGAATCGACAACGGCATGAATAACGGGGATCTTCACGGTAAACACCGATTTCGATTCTTCACTGGTATGATATGAGACTTCTCCGTCGTGATTATCGACGATGTTCTTGCAGGTTATCAAACCGAATCCGGTGCCCTGCCGTTTGGTACTAAACCGGCTGACAAACAGCTTATCTATAAATTCGTCCTTAATTCCCAATCCGCCGTCGGAAACCTTGATGGAAATTTCCTGATTGTATTCGTCATACGACGTACTTATGACTATCCACTTGTTATTCTCCATCCCGGTCTGGGATACCGCCTCAGCGCCGTTGTTAATCAAATTGACCAGGAGATGCTGAATCTGGCTCGTGTCTATTTCGACCAGCGGCATATTGTCCGCCAGATTAGTCGTAATCGCTATATCATCGAATTTGTTCTGGGGTTTAAGGAAGGCAATCAGATTTTCAATTAACTGGTTTAAATCTTCCTTGACGAATTCGGTGTTTTCATCGCTGAAGCGTGTTAAACCGTCGGTGAAATTGGAAATCCGGCCGACCGTTTCTTTCATGAGGCTGACTTTTTTGTCCAGTTTTTCCAAATCATTTTTGGCCAGCATCATGGGGATAAGTTCCAGATTCCCCTGTAAAATCGCCAGGTAGTTGTTTATTTCATGGGCGATATCGCGCGCCATCTTGCCGCGGGTGGCGATGCGATCGAGCTTCAGAATCATATCCTGATAATTTTCACTCTCCGATATACTTTTTATAAAGTAGAGTATGGCAATCGGTTTGCTGCTTTCCGTCCCCAGCGGCGTGTGCACGAGAAGAGCGGGGAAATTAGTGCCGTCCCGCCGGCGGCAGATAATCTCCTTCATCTCGGCACTGCCGTTTTCGGTATTATCCGGCCGATCGGAGTCATTTGACATAGAAATAAAATTACCCATTTTCTTTCCGGTCATATTGCTTTGATCGTACCCGAATTCCCGAGCGGCGGTTTGATTGTAAATTATGACATGATCATCAAGATCGGTTACGATAATCGCGTCCGGCGAGTAGTCGACAAGCTTGGTCAGGATCGACTCCGATTCGATCAAATTCTGATTCGCTTTCACCATTTCATAGTTGGCTTTTGCCAGCTCACTCTGCTTTTGGGCCAGTTTTCGCGACATATTATTGAATGCGCATGTCAGGGATCGAATCTGTTTATCGCCGGTCTCCTCAATATAAAACTCGCGACCCTCGGCGGTTTTTTCAAAGCCCTTACCAAGCAGTGCCAGGGGCTTTTTAATGCCGTCTGAAATTAAATATATAATCAGCAATGAAATTAGAGCCGATATTAAGAACAATATCAGTAACAGGTACGCCTGATTATTCTGAATCGTCGCGGAAATCAAATTGGGAGATCTCAATATAAGGACGATCCTGTCATTGCCTGATTGGGGCCGGACAAAATAATTTATGTATTCGCCGTCATCGGTTATCGTAGATAAAAATGATTTCCCCCGGTTTCCAATAAAAGTAAGAAATGACTTGTCTTCCTCTGCTGAAGATATAGCGTAAAAGGCATAATAATCTCTATCTTCGGAATGAGTAAGTTGTATTATATGACTTGCGCCGGTCTCGCGATCATAATATACGAGGTCGACATTCGAAATAAACTCTTTGTCAGCGATAAACGCTTTTATATCCAATTCCGTATTGTGCGGCAAGGCGGAATAATCCTTTACCGGCCCCAGCAAATGAAAAATATAATTGGAGGCGGCTTTGACCTTGTCGGTCAGAATCGAGTGCTGCCGTGAAGGAGTGATGTCGTCCTCGGGATAAAAATAAACGAGCGCCAGAGCTGAAAAAATAAATAATATTTGAATAAATATTAGATGCGATATTCTAATAAGCAGGCTGGGGCTTTTAATTCCAAACATAGGAAACCATCCAAAAATGTATCGTTTATCATATAGATTATCGGCATAGATTGGCAAAAATTAGAGGCTATAAAAAAGATAAAAAAATAGGGAGTGGTGGAGGGGGGATGCCCGACTCTAACGTCAGGTGGCTGGTAAACCAGCGCACACCACTCCCTGTTATCTCTAACAACTCAGGCGGAAAAATGTTCAATTAATTATTTCAATCAAAAGCAATTAGTATGCCAAGTCGATAGGCCACAATGAGTTTTAAACCGGACAGTCCGCTCTTGTATCTGTTTTTCGGGCAATTGATTCCGTCATCCTTAAAGCCAATCGACTATTAATATTAACCGAATCTGTCTTGATTGTGCAATGTCTTTCATATTAAATGCAACCTCTGGCTATACGATAATACAGACCAGACCAGAATAATCCATGATTAAAACAATAGAGGCCGCAAAAAGACTTTTCAGCAAGCCTATTTCTATGGCTCCGGCGGCGGCGGACAAAGGAGTTCAGGACCGTCCAGATAAAGATAACTGATCAGATAAATGATATCAAATATATTAATAACTGCGTCATTGTTTACGTCGAAAATCCACGGGTCAAATTCACATGGCGGCCAAAGCGGAAAGTAAAGGCATTGAATTACGTATACGATATCAAATACATTGACTATTCCGTCGCCATTAAAATCACCGCAAATGCCAATATCATTAATCGACCAGCATTTTGGCTCCAAATTGAGCATATTTTCAAATTCAATGGCGAAGTTAGTATCTATGGTCGTCGGATCGACCCATTCTATACAAAATGTCCCTTCGTCGGAAATCTCAAATGAAAAGCCATAGTGCAATTGTTCACCCAAACCGGTCGGCCAGCCACCGAACATAGTGGCTCCCACATGATAAAAAGTATCCGGTAAACTCGCATCCCAGCTGGCTCCGCCGACGACATTAATTAAATCCCAATACCCCATCCAACCGAAACCGTTCATTAAAGCAACATTACCCAGATATACAGTCCCGGAATCAGGCGTGATCGGGGTAACTGTTGTAATTCCGTCCGGGCTGTAAAACCGCATCGACGATATAATTGATGGAAGGGGCATCGGACCGACATTTTCCAGGTACAAATCTACTGTGAAGGGTACATTGGCCCGAAGCATACCGGGCGCATATTCCGGTGCAGCGTCGATACGCACATTCACCGGCGCAAAGGATTGGGCATTAGCAATACTAAATAAGATTACAATACTCAATAGTAAATAAAATATTATTAATTTCATTTGTACGCCCTCCTATATTGAGACTTTTGGAAGCCCATCGTTTAATAACGATTTCAATGCGCCTATAATTAAAGTATTATAGTCTCTTTTGTCAAGTATTATTTGTTTGAGAAAGTGGATTCATTATTTATAAGAAATCCAATCCGCAATAAAAGAGATCGGAATCCACTCTAATTCGGGATTCCGACCTGCCTATGCTTCTCCCCCTACAATTGGGAAATATCCTATCTCCCGTTGTATTTATGTTTTATCAGATGCGATTTTTTTTATCAGCGGTTCTAACAAATCAATCGGCATCGGAAAAATAATCGTAGAGCCTTTGTTCACCGAAATTTCAGTCAAGGTCTGCATATATCTCAGTTGCAAAGCGCCGGCTTCGGATGAAATAACATGGGCCGCCTCGGCCAGTTTTTTTGAGGCCTGAAATTCACCCTCGGCGTGGATAATTTTTGATCGCCGTTCACGCTCGGCCTCCGCCTGACGCGCAATCGCGCGAGTCATCTCGGGCGGCAGGTCGACATTCTTGACCTCAACCACCGAGACCTTAATACCCCACGGTTCGGTTTGATGATCGATAATCTTCTGAAGTTCCTGGTTGATTTTTTCGCGATTGGACAGCAGTTCGTCCAGATCAACCTGACCCAGTACCGAACGCAGTGTCGTCTGCGCAATCTGCGAAGTAGCCTCGAAGAAATTAGCCACAGCTACAATCGCCTTATTCGGATCCATAACGCGGAAGTAAACGACGGCGTTCACTTTGACCGACACATTGTCGCGCGTAATCACATCCTGCGGCGGAACGTCAAAAGTGATGGTTCGCAAATCGACGCGAATCATTCGATCGACGATAGGGATAAGCAAGATAATGCCCGGCCCCTTGGCGCCGATCAAGCGTCCAAGACGAAAAATTACGCCGCGCTCGTACTCCCGCAGAACCTTTATCGCATTGGATAGAATAATAAGCAGTAAAAATATTATTATGCCTATGCCTGCCAGTGACATACCAATCCTCCTTGAATTTATACTTTCTTTTTAACTTTTATCTTCAAGTTGTCGACTTCCAAAACGACTACTTTCTCGCCCTCTTCAATTATCTCGTCAGCGCTTGCCTCCCATAATTCCCCGGCGACGGCAACGTAACCATTGGTATCGATTTTTGATTTCACCACGCCGGTTTCACCGATCAAACCTTCCATACCGGTCGTCGGTTTCGATATGCGCGCTTTGTAGGCCAGCGTAAAGGCCAGAAGAACAAACGCCCCGATTACGATGGCAACAGCGAAAATAATCGACCGGGATATTCTCAGGTCAGGGTCGGCCGTGTCAATCATCATCATACCGCCGATTATCATCGACACCACGCCGCCGACGGTAAGCAATCCGTGACTCACAATCTTTATCTCCAATATAAATAAAATTATGGCAAAAACTAGAAGCAAAACGCCGGCGTAATTGATCGGCAGTGTCCGCATACCGTAAAAGGCAAGAATAATACAAATACCGCCGACGACGCCGGGCAGAATCGAGCCGGGATTATACAGCTCCAATACGAGACCCAATCCTCCGAGAGAGAATAGAATAAAGACAATATTGGGTGATGAAATAATGTCCAGGAACGATTGAATAGCGGTAATTTTAATATTTTTTTTGACAGGATTTTTTATGTGAATTATCTTTTTGCCGTAGACCATATTCACTTCGAAGCCGTCGACCTGCTTCAACAAATCATCGACATCATCGGCGATGAAATTGATTACATTTTTCTTTAGCGCTTCAGTACTGGTTATCGAAACCGATTGACGAGCCGCCTCTTCGGCCCACTCGGCGTTACGGCCATGCCGCTCGGCCATAGCCCGAAGGCTGGCAACGGCATCGTTCATTATTTTTTCCGATAAAACAGAATCAATTTCCTCCCCGCCGCCTCCAACGACATGTGCCGCGCCGATGTTAGTACCCGGAGCCATGGCCGCGATTTGCGCGGCATAGGTGATATAAACTCCGGCTGATGCATCTTTGGCTCCGGCCGGTGAAATATAAACCGCGACCGGCACGTCGGAATTCATAATCGCTTTCGTTATCGGCCAAATGGCCGCGGCAAAACCGCCGGGCGTATCCATCGTGATAACAAGCAAATCAGCATGTTCTTTTTCTGCCTGCTTGACGGCGTCAATCACACGATCAGCAGTAACGGTTCCGATGGCACCGTCAATATTCATAATAATAACCAGACTCGGACCCGCATAATTATCGGTCAGAGTATCATTGGCGGTGCTATCAGCCGAAGGCGTATCGGCGTAAGACGCCAAAGTCAGCAATAACAGAAACGTCCCGAATAATATCGTCGTCTTAATTTTCATACAATCTCCATTATAGATACGATACAAAAACCGGTTGGGCTTATTTTTACTTTATAAGGTACGTGCCACTGCATTCAATTCTTGCTCCAAAAAGAAGCCGACTGCTTACCCGGTCAAATAAATCCATTATTAAACTACTACTCTTTTAAGAACTGTGTCAACCTAAAAGTTCGCGGTTTATGAATAAAGAGCGTGGGTCGTTTTAGAATGATATCCGCGTCCGGTCGTCGATATAAACCGGTCGGCCGTCGAAAAAAGTCGCCAAGACTTTGACGTTCATTATCTTCGTCGCCGCCACCTTATAAATATTATCCGATAAAATGATAAAATCGGCCTTGTATCCCGGCAAAAGATACCCGTGCTCGAATTGCCATCCGACAATATGGGCCGGCGCGGCTGTGAAACCATTTACGGCATCGGTCACCGAAATTCTTTCTTCGGGATAAAATGGTTTTCCGGACCCGGGTGGCCTGCGGTTAACGGCGGCATAAATCCCGGAGATCGGACCAAGCGGCTCAATAGGTGCATCGGAGCCGAATATCAGCGGGACTTTCTTTTTCAAAAGGGTATTGAAGATGTAACAATTCCGTCCGCGCCCACCCCAGTATTTTTCAATTAATTTTATATCGGAAGGACAATGCGAGGGCTGCATCGAGGCGACCACATGTAATCTTATCAGACGCGGAATATCCTGGCGTCGAATCATCTGCAAATGCTCGATGCGATGCTTTCCACCGCTTTTCAGGATCGGCGCTTTCTCGAAACAATCCAGCACGTTCGATATAGCCTTATCGCCGATAGCATGAATTGCGCACGCTAGATTTAATCGCGAGGCCGCTCGTATCAAGGCCAGAATCTCTTTTTTTGTTCTGGTTTCCAGGCCATAGTTATCTTTCGAACCGATATATTTATTGAAACAATATGCCGTTTGGCTTCCCAGCGCCCCGTCGGCAAAAATCTTCACGCCCGCCACCCGAAAATAATCATTTCCATATCCGAACTCAATTCCCAATTTCTCCATCCGGGGAATGGCCGACGCCGGAGGGTAATGGCAGATTCGTAATCCCAGCTTTCCCTTTTTCGACAATCGGTCGAAGTGCGCAAACGCATCCCAGTAATCGAATGAATGGACACCGGTCACACCCTTCGAATAAGCCATCTGCAAAGCCTGCCGCCAGAGTTTATTGACTCGCGATTTTTCAATCCCTTTGATTATTTTCAAGACTTGAAAAATGGCCGGATTCTCGCGAAGAATACCGTTGGGTTCCCCGTTATCAAATCTATCAATTCGTCCCCCGGGCGGTTGCGGAGTCATGCGGCTTATTCCGGCCAGCTCCAGTGCTTTCGAATTTACCCACATCAAGTGCTGATCTTTGGAATATATTGCTGCCGGTCGACCTCCGGAGGCTCGATCAAGCATAAATTTATCAGGCAGAATATATTTATCCCAGCGATCGGCCGAAAAACCGGTCCCGGTCAGCCACTCGTCACGACCGAGTTTGGCCGCATGAGCTTCTATCTTACGAAGAACCGCTTCTAAAGATCTCAGTCCGTCAAGCCGCGCTGTTCCCATCCACAACGCCAAAAAATAAAAATGCGTATGTGAATCGACAAAGCCGGGGAGAACGGTACGGCCTTTTAAATCGATTTTTTGCCAACTTTTAAATTCAGCGCTTTTATCCAGATTATTCCCCACAGCAATAATAAATCGTCCCGACACGGCCATCGAATTGACGACAACATTATCTCCCCCCTGTGTATAGATTTTCCCGTTGAAAAATACTTTATTCTTCTTCAAACCTGTCACCCTTAACGCGGATATCACCCTGACGAGCGGTGATTTTGAGACGGTCAGTTTCCTCCAGAATGGGTATGATATATTTACGCGAACTGCTTAACCTCTCGCGCAGCGAGGCGACCATCAACGAATCATTTTTTTTAAGAAGCTCATGGATAGCATTCACTATTTCCCGCCATTTCTTTGCATGAAAAGCCAGCGTCGAACCTACTTTGACTATCCGACCGGATATCACGAGATAGTTGAACGCCTCTTTATTAATTTTATCATTCCCCAGAATTTCCTTAACCGATGGCGGCGCAAAACCGCCCTTGAGAATTTTACCCTCGATTATTTCCGCCGCATTTTCGATTTCACCTTTGACCGTAATTTTTCGACCGCTCAAATCAAAACGATTCCCCTTCTTGACAAGAAGCCTCTTACGGTTCATAAGTTCCAAAAGCGATTCGAGATTTTGTATAGGTACATTCGAGACCGCGCTGATAATATCGATCGGCAAGCCGTCAAGGTGCGGCCGATTCTCGAAATATTTTCCCATGCCCGATAAAACGCTCTCAATCGTCGGATTTACCGAGTCAGGGAGATAATACTTTTCATCATATTCATCGAGTTTTGAATCCTTTATCAGGTTGTCTATGGCACGATCAATTGAACTTTGCGCCAAATTGCAGCGAATTAGACTCACTTTCTTGTCGATAAACGAAGTCTTTATTAATTCTGACATGACCAGCTTTTCCGGCGTTAAATCCAGTCTCTGTTCCAAATAGGCGAAATTCTTCATTTCCTTTTTACGAGGGAATCGATTAATACTATCAAGCACCGTCCCGCCACCGATTGTCCGCTGCGGCGTGGGGAGACGCAGGATAGATTTATCCCCGATGAATGCCAGCAGCGGTTCATAAGGCTCAAAAAAAACAATGCCGTTTTCGCCGGGTGAAATTTGATGATCTTTATATATCCGGATCTCGCCTTCAACTTCGGTTGTCCCGAGAATCATCAGGAGTCTTCTTCGGTCGGTAAGAATAATTTTGGATTCCGGTATCAACGAGACCGACAGGGCCAGGACATTTTTTCCAGGATAATCTTTTATTATCTCAGGAGAAGTTATGACCGAACCGCGGGATAGGTATTCTTTATCGATGCCGGTCAGACTGATCGATGTGCGCTGACCCGGATAAGCTGCACCTATTTGTTCATTATGAGATTGCATGGTGCGGACTTTACCGATTCGCCGAGCCGGAAATGCAATCACTTCCTGACCGACCTCGAGTTTTCCGCCCCTTAAAGTCCCGGCCGCGACACCCCCCATGCCGGCTAAAACGAACGAGCGATCGATATAAAGCCGCGGTTTGCCGATATCTTCGCGGTCGATTACCTGCTGTGATAATTTATCTACTTCTTCCTTAAGTTTATCGAATCCTTCGCCGGTTTCGGACGACAGCTTGATGATGGGTGCACTTTCGAGAAAGGTTCCGCGTACCTTATCTCGCACATCATCGAGGACAAGATCAAGCCAGCTTTTCTCGACCAGGTCGATTTTCGACAGTACCACAAATCCGTACTTGACGCCCAGTAACCCGGCTATCTGAAGATGTTCCTGGCTCTGCGGCATCCAGCCGTCATCGGCGGCGACGACCAAAATGAGGGCGTCAATACCACCGGCCCCGGCAATCATATTGCGGACAAAACGTTCATGACCGGGGACGTCAATAATACCTATCCGATTGCCATCGGTCGTGTCATAATGGGCAAAGCCGATATCAATCGTCATGCCGCGCTCTTTTTCTTCGGGAAGTCGGTCCGGATCGATACCTGTCAGGCGGGTTATAATCGACGATTTACCGTGATCGATATGTCCGGCGGTACCGATGACAAACATCTTATATCCGATTGATTATACTTTTTATAATATCCGGCAGAATCGCCAGTGTCTCTTCATCGATCGCTTTTAAATCAATCATGAACCTTTCATTACTGATACGGCCGATTATCGGTGGAATAGTTCGACGAAACAGGGCCGCGATTTTCTGGGGCGGTTGCTCACTGTTAAAAACCAGCGCCACTGATGGAATTGGTATTTCCGGCAATGCGCCGCCGCCAATCCCGCCCTGTGAAGCTTCCAGAGAAATTTTTTCACCAGCCTTGATTTTCTTTAGAAGCTTACGGCCCCGTTCGTACAAAACAGATTCACCCGTATAAGCCAGGCTCCAGAGTTTTATGCTCTCCTGCCAGTTGTCATCAAGATAATTTTTCAGTAATTCCTCGATGGCCGAGAAAATTATTTTATCCACCCGAATGGCACGGAAAACAGGATTCTTTTTAATTTTTTTGATCGATTCTTCTCGCCCGACAATCAATCCGGACTGCACTCCGCCAAGAAGTTTATCGCCGGAAAAACAGGTCAGATCGGCTCCGGCTTTAACCGATGACTGCACCGTCGGTTCTTTGACACTGGCAATTTTCGAGGTGTCCACCAAAACACCGCTGCCCAGATCATTTATGACCGGAATATTATTTTCCCTTCCCAATTTTACCAGAGATTTTAAATCGACATCATCGGTAAAACCGGATACCGCGAAATTACTCCGGTGCACCTTAAGAATCAAGGCCGGATTTTCTTCCAGACCCTTTTTATAATCATCGAGCGTGGTAATATTGGTCGTACCCACCTCAACAAGTCTGGCTCCCGATTTTTTTAAAATGTCCGGTATTCGAAATCCGCCGCCGATTTGAATCAGCTCGCCGCGCGAGAGAAGGACTTTTCTTCTACCCGCCAGAGTATTCAGAATAATAAAAAGAGCCGCCGCATTGTTATTAACAATCGTCCCGGCCTCGGCTCCGGAAATCAGCGCCAGATATTTCTCGGCCAGCTCTCCCCTCCTGCCGCGTTTTCCGGTGATCGTATCAAACTCAAGATTACCATAGCCGGTGATATGATCTTTGATATTATCAAACAATTTTTCCGATAGAGGTGCCCGACCCAGATTTGTATGAACCAGAATACCGGTCCCGTTAATTACCGGTGAGATTTTTTTTGACGATACACCATTAATCGCCGAAATAATTGCCGCCTTAAAATTTCCGTAACCGATTTCTTTTATCTCCGAACCGAGCTGCCTTTTTATTTTCGCCACCGCCGAACGAACAATTTCAACCGTCAGCGGGCGCGCCAGATGCTTTGAAGCTTTGACGATATCTTTATCCCTCGTCAATATTTCGACCGATGGAATATCTCTTCGGGATTTAATCATTTTTTTATTCATATCATAATTTATATAAAAAAGTCGTGACGACACGGCCGACGCTGGCCAAAGATTCGGGAGAGCATTTATCCGGAGTGTCATGAGTCGTGTGCCAGTATTTATAATTAAAGTCAATAATGAGCGTCGCGGGGAGTTTTATGGTCAGAAAAGAGAGATGATCATCCTGGACTGCGTACCCGACCGAGTCAATAAAGGCCGACTCCCCCAGTTGCTTCGCCGTATTCCAAACCTGATCGGTAATCTGCGGTGAGTACTTTTCGGAAAACTCGTCCCGGTACACTTTCAAATCTTTATCACCTATCATATCAACGATTAATGCAAACTTATATTTGCCTTTTATATTGCGGCGCACCATATCCCTGGCTCCGAGAAAATATTCATCAATATGACCGGGCGGACCATAATCTTCACCGTCAAGCAGGGCCATATCAATGTTGACTCGCGGCTTCTGACCGGAAATTAAAACCGCCAACTCCATCAGGACAGCAACTCCCGATGCACCATCGTTGGCACCATCAATCGGGGTGCTTCGCTTGGTCGAGTCCGGATCATATTCGGCGCGGGGCCGACTGTCATAATGCGCGGCCAGCAGGTACCGATCGGTGGTGCCGGTGTCGGCCCCGTTAAAAACGGCCAAAATATTAACCATCGGAATTTGCTTGCCGCTGAATTTATCGGTATGGATAAATTCCATTGTATCGACCCTGGCCCCGAGAGTGTCAAAAAATTCAATAAGATACTCTCTGCATTCGGCAATGTTATCACTTCCCGGAACTCGCGGGCCGAAAGCAACCTGTTTCTCGATGAAACCGAAAGCCCTTTGTCCATCAAATTCGGGAATAATAACATCCCGACCACCACGGCAAGAAAAAAACAGAATACTACCGGAGATTATCACTATTGCGAAGTAAAGAACATTTCTCGGCTTAATCACGTGGTAGAAGTAACAGCGCGAAATCAAAATTGTCAATTAATTATTTAAAATCGTATATCGACCCAGATTCTCAGTTCTCTCGTGTGCGATTTTCTTTTGGTTTTTTTGTCATCGGTATCCTGCCAGCGACCGCTCAGACCGCCTTTAATCTGAGTTGAAAAGGAATATGACATAGACGTCGTTATCATCATATCCGAACGTTCTCCCGATGAAATCATGGGGCCATTACCCTGGGCCGTTTCTGTTTTCTGATTCTGCGTCGAGATGTCTAACGAGATTGACATGGCCGACTTGAATTTAATTCGGCCGAGAATAGGAATCTTAAAACCGGTCGGCCAGCTAAAGGCATATTTAGTTGATATAGTCGAACTCCTTGACGTGCTCCGGGAGGAATTGGAGGGCTCGCCGTTGGCTGAATTGAACTTCTTGTTTTCGGTAACCGATCGATCGGTTTTGAAATTAATATCCAATCCGCGCATTATGCCAAAGCTTAACGCCAGAAGCGGATTCTGGGAGACGGATGATTTTTCCGTCGTCTTGAAAGAAGTCGTCAGATTATAACTTTCCGACTTGCTTCGCGTATATTTCGTGCGCGGAGAGAATTTCTTTATTAGAGGATTCAGGAAAGTAAATGTCGAAAGCGGACGGATTGAGAAAGTAATATCGGGGAATACGGTCGAGACATTTTTCGAGCGGCTGCCAATCTTGACGACATCCTGCCCGATCGATTTGCTGAAAGAAACATCGGTCCGTAATCCCCCGAGAAAAACTGTTCCGGATTTGAATGAATATTTGCTGGCTTTGGTAATTGAATTCGATCTGAATCCGGAATTACCTTCTTCGGACTCATCGACGCCGATATCCTCGGTAAAACCGAATCTGAATTTCATTTGAGCTCTTTGAAGAAGCCCCGGATACGAATAGCTGTAAGATTCACTGTAGGAATAACTGATGGGATCGATCCATCCTGTCAGAAAGCGCATCAATTTAGGAAACGGACTGAAGACCTTTGTGAAAATGCTTTCTTTCGGCCCCTCGTCCTTTTTGCTTTCCTCTTCGCCTTCGCTTTGATCATCTTTATTTTTTGCCTGCGATTCCTGTCTTCTTTTATACTTGGATTCTCGTCCGCCTCGCTGCGATTCGGCTCCGAACAACTTGCGGAAATCAAAACTGCCGCCAACACTGTAACCCTTGCTGGCTGAGGCCCGATGAAGCAAATTTATGATGTCGATGTTCTCGCGATAACTGGATGTAAAATTGAATTTATGCGTCAGGAAGCCGAATATATTCGGTGAATAAGATGCACCGAAATCCTGAGAATACGCCGTTTCGCGCCCGAGCTTAAATTTTTTGGGATCAAGACTGAAAACAACCGTTGTCGGATCACTCAAATCCCTGGATGTTTGCATGCCGTAATTGGCATTCAGATTATCGGATATCTTATAACCGACTTTCATATTCCCGCTGAAATTTCGCCGGGGGGGAGCATTATTCAAAACATTATTGATATTTCTCGTGACCGTTAGATTTCTATCGAAATTCCCCGCGACGCTGAATGTATTCGGCAATAAATAAAATCTACTGCCACCCAGCTTGCGTATTAGCGGAACCGGTCTCGTCCAGAAAAAGGGCATGATATTCGGAACCGACTTTATGGTATAACTGTAGCTGCTGCGAATGTTATATCCCTCCGAGAGCCTCATCGGCTCCGTTGGTGACCTCGAATCGGTTCGGTTATAAGAAAAACTGGTTTTTAGCGGATTTAACAAAAGCGTAAACAAGGGATTTTTTGTTTTCTTGCCGAAGGATTCGGAGATATTGAAACTTTTCGATGTACTGACTGTGCTCTCGGAATTACGCAATTCCTCCGGTAAAATGATGTCTGACCTTGTTCGCAAAACAGGTACTGAGATGGATTTCGAATAGCTGAATGAAATGGGAATTGACGCTCCCATCGATCGCGGTAAAAACTTATCCAGATTTATCCCGGAAAAACCTATGTCATATCGTTGGCTGGTGGCGCCGCTGCCTAAGTTGTCGGTCGAGCCACCGCGAGTCGAGGACGATATTTTCCGGAAAAAGCTGTTGGTATAGCTGTATCCGACCCGGTACGAAAAGAGATCCCCGAAAGTCCCGTTAACGCCAACATTTAAGGCCGAACCGACATCCCGGCGGACATCGGTCAGGCGCAACTCATCAATCCAAATATCGGCCGTGACAGTATCGCGCGGATCAAGGTTCGCTGCTCCGGCCGCCAGGTATTTGACACGGGTAATATTGGGATCACCCACAACCCGGTAATTCTTACCATTGATAACACTGTCTATGACATTCGTATCCGCTTTTATCTTTTTGGCACGAACCAGATACTCCTTTAGACCGGTTATTTCATTAAAATCCATATCGACTTCATTGCCATTCCAATCAGGTGTCAGGATTCTCCGAAATTCATAATAATTTTTATCATCCGTTCCTATTCTGAAAAAGAACAAGAGGGAATCGCCGACCGTGTCGACGCCGGTGATCTTGTAATTGGGTCCGTGCACCCACATCTTGAGTTTGCTATAGCCCATCAGATTGGGCGTATCAAAAAGAATTCTTTCGGCAATACCGGTGTCGGCGTAAAATGTGTCATTGAAGGTTCCCGAAGTGAAATTAAGCAGGTGCAGAAGCAACGATTGTTCCGGTTCCACGACCATATTAATCTGGTCATAATATCCTTCAACACCGGGAGGGGTATTTCGCGCATAATCCGAATTTTCCTGAGTATTGATGACTCCGACACTAAATTGGGTTGCGGTATCCAGGTTGTCGGCTTTCATAAGAGTATCATCCCAATTAGACGATACAATATCAATTGCGGCGATTCTCAACCTGACCGTATCCGGAATTGACGCGGTATCGGCCGGGTATTCAATCCACAGCCTGACATATTCGACCTCCGTCCACAGGGGATCGCCGACAATTTCATCGATGGCCGCCGAGTCTTTAATAGGTACTCGAAACGAACGCCAGCCTTTGCTGTTCTCGGATCCCTCGACATAAAAAGGAGATAAGGGATCGGACAGATCGATGCTATACGAGAAATAATTATTCCTGCGGATAAATTCGCTATCTCGATTCAGATCTTCGGTACTCGGTCGGCCCAGCGTCCCGGGATCGAGACTATCACCCTGCGTGCCGTTTATCCGGCTATAATCGTTTTGATTACTTTCCTCATATCGAAAGTCATCCCCGAACGGGTCGACTTCGCCTGACCCGAGGGAATCCCGCTCCTGGGCATTCGTCAATCCATCCAAGCCGACATCCTCTTCCGGATCGAGATAATTATTTAAGATAACATCTTCAGTGGTTTTGGCACTATCACCATTTATATCTTCTGAGATTTTGCCCATATCGATATGTAAAATACCGCGACTGCCGTTTAGACGTAATTCCAGAAGCTGTGCCCGCGTTTGGTCGGCGGCGCCAACCGAAAGATACCGCATAATTCCGGCCCAGGAATCGGCGGGATTGGAGACAGTATCCGTCGCGTGGACATACTCACCCAAACGCCGGTCGATACGACGGGGCATATACTTCAGGTCCAGAGTATGAGTATGGCTTACGGAACCGACATCCCTATCCCAAATATCCTTAATGGGAGTCTGGTTGTATGGATTATACCAGAATAACTTCGCGCGGATATTGCTGCTGTCCAGAGCAACCGGTTTGGACGAATAAAACCAGTTTTCCCGATAAACTCCCAGCGAGTAGAGGTCGCGGCTCCCTTCGAAATCATCAAGATAGGCCACGCCGTCAACGTTGGGATTGGGATGCGATTGAGCCACTTCGGCGCTGACGGCGAAACTGGAGGGCGTCTCGGTCGAATAGAACGGCAGGGCATTGGCGAGTTTTGTAACAAATCCGGACTTGAGACTGAAACGAGTGTCGGCGTCCCAGATAATCATCCTTGTTGTTTCCTGACCGACCTTCGGCTTTCTTTCGGTCGCCTTATCGGATTTGTATAGAAAAGTGGTCCCGACTTCGAAATTCTTGCTTAATTCATATTCGCCTCTGATTCCAAACAGCGTTTTCTTCTGCAGCATGGCGAAAGGCGAATATTCAAAGTCGATCCCCAAATTTGCATTGGGATCCAGCGCCTCATCGGTTAAAAAAGTGACTCTTCCAATATCATAGTCGATTCTGTAATCGGTCCCTTTGATCAATTGCGTACCGTTTAACGTAATTACTTCGGAACCTTCAATTATATTGAACCGTCCCAGCGAAACTTCAGATTGACGACTGCGGTTCGATACTTCGATGTAATACTTGGAGGCAGTTTGGGCGTCAGGATTAGAATAATTGTACTTATATATTTCGGGGACCCTGGGATCAAGGGAAACCGAATCGAAATTTTGCGATGGATCAAACGGCTTTCGATCGGGGAATATCAATAGACCTAATTCCGGTTCTACAATAGCAGTATTTACATCAACATTTCCGTCCGGGCTCTTTTCACCCGGCCTGCTTGGATCATATTGATCGAGCCCCAGAATACGAATATATTGCGTCCCGTTCTGATGATCCAGATTATCGCCGGTAATTTCAGTATCCTTTTCTCCTTTAAAGACGTTTATCTCCAGACCTTTTAAATCGATATTTGTTGCTCTCAGGTAGTACACATTTCGCCAGGCATAATTCCATGTAATCATTGTCGCACTGGGCGTATTATTCTTTATCAGCTTCAATTGCATCGGCCTGGTTTCGATATTTCCAACTGTGACCGTATCGCCGTTGGCTTTGACGATAATCATATAAACACCGATATAAGAACTTTTATAAGTTGCCGGACTGGTGAACATTATCCAGTGTTCCTGCCCGTTGAGCCAGAACTCGGATGACTCCATTTCATGGACCTCAATAACATCGGAGTTTTCATTAAGATAGTCAGGATTACTCGGATTATTGGGGTCAACGTACATTATGGCCGAATCGGCAGTGGCTTCTTCGGTTTTTCGGCTAGAATATACATTGATTTGAGTTATGACATCACCGGCCTGAAAGTCAACACCCTCAATGCCGAGGTCGGAGATCTTTCCGTCGTAATAATCCCAATCCCTGATATAAATCTTGCTGGCACTTGCTCCGGCATTGATCGTTGTTCGTTCGGTGGAGCCCTTCTCCTGGCTGGCGATGGCCGTCAATGATAGACCGCCGATCTGCGCCTCGGTTTTTATCCCGAACAATCCCTGAATCCGGCTGGAGTATCCGACCAGTTGCGTTCTCGGAAGACTTAGCGTCGTATTCCCGGCCTCGATACTTTTGATGATATCATCCTCGTCACCCTTGTAACGAATAATAATCCGATTAGCCAGCGGTATATCGGTTTTGGAGTCCTGACTGACGGAAACCGAAACCTTCGAACCGATTGTCCCCTTGATATCGAATCGGGAAATCTGCTCCATATTCAAAGACGGGAACTTGCTTTGCCGATAGGTCGATGTAACACTTCGGTCATCCCACTGGGAACGACCCGAAAAAACAATCTGATGATAACCGGATACATTTAATCCCGCGCCACCCTCGCCAAAAATCGACTCGACCGCCTTGGACCGGATCGGGATATTAACCGAAAGCAAACCGCCTTTCTTTTCCTTTTGTTCTTTGGCCAGGGCCTGGGAATGAAATTCCCTCATACTTCTGGCAAGTGCCTGCCTTCGGCGATATTCCGAAAAAGCCTCGGCATCAACCGACCGCGGCGTATATTCGTACAGGTACTTTCCCTTTTTGTAATACGCCCCGGTAATGGTCAGAGTGTTTTCCTCGAAATTAGAACTCGTCACCCGCGGTGGTGAAGAATAAATCATATCTAATTCCGGTATTTTCTGATAGGTTATGGAAATTACGGGATACGAAAACCGCTCCGGATATTGTGCAATATATCCGGGCGGCGATTTCAGTTCAAAATCGAACTGCGGCTCGCCCGCCAGCAGATTCGCTGATACCGCCATCAAAGCGGCAATAAAAAGCAGATATGTAAGACTTCTTTTCGTAGCGCTGACCAATAATCAGTCAGTTAGTTTTACATCTTTAAAAATATCCTATACGTTTTCCTCCTCAAAATTCCCCAGAAGGATGACTTCCTCCTGAAGTTTGATACCGAACTTGTTTTCAACCTTCGATTTCAATAAATCGGCCAGTTTTTTAATGTCGGATGATCTGGCTGTTCCGTCGTTTATGATAATGTTGGCGTGGTTTCTAAAAACCTGAGCACCACCGAAATGCATATCTTTGGCTCCTGCATCTTCTAAAAGCTTGCCGGTTGAAAGTTTCCCGAATTTACTATTTTTATCGGGAATATTCTTGAAGAAACAACCGGCTGAGTTTTTTTCAATCGGGAACTTTACGCTTCTTTTAGCCATAATCTCGGCGATTTTTTGCCTGATCGTTTCCCTTTTGCCTGTTTTCAGTGCAAAAACTGCCCGTGTGACAAACTCCCCGCTTTTCTTCAATTTCGATGATCGATAAGAAAATTCGAGGTAGTTTGCCGTAACCATTCTTATATTTCCTTGTTTGTCAACCAGTTCGGCCGATTTAACGACAGCCCCGGTTTCGGAACCATAAGCGCCGGCATTTCCGAAAATGGCACCACCGACAGTTCCCCATATACCAGTAGCAAATTCAAGGCCGGTAAGACCGGTATCGGCAGCAAAATCTACCAATTTCTGCAACTCCTCCCCCGCCCCGCATCGAATTTCTTCGCCATCACATTCCATACCCATAATCGAATTCTTCAATATCAGACCATCGTAACCGGAGTCGGCTATCAGGACATTTGAGCCTCCGCCGAGCATAAATACGGGAATACCCAGCCGCCGAGCGACTTTCACAATCATCGATAAGTCTTCGGCAGATTTCACTTCCATCAAAAGACGGGCATTTCCGCCAGTTCCAAAAGTAGTCAGTTTCATCAATGGCTGATCTACCAATATTTTGTCTCCGAACTCCTTTTTTAATTCCGAAACAGAGTTTTTAAAATTCCAGTTTTTTACTTCTTCCGCCACCATTAAAATATAACAAAAAATATGTGAATTATCAAGATAAAAGCCGCTTGGAGACTATATAGAAAGGGACTTCCGAGCGCCTTGCTTTTGGATTACTATTCCTCCTTATCCGCTACCTCGCTGTTCCCTTTTGATTCGCTTTTATCTTCATCGTCCTTTTTCTCATCGGTTTCCGACGAAGGAGCTTTAGTTTTTTCTGTTTTTGCGGATTCGGCCGGTTTTTCATCGGGCTTTTTGGATTCGTCGACAAAATTCATTCGGAGCTCGAAGAGCACGCGATCCAGCAACTCTTTTTCATCTTCGGTTAAGTTATTTTTTGTCTTTTCCGAAAGCATGCTCAGCATATCGATGCTGGCCTGAGCTTGCATCAGATTCCTTTCCACTTTGCCGGATATCGGCGAGGCAATCTTCCCCATTTGTTGCATGGTCGCCATTTGAAGAGAGAGAACCAGCTGAAAAAAATTAGCATCCAGTGACTTATTGATATCTTCCATTATTCCTCCGAATTTGTATTATTTTGCTATAAAATTCAGCCAATTACAAGGCCTCCCGGAACATAAAATGTATTCACCCGGTTCTTCCCAAGTTCTTCCGATCGGCCACTCTCTTTTCGAGATATTGTAATAATCGCCGATGCTCGTTGTCAAGCGCTTTGCTCCCGGATAACAGCTTCACAACCAGTTTCCTTGCCATCGGCAGGAGTTCGATATCACCCGTCAGGCTGGCCACCTTCAATTCCGGCAGACCATGCTGCCTGGCACCGAAAAATTCACCGGGACCGCGCAGATTCAAATCGGCCTCGGCGATTTTGAATCCATCGGACGTTTCCTGAAACAATTCGAGTCGCTTTCGCGCCAGATCACTAATCGGCGGCGTGGCCACGGCAATCGTCAAACCGCGCATATTTCCTCGCCCCACCCGTCCGCGTAATTGATGTAATTGCGACAGTCCAAACCGTTCGGCATGTTCTATTACCATAATCGAGGCTGTTGGGATATCGAGGCCGACCTCGATTACAGTGGTGGCAACAAGGATGTCCAGTTCCTTATTCCGAAACGCATAGACAGTTTTTTCCCTTTTATCCTTTTTCATTCGCCCGTGAACCAGACCGATTCTGTATTCGCGAAAAACATCCTTTTTTAACACTTTGTACTCATCTTCCGCCGCCTGCAAATCGATTTTTTCCGATTTTTCAACCAGCGGATAGATAATGAACATCTGGTTTCCCTTTTCCAATTTTTTCTTAAGATAGTCATGAATCTCCGGGCGTGAATTGGCCGTCCGCCAGACCGTTTTTGACGGCTGTCTTCCGGGTGGCATGCTCTTTATCGAGGAAATATCCAGATCGCCGTACAACGTCATCGCCAGAGTCCGCGGAATCGGCGTCGCGCTCATAACCAAAATATCCGGTCGCGCGCCCTTGGCGATAAGCTCGCTTCGTTGCCTGACACCAAAACGGTGCTGCTCGTCGATTATTACCAGACCCAACCGGTCGAATTTAAGGGGCGCGGAAATCACGGCATGGGTTCCGAAAACGATATCAATACTACCATCCAGTACCGATGATTCAATTTGGCGACGGTCCTTTATCGAAATCGAGCCGGTTATCAATGCCGACCGGATACCCACTTGCTCCAATGCCTTACTCCATGTCTGATAATGCTGTTCGGCCAGCAGTTCGGTCGGGGCCATAAACGCCGTTTGAAGTTTATTTTCGGATGCGAAAACGGCTGCAGACAGGGCCACCACGGTCTTGCCGCACCCGACATCCCCCTGTACCAAACGATGCATCGGGCGCTCGGCCTGCAGGTCACCGAAGATTTTATCGATTGTCTCCTGTTGATCGTTTGTCAGGCGAAAAGGAAGATTCTCCAGAAATCCACGCAAAACTGCGCCCGGTTTTCGATAGTGATGCTTTTTCTTAATCAGATTGTCTTCTCTGCGAGACTGCAAAATAAGATACTGTAATTCGACAAACTCATCGAAGGCCAACCTTCGACGGGCCGCTTCGGCATCCTCCATTTCGGCGGGATAATGAACCGAGAACATTGCCTGTCGGAGCGGTTTAAGCTGAAATTCTGACAGGTATCGCGCCGGCAAATAATCTCTAATCTCACTCTTGGTTGTTTCCAGAGCCAGGTTTATCATCTGGCGAAAAGTCCGCCCGGTAATCCCCGCTTGTTTCAGGTCAGCGGTCGAAGGATAAACCGGAACAATACGACCGGTATGAAGCAGTGTCACCACTTCACTCCCGATACGTTCGACTTCCGGATGCACAATCTGGCGCTGCATAAAAAATGTGACAGAACCTGTTACCGAAAAAACGTCCCCCTTGTTGAACATCTTTTCAAGATAGCGTATTCCGGAAAACCAGATAAGTGCAATATGGCCGCTGTCATCGCCGAGAATCACTTCCAGACGCTGGCGGCGCCCTTTTAAGATCCCCTTGCCGAGGACTTTCCCTATGATAGTCACGTCCATATTGGCCTTAAGGGAGCCGATCGGGACAATCATCGAACGATCCAGGTATCGTCGGGGAAGATAATGAAGCAAATCAAAAACAGTCTTTATGCCGACACTTTCGAGGGCGGCCGCTCTCCGGGGGCCGACACCTTTTAAATATTGAACATTGGAATCGAGCTTTATCGTCGGCATATATTCAGGTTATGTTTTCATGCAGAAAATGTCAACAACAACAGATTTCGTAACCACTTGAATATTCTACTTCTACGCGGTTTTTATTCAAGAAAAAATTCTGAGGTAAGATAAGGAATAGAATAAAAAGGAAAACCGCCGACCCTGGACCGGGATGTAAGGCAAGGGATTAATGAGTCGACGGTTTATCGTGTCGATGTCACATTTTTATCCGGGACAAACGACTGCTTTTTGATAATTAAATCGAAGGCGTTTTCAGACGGTGTCCCGGTATTTTAATCTGTTCATATCCTCTATAAACAATATTTCCGCCTTTCTACAATGATACTTTTAGCAAATACTCGGCCAATTTGAATTAGAATGCGAATCTGCTGAATGGCAATAAGATATGCTCGCCCTGCCGCCGAATCATCATTATACCGGTTGCACAAATGCTTACTTTTCGCGTATTTTGTTAAATGTTCGGGAAGATTAATGACGGGCTCTTGTATTTATTATAAAGATCATTAAGGAGGTACAAGATGTATAGAAGACTCATTAGAACATCTCTAATTTTCACATTGATGTTTACCATCCATTCGGCGTCTGCTTTGAGTGGGGAAAAGACCGCTTTTTCATCGGCGATGAACAAATTTGCATTCGATTTTTTCGCCGAAGTTAACCGTGAAAATTTTGGCCAAAATATTTTTGTTTCTCCGCTGAGTGCCACGATGGCACTGGCTATGGTTTATAATGGCGCTGACGGCGCGACAAAAGACGCGATGGAACAGGCATTGAGATGGAAAAGTGCCGAGGTTAGCCAGTTTAATGAATATCTTATGTCCCTTAATGATTATCTAAAAACGATTGATCCCGAAGTCGAACTAAATATCGCCAATTCAATCTGGGTAAATGGATCCTTGAGAACGAAACAGCCATTTATCGATACGGTAAGTAAATACTACAAACCCGAAATAGGACTGCTGACAGATGAAAACCCGATTAATAATTGGGTCAAAGAAAAGACAAAAGATAAGATTCAGAAAATAATTGACAAGGTGGACAAGAATGATGTGATGGTTCTTCTCAATGCAATATATTTTAAGGGTGGGTGGGCATCCAAATTCGATTCATCTAATACGCAAGAACGCGATTTTGAATTACTTGATGGAAGCAAAACAATCCATCCTCTGATGACTCAATCTGGAAAGTTCGGTTATTTTGAAACGGATAAATTTCAGGCTATCAGCCTGCCTTATGGCAATAGAAAATTGAGTATGTACGTTTTCCTTCCTGCCAGGGAGTCGAGCCTGAAAGATTTTCAGAACGACCTAAATGCGGAAAATTGGTCAAATTGGATACGTCAATTGAGTTCGCGGCAGGGCCGGATAAATCTGCCCAGGTTTAAAGCTGAGTACGATATTAAGCTTAATAATGTCCTTTCCCAACTGGGGATGGGCATTGCTTTTGACTGCGGTAAGGCAGATTTTTCAAAATTGTATAATAAAACAGGAGAAGATAATGTGTATATCAGCGAGGTCAGGCAAAAGGCCTTTATCGAAGTAAATGAGGAAGGCACCGAGGCGGCCGCCGTCACGTCAGTAATTATGAAAATGCTAACGACTTCCGTTGAAATGCCGACCAAGCCGTTCGAGATGGTTGTTGATCGACCGTTTTTTTACGCTATCAGCGATAATGATAGTAGTACAATTCTTTTTATGGGTGCCATCGTAAATCCGAAATGATCAAAGCTTCCACAACCGCCGCTTACGGGAATATAAATTTAGCTTTACAGGCAGATCTACAACTTTTATACTGATTTCGGGGACGGTTCAATAATAATCCGGCCTGCTCGGAAAGACAATTGTCATTCCGATAATATTGATAAAGCATTATGGATGAACGTGACCGAATAAAAAAACGCATTGAAGAGTTAACCGGCTGGCAATTTGTCAAGAACCCGAAGATTATCACCGACACGTCCGACTGCATGCGTATCCAACGAGGGCATGTCGTTCGTCTGAACGGGCAGGATTTTATAATTGAAGGTAATCGGTATGAAAGCCGTTTCGGCATCAGCGACCAGCCGAAATATTGGGTTTTCGGAGCTCTCGAACTTGAGACCGGCAAAAAAAAGATTCTGAAAACGGTATTTCATGAGGATTTTAATGTGCATATCGGTATCTTTAAAATTCATTGCTACCGCAGTCCGGAAAAGGAGGCGAAAGTCCTGGATTTAGTCCGGGGCGATCGGCGTTTTATGCAGGGATATACGCAGTTGGATACGATGGGCAACAACGTCAGGATTATTGATCGTA
The DNA here is from genome assembly GCA_964467955.1 of uncultured Ignavibacteriaceae bacterium. Taxonomy (GTDB): domain Bacteria; phylum Zixibacteria; class MSB-5A5; order GN15; family PGXB01; genus CAYXTW01. The sequence continues at coordinate 17,840 of CAYXTW010000011.1, read as the reverse complement.
TCGAAGGGGCGTCGATTTTCCAATATGTTTATGGAATTGATAAAAATCATGAACGATATTTCCATGAAGACTTGCCGGCGATACTCTGGAAATTGAGCGATTGCATGGAAGCGATTAAATTTTTACATGAACAAGGAACCTGTCATGGCGATATTCGTAATGATCATATTCTGATTGATTCTGAAACCGGTAACTATTCATGGATCGATTTCGACCTCAATCAGCATGTAAAGGATTTTGATGTCTGGAGTATCGGAAATGTAATCAACTATACGGTCGGTAAGGGCATCAATTCTTTTCATCTGGTTTTGAAAAGCAAGTATTTCTCCGATAAGGTCAAACAAAGTCTGACTTCCGAAGATGGTTCCGCCTTTTATGAATATCGCATTATCAATCTGATAAAATTATTTCCGTATATTCCCCGCAGGCTCAATGATATTCTCATGCACTTCGCCATGAAACCGCATAAAAGGTATGCCACCATGCAGCAATTACTTGATGAGTATTATGAAATGCTGGAAATTCACTTTGCTTCCGGCTCCATCGCAAAAAAGAACCATGATATTAAGTCGAATAAATCTACCGGGGAGAACGAGAAGCGATGAAAACCGTAATAGTCGGCGGCGGCCGTGGATGCCTGGCGATTATTGACCTCGCCTTAAGTTCGTTTCTTAAAGAGTTAATACTCGACATTCAGTGTATCGTTGATACGGATTCCGGGGCCCCGGGGATGCGTCGAGCAAAAGAATTGGGCATTCAAACCACAACGAATATCACCGAAGCATTGTCTTTGCCGGATATTGAGCTGGTTATCGAACTCACCGGCGACGATGAGGTCTTGTTGAATATTTACAAAATACTTCCCACAGGAATGAAATTGATAGATCATACGGTCGCACGAATATTCTGGGATATCGCCAACGCCCGCCAGGAGCGTGATTTTCAGTTGGAAAGGATGACTCGTCTGGAACAGAAATTGGAAAAAGAGCGGTTTTTCCTTCAGAGCCTTTTTGATACCATCCCGGAACCGACCGTCGTGCTCGGCAAAGACAAATGTATCACAAAAATCAATGCCGGTTTCGCTCAGCTTTCAAGTCTTTCCCCGGAGCAGATTGTCGGTAAGAGTTATAAAGACTTGCTTACTAATACCGAATTGGAAATTTATCTTCCGCAAGTGGAAGATATACTCAATGATGTCCTTAAAAATAACCGCCAGCGCGAATTGATTTGCCAGACATCTTTTCCGGAGGAAGCATACTGGGAGGTTACTCATACGCCGATTCTCGGCAGCAAACGGGAACTGGAATCAATCGTCGGAACCTGGCACAGAATAACCGAAAGAATACTTTTACATCGCGAAGTCGAGCGGGCCGAGCAGCGTTTTAAAAGTTTTATTGATTCAGCCGACGACTGGATATCCATAAAGGACCTGAATGGGCGTTATGTCATTGTCAATCCGGTCTGCGCCCATTCGTTTAATCGTAATCCGGAAGAATTCGTCGGCAAAAGGCCGGAAGAATTACTGCCGCCCGAAATTTCTAGAATTATTCGCGACCACGACGAGGAAGTTATCGATTGCAGTTGCCATAAGACGTACGATGAAATATATGAAATCGATGGACGGGACCGCCATTACCAGACCGTACGTTTTCCGCTGACCGACAACGACGGCAGCGTTATCGGTGTGTGTACCATTGCGCGCGATGTGACAGCCGAAAAAGAACTTCACGATCAATTGATCCAGACCGCTAAATTGGCGGCCGTGGGCGGTATTGCGGCCGAAGTTGCACATGAGATAAATAATCCTTTAACCGGTGTCCTCGCTTTTGCCGAAGATATGATTACCGAATATAAAGAAGATGATCCTCATTACAAGGATCTGAACGTCATCATCCGGGAGACTTTACGTTGCCGCGAGATTGTCCGCAGTCTTCTTGATTTTTCGCGGGCGGAAAAACTACGACTGGAAAAAAAAGACCCCAATCAGGTCGTCGAGCGCTCACTCCTGATGGTACAAAAACTGCCGCAATTTCGAAATATTACGATTCAAATAAATCTCGCGAAAAACCTGCCAGATATCGAATGTGACCGGCGTCAGCTGCAACAGGTCATCCTGAATCTGATGTTAAACGCCTCCGATGCTATGGAGGGAGTCGGAACGATTATTATTCATTCTTTGTTTGAACGCCGATATGGAAGATGCGTTATTGCGGTTGAAGACAATGGCCCCGGCATTCCGAATAATATTATCAACAAAATCTTTGATCCCTTCTTTTCCACAAAAGGAACTAATGGTCTGGGATTAGCGGTCAGCCAGGGGATTGTTCAAAGACACCGCGGCGTTATCGAAGTCGAAAAGGCCGATAATGGCGGTGCCGTCTTTCGCATTTGCCTGCCGGCATTAATTGAGGATAAAAAGACTTAAGTATTTACGTATAGATATTTAGGGAGAAATCATGGGACGTAAATTAAGTATACTGGTCGTTGATGATGAACAGGTTGTCCTGGACAGTATCAATCGACATCTCCGCACAGAGAATTATGTGCTTCATCTTATATCTTCCGCCCCGGAAGGGTTGGAACTTTTAGAAATCGAACCGATTGATATAATTTTGACCGACCTGATGATGCCGGAAATAGACGGCCTGGAATTTATGAAGATTGCGAAGGCGAAGCAGCCGCATACGCCGATAATCATGGTTACCGGCTATGCCACCATCGACACTGCTCTGCAGGCGACGCAACTGGGCGCCTTCGATTATATCGCCAAACCGTTTACAAAAGCCGAATTGATTTCGGTAGTGCATCGCGCCGCCAATCTGGTCGAGACATTTGAATCACAAATCGACGATAATGGTGAGTTGCCCCAATCAGATGTTTCTCCATCGCCTGCGTCCGCCCCGAAACATGTCGGTGAGCATGGCTGGCTAATGCTCGAGGAAAGCGGTAATGTTATCATGGGTGTGGAAAAATCATTCCTTGAAAAAGTCGGAAAAATCCAGAATATATTTTTGCCGTCGCCAGGGGATGAGCTGCGCCAGGGATCGGTCTATTTTCGCGTCTTTACGGCCGATATGCAATCACATACCGTCCTCTCACCATTATCAGGAACGGTTGTCGATGTTAACAGTAAACTCGTTAACGACGCCCGTTTGTTGTATGAAGACCCATTCAAGGAGGGCTGGCTGGTTCGTTTGAAACCGTCCAAATTCGAATTCGAAATCTCGGAGCTGGGCTTATAGGCGGATAAAATCAGTTGAGAGCGCACATTTTCGTGCAACGGCTGAAATTCTATCCCTTATATACTACTCTACCGCCCAAGATCGTATAGGCCACTTTTGCCGATAATTTCCAACCGATAAAGGGTGAGTTTTTCGACTTGGAGCGGAATTTTTCTTTCCTAACCGTCCACTTTTTGTCCGGATCGATAACCGTGATATCGGCCGCCGCGCCCACTTCCAGCTTACCTCCAGGCAATCCAAGAATCCGCGCCGGATTGTAGGTCATTTTCCTGACCGCATCGCCCCACGACAAATATCCCTTATCGATTAATCTGGTTTTTACCAGACCCAGGGTCGTCTCCAGACCTATCATCCCCGGCGGCGCCATGTCGAACTCGACGTCCTTTTCTTCTTCCGAGTGCGGCGCATGATCGGACGCAATACAATCGATGGTCCCATCAACCAAAGCCTCGACCACAGCCTCGACATCTTTTTGAGTTCGAAGCGGAGGATTGACTCTCAGGTTGGTATTAAACTCTTTGCCGATTTCCTCGTCAGTCAGCGAAAAATGATGTGGCGCCACTTCGGCCGTCACTTTAATTCCTTCTTTTTTCGCTTCTCTGATCGCCGCGACCGCGCCGGCCGTCGAGACATGAGCCACATGCAGCCGGCCCCCGACAAACTGACAGAGTTTTATATCGCGCAGAACGGCGATTACCTCGCCGACCGCCGGTCGGCCTTTCAGTCCCAGCCGCGAACCTTCGTACGATTCATTCATGACCCCGTCGGCGCACAGATATTGATCCTCAGCATGAGTGATAATCGGAATCTTAAACATCCCCGCGTATTCCAGCGCACGTCTCATGATTTCCGGATTTTGGACATAGTTGCCGTCATCGGATATTGCCACCGCCCCGGTTTTGACCAGATCGCCGATTTCCGCCAGCTCCTCCCCTTTCAGACCTTTGGTAATAGCACCGATAACATAGACACGAGCGTCGGCGTATTCGGCGCGTGACAGAACGAATTTCACCGCCTCCTGATTGTCGATCGCGGGCGAAGTGTTCGGCATGCAACACACCGAGGTAAAACCCCCGGCCGCCGCCGCCTGGCATCCGGTCGTGACCGTCTCTTTGTCCTCCCGACCCGGTTCGCGAAGATGAACATGCATATCAATCAATCCCGGTGTGACCAGCTTGCCGGTGGCATCAATAACCTTTTCTGCAGGAAGAGCCGCGACTTTTTTTCTGATTGCCGCCGTCTCTTTCGATATTTCGGAGATTTTTCCGTCGGCAATAAAAATATAGGCTTCACTGCCGAAACCAAGTTCCGGATCGACGACTCGACCGCCCTTTATGACCAGATCATATTTCGCTTTAGCCATTTATTCAGTCTCCTCCTTCTTGCCGGAAAGTAAGTACAACACCGCCATCCTTATCGCCTGTCCGTTCGTGACCTGCTCCAGTATGACCGATGACTTACCGTCGGCTACCTCCGAAGTAATCTCGATACCGCGATTCATCGGCCCCGGATGCATAATCGTAAAATTTTTATTGAGAAGTTTCAATCGTTCCTTCGTTATCCCGAACAGGTTGGTATATTCCCGCTGTGAGGGAAACAGCCCGGCCTGCTGACGCTCCAATTGTATGCGCATGATGTTGACAACGTCGGCCCCGTCGATGGCCTCCTCGACATTGGTGTAGACATCGACTCCGAATTTATCGACTTCGTACGGAAGCAATGTTGAAGGTGCGCAGAGTGCTACCGATGCGCCCATCGCCTTGAGTCCCCAGATATTCGAGCGCACCACCCGGGAATGTTTAACATCACCGACCAAAACGACCCGCAGGCCTTTCAGCTTCTTGTATTTTCGGCGGATAGTGAACAAATCCAGCAGGGCTTGAGTCGGATGTTCGTGGCGACCGTCACCGGCGTTGATAATATTCGAATCGGTACACCGGGTTAATAAATAAGGTGCGCCGGATGAAGAATGCCTTATGACAATCATATTTATCTTAAGCGCTTCGATATTGCGCACCGTATCTTTGAGCGATTCGCCTTTTTTCACGGATGACATCGATTTAGAAAAGCTTATAGTATCGGCTGACAATCTTTTCTCGGCCAGCTCGAATGAAATTCGGGTCCGCGTCGACGGTTCATAAAACAGATTCAATATTGTCACACCGCGCAGCGTCGGGACTTTTTTAATCGGCCGCTCGATAATTTCCCGAAAGGATTCGGCTGTATCCAGAATCAAGGTAATTTCCTCGGCCGCCAGGCCCTCCAGGCCCAGAAGATGCCTTGACTTTAATTTCATTTTGCACCTCCCCGACCGGTTTTATTCTTTTTGCGGCCATGCTTTTTCGCAGGTTCTTTCCTGAGCCCGTATTTTTCAAATATAACCACATCCTCTTTATCTATCTCTTCAAGCTGAACCTGCACTTTGTCATCCTTTGAAGTCGGGATATTTTTGCCGACATAATCCGGCCTGATGGGTAATTCGCGATGCCCGCGATCCACCAAAACGGCCAGCTGGATCGACCGCGGCCGGCCGAAATCGATAAGCGCATCCAGAGCCGACCGGATCGTCCGACCGGTAAAAAGGACATCATCAACCAGGATGATATTTCGATCAACGATATCAAACAGAATTTCGGTCCTTTGGATAATCGGCTGGTCGAGTTTAGAGTGGACATCGTCCCGATAAAGATTTATATCGAGAAAGCCAACCGGGATATTGACTCCCTCGATTTGATTAATTTTTTCGGCAATCCTTTTGGCCAGTGTCGCACCACGGGTGAATATCCCGACAATGGCTAATGTCTCCGCACCGTTATTACGCTCCAGAATTTCATGGGCAATCCGGATTATGGCCCGAATCATTCCTTTCTGGTTCAATATGATCTCGGATTTATAACGTGGCAAATGGCCTCCTTATGTGGTTGTTCGCTAAATTTACAGGGCGCACCCAAAGTTGAGTAATTTTAATCAAATTCAATATTGTATATATTTCGTAAGATAAATTTAAGAGCCAGCCTCATTTTATCCCTTTGGTCGCCTCACAGGACGACCTTAAAAGGTTTAATTGTAGTGATTATATCGATAATCAAGCGATAATCAAGCATTAATTAGTCACTTAAAGTATTTTATTAACGATGACACATAAGCTTATAAGCTATCTAATGATATAAATCATAAATTATTGAATAGCTCACGCTCGGAGAAGTACCGTAAACTGCCGAATTTCTCGATCTGATAGGAGACCGAATCCGGAACCGATAGATAATCCTGATAATTAACCGAATTAAAAAAATCTCTTTTGGAACTAACCGATACGACCACCCCTTTGTCCAAAACAATAATATCATCAGCCAGATCGAATATTATATTCCCGTAATGAGAGATTATTACAACGCCGACTCCTTCGGATTTCAAGCGGTTGACCGTTTTTTTAAACAGATAAATTCCTTTATGATCAAGGGCGCAGGTCGGCTCATCAAAAAAAATGAATATCGGCTCAAGAGATAGAATGGCTCCAAAAGCGACCCGCCGCTTCTCGCCACCCGATAAAGTAAACGGATTGCGCCGACAATATTTTTCTCTGTCCAGGCCTATCAGGCGATAACAATTATTGACGATTGCTTCGATATTATGTCGCTTCATGTTTTCGGCGCCAAATCTGATTTCTCGATCGACCGTCTCAAGAAAAAACTGCCTCTCCGATTGCTGAAATGCAACCGCCAAATCTCCCGGATTAGATTCAAAACCGCCATAGATGACTTTGCCCTTTCGCGGTTTGAGCAATCCGGCCAAAAGTTGAATCAGCGTTGTTTTGCCGCTTCCGGAACGACCGACCAATCCATATACTTTATCGCTTTTGATTTCCAGACTGACATTGTCAAAAAGATAACGATTTTTGCCATAATCATTATATCCGAATGAGACCGACTGCAATGCAACTGATTTTACAATCTTTATCCGAGGAATATTATTATCATTAGTTTCAATTACGTCCTTGGCGTGCGTCAAAGTGCTCTTTATCCGATACGTAAGCGGTATCTCGATTCCAATCGTCCGGTGAATATCTTTACGGGAAAAGATGGCGTCGGGGGTATCATCGGCGATAATTCGACCATGATCAAAAACCAGCATCCGGTCGTATCCAGCCGCAATATTTGAATACTGCGTGATTCTTATCAACGTCAAATCTTCCTTCTCACTTAAAAGCCTGTTCACGGCATCGTCAAGAAGCCGCTTGCCTGATTCGTCAAGATACGAACCCGGTTCGTCAAGAATAAGTATCTCGGGCTCGGCTACCATGACCGCCGCCAGCGCCAGCCTTTGTTTCTCACCTCCGGATAAATCGGAGTTGAGCCGGTCGCGATATTCCTTGAGATTAAAAAGTTTCAGCGCCTGCTCGACACGGTTCTTCATTTCCGGGTACGGGACATTCATATTCTCCAGCGAAAAGGCTATTTCGCGCTCGACCGTGGTCGAAACCAGTTGATTATCAGGGTTCTGAAAAACCAAACCGACTTTGCGTTTCAATAGAATATTGTCTTCATCATCGGAAGGATCCAACCCACCGATCTCGATTTTTCCGCTCTTAGCTCTAAGAATACCGTTTATCAACAGCGCCAGAGTCGTCTTTCCCGAACCGTTTCCCCCGACAGCAGCGATCCTCTCCCCTTTATTCAGGAATAAATTAACATCTTTCAGCGCTGTCGTGCCGTCGGAATAGGTATATGAGACATTTTCGAATTTTATCATAATAAAAAAACCGCCGACAGTTTAGACAACCGGGCGGTATTTATCAAGCTGTTTATCAATTATTCTTTATAACATATATCCAATTCCCGAGCTGCCTTGACCTCATTCAATCTTCGAACCGGCGTTGTATACGGCGCGTGCCGAATTTTTTCGGCTTCAGCTTCGGAATTTTGAGATATTTCAATAAGTGTCTCCGCGAATTTTTCTAGCGTTGTACGACTTTCAGTCTCGGTCGGCTCGATCATAAAGGCTTCCGGAACAATCAAGGGAAAATAGACGGTCGGCGCATGGAATCCAAAATCGAGCAATCGCTTGGCAATATCCAGCGCCCTGACGCCCTTTTTCTTTTGACGATTACACGATAGTACAAATTCATGCTGGCAAATTGAATCAAACGGCACATCATATTCATGTTTCAATAAGGCCATTAAATAATTGGCATTAATAATCGCATTTTCCGATACCCGCCTTAATCCGTCGGAACCGAGTGTTCTGATATAGGCGTACGCCCGGATATCATTGGCGACATTACCATAAAACGTATGCAACCGCCCGATAGATTTCGGTAAATCGTAGTTTAGAAAGAAATGTCTTTTATTACCGGAATCCTGTGCGACTACCGGCACCGGCAAGTACTGCCCCAGTTCTTTCGTGACCGCCACCGCTCCGGCGCCCGGACCGCCGCCACCGTGCGGTGTCGAAAACGTTTTATGCAGATTAAAATGCAAAATGTCAAAACCGATTTTGCCCGGCTTGACTATCCCCAATTGCGCATTCAGATTGGCTCCATCCATATACAAAAAAGCGCCGGCATCGTGGATTATCCCGGCTATCTTCTCTATGTTCGACTCAAACAGCCCCAGCGTGTTGGGATTGGTCAGCATCAGACCGGCCGTGTCTTCATCGATTACGGCTTTAATCGCGTCGGGGGAGATTATGCCGTTTTCATTCGATTTTACCAGCACCATTTCATAACCGGCCAGACTGACCGAAGCCGGATTCGTCCCGTGCGCCGAGTCGGGAATCAGGATTTTCCTACGTATATCCCTCTTGTCTTTATGATACGCCCTGATTATCAGAAGCCCGGTAAATTCACCCTGAGCGCCGGCCGCAGGCTGCAGAGAAATTTCGTCGAAGCCCGAAATCTCCTTCAAATATTCGCCCAATTCATACATAATTCGCAATGTCCCCTGTGCGGTTTTTTCCGGTGCATAAGGATGCACATTTACAAAGCCAGCCAAACCGGCCGCCTTGTCGTTAAGTTTGGGATTATATTTCATGGTGCAGGAGCCGAGCGGATAAAAGCCCTTGTCGATATGATGATTCTTGACCGACAGGCCGATATAGTGCCGCACGACTTCACCTTCGGTCACCTCCGGAAGAGGCGCGTCATTGCGGCGACGATACTTTTCCGGAATTCGATCCAGAAGCTCCCGCTCGCTGCGCGATGTCTGCGGCAGCGGGCAGCCTACCCGTCCGGGTGAAGATTTCCCATATATCAATAATTCTTTACTCATCGCAAAACAATCGATTATTATTCGCCTTCTTCCTCCGGCGGAGGCGGATTTTTTAGCCTGTCGAGCATTGAGATGGCATGCGAAGTGTCCGGGCTATCTGGAAATTTTTTAAGGAAATCTTCATACAGTCTGATTGCGCTGGCGGTGTCACTACTTTCGCCGCGTTTCCGATAAGCGTAAGCCAGCCATAACATGGCGTCGGCTTCGGTTTCGGATCCTTCGAAAGCTTTCATAACTTTCTTGAATTGGTCAAACGACTTATCAAAATCATCATCACGAAGATATATACTGCCAATCGACAACATGGCGTCGGAAGTCAGAGTATCCTCATATTTCGGATCCGCCTTAACGACTTTATTAAAATAGTCCAGCGCCTCCTTATTCAAACCTCGATCGGAATATTTGTTGGCCAGAATATAATTTACCTCTATCGTTGTATTGGTGTCGGCCCGGCGAAGATAATCGCTTAATGTCTCCCTGTCGTGGAGATAATTATCGACCGTCTCCAGATATTCATCAGGTTCGAGAAAGCCACCGATACGATCGATTTCGGTGCCGTCACTGTTCGTCAAAACAATAGTCGGGTAACCCTGGATTTTATACTTCTGTGCCGTCAGAGTATCGACCTCAGCATTTATCTTGGCAAATACTATCGTCTTTGATAAAGCAATAACGCCTGAATCGACGTAAGTAACCGTATCAAGTGTTTTACACCACTGGCACCAATCAGTGTAGAAATCAATCAGAATCTTCTGACCCTTTTGCTGCGCGGTCGCGAGCGCTGAATCATAATCGGTAACAAATGCAATACCCTGCTGCTCTCCGGCAACGGTCTTACCGGCCTTTTTGCTGCAGCCATTTATCAAAATGACACCAAGTGCAAATATGAATGCCAAAGAAAGCAATTCGACTCTTAATCCTTTCCTCATCATGTTTTCCTTTCCATATAAATAAATCCTTTCTTCGCTATTCTGTCCGCTCCCACTCCTCACCCAGAATCATATCCAAAATATCTTCGGCTTCTTCGCGAAATTGAACCGGGACATGGACCTGGAACTTTCCATATCCTTTGCCCGTAACGGACGGTAGATTTAATCCGACCTGCCCGAAGAATCCCGATTCCGAAAAAATAACCGAGGGAATCCCATAAGATTTCAAGGTCTCCTGAGCATAGTCAGCCGAGGTTTTATCGAAAATCTTCGCAATCATAATCCATTCATGCTCCTCGGGATCGATATCATTATTATCAAAATCATAGCCGCAATTGGGGCAGGTGGTCAAATCACCGGCAAAACTCTCCTTACATTTTGGACAATACGGCATCGGTCGTATACTCTTCCAGGGCCCGACCGAACATTTCAATCTCGGCCTCGGTTCTCTTTTCGGTTATTGCAACCATTAAGGCGTTCTCCATTCCGGGATAATACTTATGCAGACTTATTCCCGGTAGTATCGATTTTTCCTCGATCAACTTGTTTATGATATCTTTAGCCGGAATTGGAGTCCTTATTACAAATTCCTTTACGAAGCTGCCGTTAAAATAAGGATCGAAGCCGGAAACAGTGCCGATCTTTTCGAAAGCGCGATACGCTTTATCCATCGACAACAAAGCAATCTGCTTCAGACCATATTTGCCCATCAGAGACATATAAATCGTTGCCATCGTGGCACACAGCGCCTGATTGGTACAGATATTGGAGGTGGCTTTTTCCCTGCGGATATGTTGCTCGCGCGTTTGCAGCGTCAGAACGAATCCGGGATTACCTGCTTCATCTTCGGTGCGCGCCACCAGCCGGCCCGGAAGTTGCCGAACCAATTCTTTGCGAACCGCAAAAAAACCGAGCAACGGTCCGCCATAATTCAATGGTATCCCCAGTGGTTGTCCCTCACCGACAACAATATCGGCTCCGCATTCTGCCGGTGTTTTTAACAGCGCCGCCGATATGGGATCAATCGTCAGCGCCAGCAAACCGCCGACATTGTGTATCATATCCGCACCGATCTGGACATCTTCAATCAGACCGAAAAAATTCGGTTGGGATAATATCGTACATGCCGTGCTATCATCGACAGCTGCCTGTAAACGATTAAAATCGGTGGTTCCGGCGTCATGCGGGACAATGACTGTTTCCACATTACGGCCTGAAAGGTACGTCTTTATGACTTCCCGATAGAGCGGATTGACTGTTTCGGATATGACTATTTTCGATCGCTTTGTTTTACCAAGCGACAGGGAAGCCGCCTCGGCGGCAGCCGAAGCGCCGTCGTACATCGACGCGTTGGCCGCATCCATCCCGGTCAGCCGGCAGATATGCGATTGGAATTCATAGATAACCTGCAGCGTCCCCTGCGACACTTCCGCCTGATACGGTGTGTAGGCCGTAGCAAACTCCGGCCGACTGATCAAGTTTTCCAACGCTGCGGGAATAAAATGGTCATACACCCCGCCGCCGGCAAAAATGGTCAAATTACATTTATTCTCGCAGGAGATTTTTTTTATTTCCGACAAAAGTGCTATCTCGGAAAGCGGTTCCGGGAGTTCTAATTGTACCTTCAGACGAATATTTTCCGGAACAGGCTGAAGGAGATCGTCAAAACCGGCGACGCCGATTTCCTCGAACATTAATTTTCGATCCTTGTCGGTATTGGGGATATACACCATGATAGTTTTATTCGACCAACGAGCGATAATCTTCCGCCGAGAGAAGCGCCTCGAGTTCGGAGCTGTCATTCATTTCGACTTTAATCATCCAGCCGTCTCCGTACGGGTCGCGATTGACAACCATCGGGTTGTCTTCAAGAATCTCATTTACCTCGATCACCCTTCCGCAAATCGGCGAGAAAAGATCCGAAACCGCCTTAACCGCCTCGATCGTCCCAAAACTCTCCATGGCTTTGACCTCGCTTCCCACGGCCGGGAGTTCGACAAAAACAACGTCGCCCAGTTCTCCCTGAGCGTAATCGGTGATACCGATTGCGGCTTTGTTGCCATCGGCTTTAATCCATTCGTGCTCTTTAGTGTATTTCAGATCAGCTGGAATATTCAAATTCTACCTCCACAGTTATCTTTTTTCATTTGTAATTACCTTTGTCAACGATGACGGTTTTTTGGTAAACTGCCCCATTTTCTGGATAAATCCGGTGTCGAAATTCCCCGCGACAAAATCCGGATGGTTCAGAATTTTCTTATGGACACTGATCGTGGTCGGGACACCTTCGATGATAAAATCTTCGAGAGCATATTTCATTTTTTCGATGGCGTTGCGACGCGTCAACGCCCGAACAATCAACTTGGCAATCATCGAATCATAATACGGCGGAATCACGTATCCGGCATAAGCGGCGGTGTCGACCCGAACACCCCTGCCCCCGGGAATATTTATCGACGTGATCTCGCCCGGGGTCGGCCTAAAATCATTGTCGGGGTCTTCGGCGTTGATACGGCATTCAATCGAATGCCACTTCATAACAACATCTTCCTGCCGGTAGCGCAGTTTTTCGCCCGCCCCGACTCGAATCTGTTCTTTGACCAGATCCACATCGTTTGACTCTTCGGATATCGGATGCTCCACCTGAATCCGGGTATTCATCTCCATAAAATAAAAATTCTGTTCATTATCAACAAGGAACTCCATTGTCCCCGCCCCGAGGTAACCGATTGTCGAAGCCCCCCTCACGGCCGTCCGACCCATCAGAGCCCGTAATTCCGGTGTCACGATCGGCGATGGTGCTTCTTCGATTAATTTTTGATGGCGCCGCTGAATCGAACAATCACGCTCGCCGAAATGCACTATGTCACCGAAAGAATCGCCCATCAGCTGGATTTCCACATGATGCGGATTAAGAATTACCTTTTCAATATACACGTCGGCGTTGCTGAAGGCCGCTTCGGCTTCGGCCCGCGCGGTTTGAAAGCTGACCTCCAATTCCGATTCATCACGACACAACCGCATACCGCGTCCGCCTCCACCGGCGACCGCCTTAATTAAAACCGGGTAGCCGATATCCAGGGCGACAGAGCGCGCCGCCTCGACATTCTCGACGATACCGTCGGAACCGGGAATAATGGGGATCCCGGCATCCCTCATCATTTTTTTAGCCATCCCCTTATCACCCATTTTCCGAATCATATCGGGGCTGGGACCGATAAATGCAATATCACATGATTCGCAGATTTCAGCAAAATCGGCATTTTCGGCCAGAAAGCCGTATCCGGGGTGTATGGCATCGGCATTGGTTACCTCGGCGGCAGCGATTATTCTTTTAGGATCGAGATAACTGGCTGACGCCGGCGGCGGCCCGATACAAACGCTCTGATCGGCAAAACGGACATGAAGTGAATCGCGATCGGCCTCGCTATACACCGCAACCGTTTTTATGCCTAATTCGCGGCAGGCCCTGATGACCCTCAGGGCTATTTCGCCTCGGTTGGCTATTAATATTTTTCTAAACAATTATTTTCCTGCTTTCAAACGCGGGTAATCTCAGAAATTCGTGATATCGCCAGGCTGTTCTTCCTTAATATCTTTCCCTTTACCTTCCCACCTGTCTGAGGCGCCCATAATGCCTCGGACGCGCATATCAAATTCATCCGGATTGGTGCATTGGTTTATCGCTTCCTCGAACGAAATCATACCTGCTTTATACAAGCCCATAATCGATTGGTCGAATGACAGCATGCCATATTGACCGCCATCCTCTATCAGATCAGGTATAGCCGATGTTTTCTCAGGATCAAGTAAATAATCCTTGACCGCTGCGGTTGAGATTAAAATTTCCAAAGCCGGGACACGGCCGGGCATATCGCATCTGGCTAACAACCTCTGGCAGACAACCGCTTTTAATGTCCCCGCCAGAAGAAGCCTTATTTGCTGATGCTGGTGCGGTGGATAAAATGAAATGATTCGCGAGACCGTTTCCACCGTATTAAGCGTGTGCAAAGTCGTCAGGACCAGATGTCCGGTATCAGCGGCGGTCAAAGCGATTGACATTGTGTCAATATCGCGAATCTCACCAATCAAAATAATATCCGGATCCTGCCGCAGGGCATGCCGCAGGGCGGTGGCAAACGATTCCGTATCAGCACCTACCTCACGCTGGGAAACAATGCACTTCTTATCGCGATAAATATATTCAATAGGATCTTCAACCGTTAAAACATTGTCCAAGCGGTTGGAATTCATATACTCGATCATGGAAGCCAAAGTCGTTGATTTTCCTGACCCGGTTGTCCCCGTAATAACTATCAGTCCTCTCTTTTCCAACGATAGTTTTCGTATTGTCTCGGGTAAATTCAGCTCTTCAAAATTGGGAATAACGGTATTCACCGCACGAATCGCTATTCCGGTCGTTCCCCGCTGACGGAAAAGATTTATTCTGAAACGCCCCAGTTTCGCCACTGAAAGAGCCAGATCCATTTCATTCTTTTTCCGAAAGCGTTCCTGCTGTTGTTCATTGAGAATCTGACCGACGATATTATTCAAATCATCAATTGTGAAAGGATCGGCGCTGATTTGCTCGAGCCGTCCGTTGACTCTCAGATGCGGCCGGATACCAACTCGGATATGCAGGTCCGAGGCTTTCCGATTCAACATTTCGACAAGTATCTGCTTTAAATTCATAGGTGCCCCACAAAAGTAAACTATCCGGCGGTGTCGATTAAGAATAACACCTGGCCGAATTCAACCGGCTGGCCATTTTCAACCATAATTTTGGATACGCGTCCGGCAGTCTCGGATTCAATCTCATTCATCAGTTTCATGGCCTCAACTATACACACCACTTGCCCGACTTCTATTTTTTGATTAAGAGAAACGTACGGGGGGGTATCCGGGGCCGGAGCCGTATAAAATGTCCCTACCATCGGAGCTTTAATTTCAATAAGTCCGGCCGTCGGTTCGGGTGGGACTGTCGAAGGCAGCTTCGCCTCTGTTTGCAGCGGTTGAGCAGATGCCAAGGGGATATTCCTGAGAACCGCCGGTTGATCGGAATGGCCGTTGCCTTCCGCCATACGCTTGGTTATCCGGACTTTGCGTCCCCAACTGGTTACTTCCAGTTGATCAATATCGGATTCCTCAACCAGCCGAATTAATTTCCTGATCGTTTTTTCTTTCATAACAAACCTCTTCAGGTTTTGACGACCCGAAAAGATAATATTTTCAAACTATACTTCCAACAATTTTTTTGGCGATGAGTTCATTACCCGACCGCTTTTATTGGTAACCAAAACGTCATCCTCGATCCTTACCCCGCCCCATCCCGGGATATAAATTCCCGGCTCGACTGTTATGACCATGCCGCGCTTGAGGATATCGGCGCTTCTTGTGCCCAGATATGGCCGGCAATGGATGTAAATGCCTATACCATGGCCGGTTCCGTGATTGAAATATCTCTTATATCCTGCTCTATCAATACTATTTCTTGCCGCAGCGTCAACAGCCTTACCGCTTACTCCGGCCTTAACCTTGCGAATAGCAGCCATTTGCGCCCTTAAAACAGCGTTGTAAACCTTTTTCTGCCTTGAAGTTGCTTTACCCACCACAACCGTGCGCGTCATATCCGCCACATAACCTCTATAGCTGGCGCCAAAATCAAATGTCACAAAATTACCTTTGGCGATTTTCTTATTCGAAGCCACTCCGTGCGGAAGCGCCGACCTATAGCCCGACGCGATAATGGTGTCGAAAGCCGGCTTGGGCGAACCGAGCATTTTCATCTGATATTCCAACTCCGCACAGACCTCGTTTTCTCTCAAACCCGGTTTCAAATAGCCCAATATCCGATCAAATGCAGTATCGGTTATATCAATCGCTTTCTGAATAAGTTCCACCTCGATTTTGTCTTTAATTACCGAAAGTGATTCGACCGCTCCCTCCACCGGAATCATTATAACGCCTTCCAGATTCTGCCGAATTATCTGTAATTGCCCGCAGGTCAAATTCTCGGGCTCGTAGCCGTATCTGAGATTCCTGCCGTGAAACTGCGTCAGTGCTTTAAGCTCAATAGCGGGCTGTGTTTTGGTCGGCATTACCCGCGCGCCCTTGACCTCTTTTCGCGCCTGCTCGTGGAATCGGCCGTCGCACAGCAAGTAAGCCGATTTTAATGTCACAATCAACAGGCCGGTATCGCCGCTGAAGCCGCACAGGTATCGAATATTATACGGCCCGACAATATCGACCGCCAGCGGGCCGACAATAAAACCGTCGAGATTTTCCTTTTTCAGGATCGCCTGAAATTTTTTAATTCGCTCTTTATACATCGTTTTCCTTCTTTATCTTTTAATGCCGTCTTTATCTTTTCCAGTTTTTCCAGAATCCGCTGATTCGGTGATTCTGCCGCCAGATGCTGAAATACTTTCAGCGCCAGACGGAGATGCCCTTGCGAAGACAGCAAATCGCCGGCAGTTTCGGTTTTAAATGGTATCTCGCGAAGGTTACCCTCATCAACACTGATATCTTCTCGCCCTTTTTTGATAATCAAGGCCTTTGTTTCTTCGGCTGTCGCTCCTTCGATTGGCGAGATCAGGGCTTTCGAATACAGGTCAATAATCAACACTTTATTATAGTACGAAAAGGCGGTGACTTCATCGCCGGCTCTGAATTTCAAGTCGCCCAAATATTTCAACGCCGCCAAATTATTCGGGTCTTTTTTAAGAATATTGTAAAATTCCTCTTCGGCCGCCTCGTACTGCCCGGAATGAAACAGTGCCCGCGCCAGAATAATATGTCCCGATAAAATCTCCGGATACTCCTTCAGTCGCAGCCGGCACAATTCGACCGCCTTGGAATATTTTTTTTCATTCAGATATTCCATTGCCACCGCCGGCCAGTAACCTTTCGAGGCCAGCTCTGCTGTCAGTTCAACGCTCATAATATATATACATTCGTATCAGGCCATAAGAATACAAGCTTTATATATTTAACGCAAGTAAGATAATTGGAGTCGTAGGGCAAAAACCGAGTCCCGGCGGTTTATCGACAGGACGATGTGGTTCTGCCATTTATTAGATCCGCGGAGTAGTCTACATCTGCTCTTCGATTGATCTGGTAATATGCGACTGAACGTCGCCGGTATGTTTAGTCGATTTGTTTTCTATCAACATTAACCGGGATTCGTCTTGGGAATAGACCCGATGCCTGACACCCTTCTTCACAATATAATATTCGTCCTCTTTCAACTCGAAGCTGTCCACTCCCTCAATCTCCATCACCAACGAGCCTTCGACTACATAAAACATTTCGTCTTCATTGTCATGTGTATGCCAGGGGACATCGTCACCCTTAACTCTGGCTAGCTTTATATAAACACCATCCACCTCCCCGATAATCTTCGG
>CAYXTW010000010.1:67838-79509 GCA_964467955.1 uncultured Ignavibacteriaceae bacterium | reverse complement strand
GTGTTTAAAATCGAATCGCATAATCATCCCTCGGCGCTGGAACCGTACCAGGGCGCCGCGACCGGAGTCGGAGGGATTCTCCGCGATATTTTCACGATGGGTGCGCGGCCGATTGCGTCACTGGATTCGCTGCGATTCGGCTCGCCGGATAATCCGAGGGTACGGTATCTGGTCGATGGTGTCGTGCGCGGGGTGGGCGATTACGGCAACTCATTCGGCGTCCCGACCGTCGCCGGAGAGACATATTTCAATGATGCGTACACCGGTAATCCTTTGATAAACGTCATGGCGGTCGGCATCTCCAAAGTCGATAAAATGGTCTCGGCAGTCATCAAGGGTGAGGGCAATCCGGTCATGATTGTCGGCTCCAAGACCGGCCGTGACGGTATCCACGGGGCGACCTTCGCCTCGGTGGAACTTTCCGATGCGTCGGAGGCCAAACGCTCGGCGGTGCAAATAGGCGACCCTTTTACTGAAAAACTTTTGCTGGAAGCAACACTCGAAATTATCAATGAGGATTTAATTGTCGGCATCCAGGACATGGGTGCGGCCGGTATCACCTGCTCATGTTCCGAAATGTCGGCGCGAGGCCGAGCCGGAGTGACAATCGATATTGAAAAAGTCCCGGTGCGTGAAGAACATATGACGCCGTACGAAATACTTCTTTCCGAATCCCAGGAACGGATGCTGGTCTGTGTCAAAAAAGGCAAAGAAGAAGATGTCCGGCGGATTTTCGAAAAGTGGGAACTTGATTCGACGATTATCGGTGAGTCCAACAACAGCGGCATATTTAAAGTGCGTCTCAAGGGTGAGACTGTGGTCGAAATTCCTGCCGACGTTCTGGCGCTCGGTGGCGGAACACCGGTGTATCATCGGGAAACTGAAAAACCGGAATATATTGACCAGTTATCGAAGCTTGATTTTAATGAGTTCCCGCTTAACCGTGATTGGAATAAAGATCTTTTGCATCTCCTGGCCTCACCGAATATCTGCGATAAGAGCTGGGTGTTTGATCAGTACGATTCGATGGTACGGACCAATACCGTTGTCGGGCCCGGCTCCGATGCGGCCGTTTTACGCATCCGGAAAACCAAAAAAGCGCTGGCCATAACGACCGACTGCAATGGCCGCTATTGTTATTTGAATCCGCGTCAGGGGGCGAAACAGGCGGTCTCCGAAGCGGGGCGCAATATTATCTGTTCGGGCGGCAGGCCGGTGGCGATAACCAACTGTCTTAATTTCGGGAATCCGTACAAGCCGAAAATTTATTACGGTTTCTCCGAGGCGGTGGCAGGAATGGGAGAGGCCTGCCGGATGTTCGAGACGCCGGTGACCGGCGGGAATGTCAGCTTTTATAACGAAGATCCAGATCGCGCCGTTTTCCCGACACCGACGATCGGTATGCTGGGGGTGGTCGAGGATACGAAAGATATTACGACACAATGGTTCAAAGAGAGTGGCGATCTGATTTATCTGATGGGCGAGACAAAAGAAGAATTGGGTGCCTCGGAATACATCTATTCTATCTTTAATAAAACCAGCGGTCCGGTTCCGGAGATTGATTTGTCGTTTGAAAAACAGGTGCAGGATACGGTTCTTGAGGCGATAAAAGCGGGCTATATTAAGTCGGCGCATGACTGCTCGGATGGCGGCCTGGCAGTGGCGCTGGCGGAATGTTGTATCTCCAATCGGGAACGGATGATCGGTGCTTCGATAAATCTTGATGAAGATATTCGTACTGATTGTTTACTCTTTGGCGAAACGCAATCACGGATTATAGTCTCGACTAAAAAAGAGAATGGCGTGAAGCTGGTTGATTTGTGCGCCAAAAACAATATTCCGGTTTCAGCCATCGGTATTGCAGGTGGCGAGATGTTTTCAATAAATAATCTGATTAATCTTTCTTTACCCGATCTGTCAGAAGCATATTACGAAAGCCTTCCGAAGATTTTGTTGAAGGCATAAGGGCCGTTTTGCGATTCGCTCATAGGGGCATGTCGAAAAGGCGTCAATTTTACCTTCAATGATTTGACATTCGGAATAATGTCCTCTTTTAATCAATCGTTTGTATCCCGCGCAGTACTGTAAATTACTTCAAAACCACCGTCAGCTTATAAACCGCGAAAAGGCACCAGATGGCTTCGAGGATAATAAAAGGAATGGCATTAAGGGTCCAGGCATAATATGTTGAAATTCCGGCACCGAAGATGTTTAATAAAATATAACTGACCGAAGTTTCCCGAACGACTTTTAATAAATTCAATGCAAACGCCGTCAATAGAAGGACCATGCCGAAGATACCGAAATACAAGTTCATGCTCAATCCTCCCATGATTCGCGCTTGGAAAAATAATTAATTTTGGGATCGCAGCTGTACCCCGCCTTGACAAACGTCGACATGGATGGAGTATTGTAATCTTCAATCAGCGCCGCGATGACCTTTATCCCTAGATCGTGCAGAAAAATCTCAGCCTCTTTGATAAGATTTTCCGCCAGCCCGCGGCCGCGATAATCGGGATCGATCGCCAGACGATTGATCCATCCCTTGCGTCCGTCGGAGGATCCGATCACCGCCCCGATTATTGTCTCATCGTCAAACATCCCGAACACACCGGTTTCCATCCGGCGAAACACGGCCTCCATCGCCTCGCGCGAATCGCGCCCCTTCGGACGGTGTGATAATCCGCACCGCGCCCACAAATCGATCAGTTGATCGTAATCGGCGGCATCAAGATGGCGAATCAGGTATTCCATATTTCTCCTCCAATATGGCTCTCAGTTTGCCCACGGCCGTCTCGGTCGGAAACGGTTTATCGGCCCAATGCTCGCACCCGGTGAAATTAAGGAAAACACCCCGTGCCGGCACTCCGGCCTCTTTGGCGCTGCGCATCCCGGAGGCCAGTGTCAACAGGCATGACACCCCGATCACCGACAGCGACGGTTTGTCCCTTTTGATTTTTTCAATCTGCTCGGTCAGCGTCCGCCTGGAAAAATATCCTTCGATATTGTACTTATCAGCCAGCAGCATAATTTCATGAACGTTGCATTTCGGAACACAGCGCGTGCATTTTTTGCCGTATTTTGTTCTTTCTCTTTTGCACTTATCAAGCATCAGCGACATGCAATCCGGGAGAATCAAAACGGTATCTTTGGCTTTATTGAAGGCCTCACGGTTGGTCTCGTCGAAAATTTTGTAGTACAACATCTCTATCAGATAAAACGGCTTCGGCGTCAAGCGAAACGAAAGATCGTCGCGATTCAATATATCGCACTTCGCCTTTTCAAGAAAGCCGTCGATATTGGCGAATTCTTTTTCGAAATATTTATAGCCATCCTTAAGCACTTTTTCGGTGAATTTATCCAGCTTGTCGTAAAAGTCGTCACCCAGTCGGAAAGTAATGGTCGGTTTTTCTCTCATGAGCCTAATATAGCCAATTCCGGGGTTTTTTCCTACGATGCTGTCCATAAAAAAACCGGCTGACATAAATCAACCGGTTTCCTGCTGTCTTTTTAGACTATCCGTCGTATTTGATTTCCCGGCCTTTATCCCAGTTTTTCATGGTTTTATTGACCTTGATTCGATTTTGCGCCTGGCGCGCCGAATCATTTCCGGGATTAAAAGCCAGCGCCTGATCGTACTCTTCCATCGCTTTCTTCTGATTACCCAGATTCTCCCAGCTATAACCGATGGCGTAATGGATTTCCGATTTGACGAACTTGTTATTCGGCGCATACTTCAGGCTGACACCCAGCGCTTCAATCGAAACCGTATATTCTTTTCTTTTTTGCAGGGTCAGACCGAGATAATAGTGCGCCCCCCAGTTGCGATGATCAAGTTCGATTGCTTTTTCGCAATGTTTCCGGGCCTGGCTGTATTTGCCTTCGGCGTAAAATCGTTTGGCCTGTTGCAAATGATTTTCGGAGCCATTGATATTATCCTGCGACGGACTATCGTATTGATTAAGATTGTCTTCAGCCGAGGCAACCTTTACCACCGTCACCTTTTTATTGCAGCCAAGAGTGAAAAAAAGCAGCAAAATCAATATGGATACGGATAATTTCTTCATGGCGACCTCCCGTTAATAAAATAAAAACCTATCAATTTATATATCGGTAAATATTTATGATTTTTAAAAATAACGTCTGTTCAACTAATGAACAGACACTGAAGAGCAATTGACATTGGCTGCGACAAAGGATATATTCTGCATATGCTTCTGGCGATTGATATAGGCAATACCGACACCGTTATCGGCGTGTATGATAGCGAACGACTGGTCGATCATTTCCGGGTGGCGTCGAATCATACATTAACCGTCGATGAGTGCGGATTTTTCGTCACCGGTCTGCTGGAAAAACTCAATATTAAAATCTCGCAATTGAATAGGGTCGTAATGGCTTCGGTGGTTCCACGACTGAAACCTGTCTATGAAAAAATGTCGGACAAATATCTTTCGATAATCCCGTTGATTGTATCCTCGGAGATAAAACTGCCGATTAAAATCGGTTACGAAAATCCGAAAGCGGTCGGGGCCGATCGTATCGCCAACGCGGTTGCCGCCTATGCTAATCCGGGCGGGCCGATAATTGTCGTCGATTTCGGGACGGCGACGACGTTCGATGTTATCGACGAAAACGGGGTGTACCTGGGCGGCGTAATTGCCCCCGGTCCGGAAACCTCAAGCCGCGAACTGATCAAAAGAGCGGCACAACTTTTCGAAGTCAACATCGAGCGCCCGAAAAATATCATAGGACGAAACACCGCCGATTCGATTAAATCAGGCCTTTTTTACGGCACGGTCGGGCTGGTCGATTCAATCATCGAACGCATCAGGATTGAACTGGGCCGGGACACCAGAGTCATCGCCACCGGAGGTCTGGCCGCTGATTTTTCAGCGGACAGCAGGTTTATTGAATCGGTAAATAGTATTTTGACGCTCGAAGGATTAAAAATTATCGCCGATTTTCAAACCAAATAGCTGTGTAAGTCAATATCCCACAATTATATATAAATATTTTCAGCAAATCATAATTTTTTTTGAAATTTCTTGACATTCCGGCGTAAAAGGGTATATTTAGCGACCTGTTAGCACTCAATAGAAGTGAGTGCTAACGAAGGCTATGATGAGATAGTGAATTTTGACAGACTTTTAAAAACTAAAGGAGGTTTAAGTATGGTTGTAAAACCGTTGTCTGATCGAGTTCTTATTAAGCCGCTGGAGCCGGCTGAAATGAAAAAGGGCGGTATTATTATTCCGGACACCGCTAAAGAGAAGCCCCAGGAGGGCGAGGTTATCGAAGTTGGTCCGGGTCGCACCGAGGACGGAAAACTGGTTCCGCTGGAGGTGAAAAAGGGTGACCGGATTCTCTACGGCAAGTATTCCGGAACGGAAGTTACGATTGATGGCGAAGAGCGTTTGATTATGCGCGAGTCCGATATTCTGGCAACAATTAAATAATAAATGAAGGAGTGGAAAAATGCCAAAGATTATAGAATATGATGCTTCCGCTCGCGAGAAGCTAAAAGCAGGTGTTGATAAGCTGGCCGATGCGGTTAAGGTTACTTTGGGTCCTAAAGGCCGCAATGTGATTCTCGATAAAAAATACGGTTCGCCAACCGTTACCAAAGACGGCGTTTCGGTGGCCAAGGAAATCGAGCTGGAAGATCATTTTGAAAATATGGGCGCCCAGATGGTCAAAGAGGTGGCCTCGAAAACCTCGGATGTTGCCGGTGATGGAACCACGACGGCCACCGTTCTGGCCCAGGCGATTTATCGCGAAGGTGTCAAGGCGGTGACGGCCGGTATTAATCCGATGGCTTTAAAGCGCGGTATTGACACCGCCGTGTTGACTCTGGTTGAAGAAATAAAGAAATTGTCCAAGCCGGTTTCGGGCAAGACCGAAATCAGTCAGGTCGGGACTATCTCGGCCAACAATGACAAGGCTATCGGCGGCAAAATTGCCGATGCGATGGAAAAAGTCGGCAAGGACGGTGTTATCACGGTTGAAGAATCAAAAACCACCGAGACGACTCTGGAAGTGGTCGAGGGGATGCAGTTCGACCGTGGATATGTCTCGCCTTATTTTGTGACCGATCCCGACAACATGGAAGCGATTCTGGAAGAATCACTCGTCTTGATTCATGACAAAAAAATCTCATCAATGAAGGACCTGCTGCCGATTCTCGAGAAAATCGCTCAGATGGGTAAGCCGTTGATGATTATCGCCGAGGATATCGAGGGTGAAGCGCTGGCGACTCTGGTCGTTAATAAACTGCGCGGAACTCTCAAAATCGCTGCGGTCAAGGCCCCGGGATTCGGGGATCGTCGTAAAGCGATGCTTGAAGATATCGCCATTCTAACCGGCGGTAAGGTTATCTCCGAGGAACTGGGCCTGAAACTTGAAAACGTGAATACCGGCGATCTCGGGACGGCCAAGAAAATCGTCGTTGATAAGGACAATACGACTTTAGTCGAGGGCGGCGGCAAAACCGAAGATATTAAAGCGAGAATCGGGCAGATTCGGAAGCAGATTGATGACACTACATCCGATTATGACCGCGAGAAACTTCAGGAACGTCTGGCCAAGCTGGCCGGTGGCGTGGCCGTTATTAACGTCGGTGCCGCGACCGAAACGGAGATGAAAGAGAAAAAGGCGCGTGTCGAGGATGCTCTCAACGCCACTCGTGCGGCGGTCGAGGAAGGTATTGTCCCCGGCGGCGGTGTTGCCTTCCTGCGCTCAATTCACGCTCTTGATTCATTGAAATTAGGCGCCGATGAAATGACCGGTGTCAATATCGTTCGTCGTGCGCTGGAAGAACCGATTCGTCAGATTTCCAACAACGCCGGTGTTGAAGGTTCAATCGTTGTCGATCGGGTCAAGAAAGAAAACGGCGCCTTTGGTTATAACGCCGAAACCGATACTTATGAAGACCTGATTAAGGCCGGTGTGATCGATCCGACCAAGGTGACTCGTATCGCTCTGGAAAACGCCGCCTCGATCAGCGGTTTGCTTCTGACGACACAGGCGGTCATCAGTGACAAGCCTGAAGAGGAAAAGGCTCCGGCGATGCCGGCCGGCGGGATGGGCGGCGGCATGGGCGGAATGTACTAAAAGATACTTCGCAGTATACTTTCAAAAGAGGACCTCTGCAGAAATCTGCGGAGGTCTTTTTTTCACCCCATCGATTATCGCAGTCCCTCGATCATGTGCTTGAGTTCGGCTAACTTGTTATCATAGAAAGCATCCATGTATCCTGATCTCTGATATAAATTATAGTACCTCAAGGAGCTGTCGGGAATTCCCTTCTCCGCATACGCACGGCATAGAAAATAATAACCCGAGACGTCCCCGGAATCGAGTTCGATTAATTTATAGGCATACGTTATAGCAGAATCCGGTTTATCGGCCAAAATATTTATCCATGCAAAAGCGCTGAGGACGTCATCATCATTATTATATAGACTATAGGCGACCCTGGCTGATTCCAGGGCCCTGTCATATTGTTTCATCCGGCTGAAAATCCAGGCACGATTGACAAAAAACCTATAGTTATACATTCCAAGCTGTATTGCCTTATTGGATTCGTCAAGAGCGTCATCAAGCCGACCTACACACATGTACAAGGCACTTAGAAAATTATGGTAGTGCCCGGACAGCCTGTCGGGGACGATATCTTTCGCCATTTCCTTTGCCCTGTTGATATCACCACTATTCAACACATTAAACGCATCAAAAATTTTCTTTTCGTTGGGAAATCGTTCAAAGAATACGGCATTCAGAGAATCGGCGGTTTGACTATCACCCAATTCCTGATAATACAATCGCATAATGACCAGATTCGAATATGATTTCTCATGATCAAGGTCAATAAGATATTTTGCGTACTTGATAGAGGTGTCCCGATTGAGATTTATCAATAAATAGGGAACTGCCGTCACGATAAGATAGATAACCATTGTCGGTATATATTTCCTTAATGCCGTGAAGTGCTTTTTCGGTATCGAATATATGAGCAATAGAGTAAATCCAAAACCCAGAAACGAAAATAAATCCCAGTCCCGGCCCATGCCGAGTTTCGGATCAATAAACAAAACAAACAAAAAACTTGAAAGCGTAATCAGTATAAGGAAAAACGTGACACCATTTTTAAATATGTGCTTTAATTCATTAAAAGACAGGACTATTAATGCCGGGAATATCGGGGAAAGCAAGAGCAACTCGTTTACGATATCAGTCAGGTGCGTGCCGCTGAAAGCAAAATTTGTGGTGCTGAAACCCTTACTGCTGAATAAAGGCAAAAAGATATCCTCGAAATACAAATCGGTTTTATAGATATGAACGAAAATAATAAAACCCCCAATTAAAAAGGCGACGGCCAGCGAAATCAGCAAAGTCCGATATTGTTTAAAAACAGCCAGCCCTCTGCCCCGGCAAAAAATCAAAAAGACAAAAGCAGGAATAAGCATACTCATCTGAAGATGAATAAATAACCCGAAAGCAAGAAAGAATATACCGGCGGCCAGGCCGCGACCTGAAGTCAAATAGCGCAGTCCGAAATATACAAATCCGGTAAGTGCAATCCAGATCAAAGGATAATTTTCGACATACCCGAAAAATAAAAGAAGAATTCCGGATAATAGTGATGTAAAGAATACCAAAATCCTTTTGCTTTTGTTGTCAGACAGAAATTCCGCTATCAAAAAGAAAAACCAAATCGAAATTACACCCGATAAAATCGCCGTGATTTGAAAAGTCAAAAGAGCCGTCTGCTTGTTTTTCGGTCCGAGAAGAGACTGAATTATAGAGTGCAAAAAAGTTATTCCTTTCTCACTCCATCGAAGAACTGTTCCTGAATCGGAAGCAAGATTCGACAGGGCGGTATATCCGTCACCCAGAAAATGTGTCGGGGCGGCGAAAATAATACAAGAAAGACTTATCACCGCGATAAATATCAGACGATGTATATATTTATATTTTGACTCGAAGAATATTTTGGAAAAGTTATTGATAAAGGCCTCGCTCATATGAGAGGATTGCCTGAAAAAAGGCATTATCATAGCCAGAATTGCGATAGCGGCATAAGTAATAACAAAAGCATTCGGCAGGAAAATCAGATGATTAATACCCCAGAAGCGGCCGTCGGGATAAAAAAATGGTACAAATCTAATCAAGAAAAGCAGTACTGTTACAAGATAAGCGGAAATCACGATATTATTTTTTGCCGAAGCCTTCATAAATCACGGAATTCGAATTATATATTTACCTCTATTCGGTCATCCAAATTAAATGATTATTGATATTATCATGATACCGGACCTAATTATTTTTCAATTGTTTTTCAAGCTCGATTCCGATCTTGTTCCATCTGGAATTGAACTGCGGATCACTCACGCCGTATTTTCTATAAAGCCGGCCATAAACG
Organism: uncultured Ignavibacteriaceae bacterium; assembly: GCA_964467955.1. Taxonomy (GTDB): domain Bacteria; phylum Zixibacteria; class MSB-5A5; order GN15; family PGXB01; genus CAYXTW01. Next base: position 70,085 of record CAYXTW010000010.1, on the reverse strand, counting down.
CGCGCGCTGTCCATCATTTGCTGTTCCAGAAAGGCCAGGGTTAAGAAGTAAAATGAGTCGGCGCTGGTGGAATCAATATCAAGTAGTCGGCGGGAAAAAATGATTGAGGAATCATATTTATTACTGTCCTGAAAAATAGAAATCATTTCGACCAAGACACTTGTATTGGTTGGATTCAAAGTATAGCCTTCATGAAAAGCATTAAGAGCGCTATCGGAATATCCCAGCTCGCGATAAGCCATACCCAGGTAGAGATAAGACTGGGCGGAATATCTGTCCAGCTGAATGGCTTTTTTCGAAGATTCCAGGGCCGCCTGATAGTCTCCGTCAAGGTAATGAAGTGTCGTCCACATGTTATAATAATCTACCGAAAAACGATCGTCCGGCAGCGTCAGCGCCAGCTGTTTGGCGCCAGAAATATCTCCCTGCTTGATCGCTGAATAAACCCGGCCGTATTCCCTGACATACGGATAATATTCCGCATAAAGGGCATTAAGAGAATCGACTTTTGTACGATCGCCTTTATCATAATAGTAATTTCTCAAATTCAAAAAAGTAATTCTATTTCGGTATATATCGAAGTTTATAAAATGCTCGGTGTATCTGACGGATGATTTTTCATTGAGGTTAGTCATAAGGTAGGGCAATGATGCCCCGATTAGAAACAGCGTAAAGGATAAAATAAGCTTTTGCTTGAAAATAGGCATTTTCCCGTCGAGCAATGAAACGAAAAGCAGTCCGGGGGCGAAACCACATAATGAAAAAAGATCCCAATCGCGCGGCATGGAAAGCCGGGGATCGATGACGAACAAAAAGAAAAGAGCGGATAAAGAGTTTATGAGCAGAAAAACGATAGTCTTTTTCTTAAGCGAATATCTTAATTGCTTCAGACCGCAGAAAAATAATAACGGCAAAAGGGGCGAAAGCAGAATCAGTTGATTGACAATATCACCGATATGGGCGAAACTGAAAATTGCATAGGAAGGAGTCATTGGTTTTCCTTCGAATGCGGGAAGGAAAATGTTTTCCACAAAAAGAGAATTGGAATAATAATAGGCGAAAACAAGAATAAAAATTATTGAAAGGGCCGCGATGCCAAGCAAGAGCAGTACGCGGATTTTCCTATATATTTTTAGACTGAAATCCTGCGACAAAAGCAAAAACAGGATTGCCGGCAGAAATATCAACATTTGAAAATGCAGGGCGATGCCGATAATCAATGCAATTGCTGAAAATATTAATCCTGTTCCGGTTTTATAAGATTTAAGGCCGAAGTATATAAATGCCGAATAGCACGCTATCAGGGCCGGGTAGCTTTCTATATAGCCGAAGAATAAAAGGAGCGTGCCCGAGAAAAGCAAAACGCAAAAGACCAGTATCTTTAATCCCTTGTTCTCCGACAAAATATCCGCGATCAGGAAATAAAAATAGACGGATACCAGTCCCGAAAAAATCGAGAGTAATTGGAAAGCGGTTATGGCAGTATCTTCGCTTTTTTCACCCAATAAATTTTGGATTGTCTCAACCAGTAATGTTGTTCCCCTCTCGGACCATTTATAGACCATACTTGCTTTGGAGGTGAGATTGGCAATTTGAAGATAACCGTCACCGAGAAAATGCGTTGGGGCGGAGAAAATTATAAAAAGGCCGCCCATTATAGTAACGAATATCAGGCGATTTAAATATTTATACTTCGATTCGAAGAATATTTCGGAAAAGTCATCGATAAAGACTTCGCTTATTCGATGACTTCTTTTAAAAAAAGGCAAGGCCAGGGCAAAAACAGCGATAATGGCATAGATAATGGCAATAGCATTCGGCAGAAAAATCAGATGATTAAAACCCCAAAAGCGGCCGCCGGGATAAAGATAGGGTAAAAATTTTATAAGGAAAAGGACTGCGAGTATAATGTAAGCAAGTTGGAATGTATGATTATTTTTTGCCTCCGTCATCTGCAAATTCACCCCTGCAGTCAATGTTAAATCTAATTTATTGACTTTAAGGCGATTTTCAATAACATTATACGCGAAGCATGAATATGAAGGAATTTCTTAAGATTTTGTCGGATGAATTTCCCGATGACCGGGTAACGAGTCAGAAGAAAGTGCCTACTTTTCATCCGGAGACGGCTGCCGAAGCGGCACGGTTGTTCACACTGGCAAATGAATATAAATGGAAGCTCTTTATCGCCGGATTCGGGAATAACATTGTCCCGGTCGGAGAAAAATTCAAAAATATTCTCGTCGT
>CAYXTW010000010.1:0-67738 GCA_964467955.1 uncultured Ignavibacteriaceae bacterium | reverse complement strand
TGTTTTAAATCGGTCTCCGGTTTTGATATCGTGAAGATTTACTCGCCATCATGGGGCCTTCTGGGTAAAATAATAACCGCCACATTTCGCGCTTTGCCCTTGTCCATAAGGAATGAATTCGAGAATATTGTCATGCAGCCGATTGACTATAAAAAGTTCGCCGACACCTATTTGAACCCGGGTGACAATCAATCGGCAATCTATTCGATAAAAATCAAAGATAAATTCGATCCGAATGGTGTCCTGCCGTTGATCGACACCGACCAAGAGTAGGTCAATTCTCTCCGAGTCTTGAAGTAGGGCCGCGGAGAGGTTTGACCTGCTTTATCAAAATTCCGGTAAAGCCGACATCGACATCTCGAATATTTTTATGATATCTTTTTTATACAGCGGTCGCGGGTTGTCCAGATAATCACCGCGGGCCGAGTATAATTTCAGTGTATCATCGGCCATCTGCTCGAATTTGGAGTCATCCTTGATGCCTATCTCCGGCATACAAATATATCGATCGACCGATTTGAGAAATTCAATCGTATCCAGCACTGCCTGGTGGGCTAGATCGGCATCCGATTTTTCCTCGTCGACTTTGTACAGCTCGCGTGTCATAAGAGCATATTTCTCGACCCGCGCTCCGTAGGTGTAAAACATCAAGCGGGGCAGCAGGAGCGCCAGGCCAAGGCCGTGTGAAATATCATAATGTCCCGAAAGGGCATGCTCCATGGCATGGAGCGGAAAGGGACCGCCGCGCCCGGAGTTAATCATGCCCGATAATGCCATCGCCGAACACCATGACAGTTGTGAGCGGGCATTGATGTCGTCCGGATGCGCAATCGCCTGCGGTAAATAATCCATCACGGTTTTGACGATAGAGAGTGAAAGACGATCCTGGATGGGTGTATGATCAGCACCGGTGAAAAAACCTTCGATAACATGCGCGATAATGTCTATGCCGCCGTCAATGGTGTAATCTCTGGGAACGGTGATGGTCAATTCGGGATCGATTATCGATACCTTCGGAAATAAAAGCGGGCTGTTCAGGACCGCTTTTTCGTGCGTCTCCCAGTTGGTGATAACCGCCCCGGCATCGGCCTCCGAGCCGGTGGCAGCCAGCGTCGGGATTTCCAGCAGAGGAAGCGCTTTCGATATTTTTTGGGGAATCGGTTGTCCATGATAGATGAATTCCCAAATCGGTTTTTTCTCCGCCGCTGCGGCCGCGATACCCTTGGCGGCGTCCATCGGCGAGCCGCCGCCGAGACCGATTATGAAATCACACTTATTGTCGTTGGCCAGCCGGGCGGCTTCATCTATGGTTGAGGTGCGGGGATTCGGTTCGATTTTATCAAAGACAACCGCCGAGACGCCTTCCTTTTCCAGGTAATCGGTAACCCTGTTTATAATGCCTGAGGCCGAGGCGGAGCGTTTGCCGGTGACAATCAGGGCGCGTTCGCCGAGCTTTTTGGCCTCGGTGCCCACTTTGCTGATTTCACCCGGCCCGAAGATCAATTTGGTCGGCAGATAGAAAGTGAAATTTTGCATACCGCAAGTCTCCCTTGTTTATTGACCATATATATTTTATATATCATAATAAAATTACAACAAATGTTAAACGACAAAGTTCGAAGGCGGAGCGTATTTTTATCGACTGCGGAGCGGCGGATTATTTATGGGAGAGAATGCACTGAATAAAAATACAAATCAAATAAAACCGCTGAAAGTATTATTCATCACCCATAATTATATCCGTCGGGAAGGGGATTTTGCGGGCGTGTTTCTGCATCTGCTGGCGCGGAAACTTATGAAAAACGATATTGAGGTATATGTTATTGCGCCGCACGATAAGGGCATTCCGGAGTACCAAGAGATAGAGGGTATCAGGATTTATCGATTCCGCTACGGCTCCGAGAATCAGGAGACTCTCGCCTACCGGGGCGATATGCACCGGCAGGTACTAAAAAACCCGTTTAAACTAATTCGCCTGTATAAATTTTTAAGATCTTTTTTCCGGCTGGCCTCGCAGGTAATTGAAAGGGAAAACATTTCGGTCGTCTCAATTCACTGGATTGTCCCCGGCGGCGTGATCGGCAAATGGCTCAAGAAAAAGTATAAAGAGCGCATAAAATTATTCATCAGCTCGCATGGAACCGATATCAGATTATTGACCAGGTTTTCGTTTCTGTTTATCTATCTTAAACCGGCTATAAAAGAAGCCGAGAAATGGACGGTTGTCTCGAATTATCTCAGGGAGTTACTGCTGAAACAGGACGACTCGCTTAAAGACAAAATCGAAGTGGTCCCGCTTCCCAATGACGAGACGGTTTTTTACCCGGACGGAAAAATACAGAAAAATGACAATCTTGCGGTAGCCATATCGAGATTAACAAAACAGAAACGGCTCGACTATCTGATAGAGGCTATTAAAATAGTCCATGAGACTCGACCAGAAATACGACTGGAAATTTATGGGGTCGGGCCGGAAGAAGCAAATCTTAGAGAGTTAATTGCACGGAATAATCTCGGCGAGAATATTAAAATTCTTAATCCGGTCTCACAGGAGAAGCTTCGGGAAATCTATAATAAAGCGGCAGTCGTGGTTCTTAACTCTCTGAATGAAGGTTTCGGCTTGATATTGACCGAGGCGATGCTCTGCCGGACAGCGGTCATCGGAACCAGATCGGGTGGTATCACCGATATCATTGAACACAGTGAAACCGGTCTGCTCGTTCCGCCCGATAATTCCGAAAGACTGGCCGAGGCGTTACAGCGCCTGTCGGGGGATGACCATTTGAGAGACAGGTTGGCGGAGGCCGGATACCATCGGGCGCTTGAGCATTTTTCATCACGGTCATCGGCTGATCAGTACGCCCGGTTGTATAAAAACCGGCTTCAAGAAAATAAGTCATTGGATTCATAGATAAAATAAGGAGGAATTATGAGTTCCATTGAAGCGCTCATAAATAGGCAGTTTAAAAAATGGGAGGTGGAACGCAAGAGCCGAATTGAAGCCGAGCAGAACGGCAAGGAACCGTCCACAAAGCCGATTGTCACGCTCAGCCGTCAACGGGGCAGTCAGGGTTCATATCTTGCCGAGCAACTGGCGGCCAAGCTGGGCTATCAACTTTTACATCGGGAAATTATCGATGAAATCTGTAACTCTTCCGGATACCGTCGGCAAATAATCGAATCGCTGGATGACAAAGTCCGCTCCCAGGTCGAACTCTGGTTCGAGGGTGTTTTTAAGGGGATGTATATCGATGCCTCGGATTATTTCAGACATCTCTATAAAGTCATCATGTCAATCTCCAAACTGGGGGGAGTGGTCGTCGTCGGTCGCGGTGCCAGTCATATGCTGACCCGCGAACAGGGCATTCATTTTCGCGTCATCGCGGCCAAACCGAAACGGATCGAAAACCTGATTAAATTCCAGGGATTCAGTCAGGAGGACGCTGAGAAAGAAATCGAAAAACTCGATAAGGAACGAGCCGGATTTGTACGTAACAACTTTGGCCGAAATATCGATGATCCTGCCGTCTATGATCTGGTTATCAATACGACCTATCTTGATATAAAGGAAGCTCTACGAATTGCAGAGATCGCCATAAGCTCGAAAATGGCGATACTCGGCTCGAAATAGACTGATTTTACCGTGAGATTTATAGTGAAAAAAAATTAAAAAACTGTAAGATTTTTCTTGCGTATATATTTCAATATGAGTTTAATTCCGATAATAGCTCAGAGGTTCGGGCGTTAAAGAAGCCTTTTATATAGGAGGGTTGCGGCATTAAGTAAGTACAAAAAAGTAAAAATTAATAATTAATTATCCCCTATTTGAAGGAGGATGGGATGCCAGTAAAAAAAACAACCAAAAGAAAAACCACGAGGAAGAAAGCGACCGTGAAAAAGAAAGCGGCACCAAAAAGGAAATCGACCATGAAAAAGAAAGCGGCCTCTAAGAAAAAAACAACGATGAAGAGAAAAGCGGCTCCGAGAAAAAAGGCAACGGCCAGGAAAAAGGTGACCAAGAAGGCGGCCCCGAAGAAAAGGGCTGTCGCGAAAAAGAAAGCGGCCCCAAAAAAGAAAACGCCCCGCAAGCCGAATCCCGCCTTCATGAAACCGATGCAGCCGGATTCAGCTCTCGGTGCGGTTGTCGGTGAAAAGGCGATTCCTCGGACAGAGATTACCAAAAAACTCTGGGCCTACATCAAGAGAAACAATCTTCAGAATCCGGCCAACATGAGAGAGATCATGGCCGATGACAAACTGAAGCCGCTTTTTGGCGGAAAGGTGAAAGTCAATATGTTCGAGATGACCAAACTGGTCTCGAAACATATGAAGTAAAATGCGTCCGTTTTTTCCAAGCCGGGTTTGACGCCCGGCTTTTTTTATTAAATCATACGAATTTATCAAATATCCGCGCTCGATTGTTGCTCAAGCTTAATAATTACTGTAAATTATAGACAACAAAAAACATCATTTGGAGTATTGCAAAATGCGAAATAATATTTGCAATGATTACACAACCTTACGCTCTTGGGGAGTTTTCATGAAACTATTCAATCAGGAAAACAAAATTGTACACTTTATCGGTTTTGCCCTGGCGGTCGGACTTTCCGCGATGCTGCTGTCATCGTGCGGGCAGCAGCCGCCGTCGACGAAAATCGAACCGGTTACGGATACCCTGCATGGAGTCGAAATAACAGACAATTACCGTTGGCTGGAGGACGGCGAAAATCCCGAGGTCCGGGAATGGGCAGATAAGCAGGATGAATATTGCCGGCAATATATTAAAAAGTACCCGGATCGCGAGAAAGTGCATAAGCGCATCGAGGAACTTATGCGCATCGGTTATGTCGACAATCCGGCCATGGCGGGCGGGAAATATTTCTACATGAAGCGCGGGGGCGACGAAGAACATCCGGTCTTGCTCATGAAACGAACCCCCGAGGCCGAGCCGGAAGTGATCATAAATCCCAACCATTTCAGCAGCGATAATACGGTCGCGATGGATTGGTGGTATCTGTCATCGGACGGAAAATATATCGCTTTCGGGAAATCTTCCCAGGGGAGCGAAAACAGCACTCTCTTTATACATGACGTCGACAAGAAAATAGATCTGACCGACAGTATTCTCTACGCCAGAGCCGCCGGCATTGCCTGGCTGAACGACAACAGCGGCTTTTACTACACGCGTTACCCCGACTCGGGAACGGTCCCGCCGGGTGAGGAACAGTATTACCGAAAAGTATTTTTTCATAAAGTCGGCAACGACTATCATGACGACCCGTTGATTTTCGGTGAGGGGCGGGATAAAACCGAGTGGTGCGACGTGCAGCTTTCCGAAGACGGGAGTTATCTTCTGGTACCGGTTTATATGGGCTGGTCGAGGGCGGAATTGTATTTGAAAAACCTGAAAAAAGATAATGATTTTATTCGCCTGACCGATACCACTGAAGCGCTTTACTCAGTGTTTCTGAGGAAAAATGACTTTTATGTGCTGACCAATTATAATGCGCCCAAATTCAAAGTGATGAATGGCAGTTTCAAGCAGCCGCAAATGAAGTTCTGGAAAGAGGTGATCCCCGAAGACGAATTCCCGATCGAGCATCTGGCGATTGTCGGCGGTAATATCGTGGTCAGTCGACTACAGAATGCATCCAGTCGGCTATCGATTTATTCCGATGAAGGCAAATTCAAAAAGGATATTGAACTGCCTGCTATCGGATCGATTATCAGCTATTATGACCATGTGCTTGGTTATGAATATGAAGGTCACGAACTTCTTTTCGGTTATAACTCGTTTTTTATTCCGCCGCGGATTTATCGCTATGACTTTAATACTGACCAGATGACGATTCTGGATGACATCAAAACCGACCTCGACCTTTCGCAGTATACCGTCGAGCAGGTCTGGTATCCCTCGAAAGACGGGACAGAGATTTCGATGTTTCTGGTGCACCGGAAGGATATTAAACTGGACGGCAACAATCCGACCATCGTTTATGGTTACGGCGGTTTCGCCAGCAATGAGACACCTTCTTTTTCGCGAACCCGAACGATGTTTCTGAGTCGGGGCGGCGTCTACGCCGATGCGCAACTTCGCGGCGGAGGCGAATACGGCGAAGAATGGCATCGGGCCGGAATGCTGGAAAACAAACAGAATGTTTTCGATGATTTTATCGCCGCCTGCGAATGGCTGATTAACAATAAATACACTAATCCACAGAAACTGGCTATTGAGGGAGGCAGTAACGGCGGTCTCCTGGTCGGGGCCGTGATGGTGCAGCGACCCGATTTGATGAAGGCAGTCGAGTGCTGGCGGCCGCTTCTCGATATGCTGCGGTATCAAAAATTTTTGATTGGCGAGTTGTGGGTCCCCGAGTACGGCTCGGCGGATAATCCGGATCAATTTAAATATCTTTACGCTTATTCGCCGTATCAACATGTCAAAAAGGGAGTCGCCTATCCGGCCGTGCTGTTTGAATCTGCCGATCATGATACCCGGGTCGATCCGCTTCATGCACGCAAGATGACCGCCGCTATGCAGGCCGCGACGTCATCGGATAATCCAATTCTGTTTCGGTTGCAGAGGCAAACCGGACACGGCCAGAATGTCCCGAAAAGTATCACCATTGAAGAGCTCGTCGATGAATGGTCGTTTATCTTCCAGCAACTGGGGATGCGGTTTTAGGATTTGTGGTCGGCGCACAGATATGTCGTAGCTATTTTGCGTAATCGACAGCGTTATTCTTTATTTGACCTGCCGATACGTAACTTTGAAAAATTGTATCGTTTGACAAAGCAAATCGGCTTGGAAACAACCGTTTTTTAAGGATATACTTCAATATATCCATTATTCAACCGCGTTCTGAAGGAAATCGGCCAGCTCGGCGATTTTGTGCCGCGTCTGCTCCATGCTGTCGCGATCACGGATCGTGACGGTGTCATCTTCTTTTGTCTGACCATCGATCGTGATACAGTATGGACAGCCGGCCTCATCCATTCGCGCATAACGCCGGCCGACCGAACCGCCGGCATCGTAGAATACTTTGAATTGCGTCTTCAGAATTTTATAAATATTGACGGCAATCTCCGGCATCCCGTCCTTTTTAACCAGTGGAAATATGGCTGCTTTAATAGGCGAGATCTTGGGCGAGAATCGCAGCACGGTTGATTTTTCTCCGCGTGAGGGATCTTCATCATAAGCATCGACCAGGACCGTTAAGAGCGTGCGGTCGCATCCGGCCGACGTTTCGATTATATACGGTATGAATTTCTCTTTGAAGCGCTCATCGATATATCGTTGATCCTTGCCGGTAGCATCCTGATGACGCGACAAATCAAAATCGGTGCGGTTATGAATACCCTCCAGCTCTTTCCAGCCGAAAGGAAATTCATACTCGATATCAAATGCCTTTTTGGCATAGTGCGCCAGCTCATCCGGGCCATGTTCGTGCCAGCGAAGCTTTTCCTTGCGGATACCGAGTTCCAGATACCATTGCCAGCGCTCACCTTTCCAGTATTCGAACCATTTTTCATCCTCCGATGGATGAATAAAATACTGCATCTCCATTTGCTCGAACTCACGGGTGCGGAAAATAAAATTCCCCGGCGTAATCTCGTTACGAAATGCTTTGCCTATCTGAGCGATACCAAAAGGTATTTTCTGCCGCGCCGAATTTTTGACGTTGAGAAAATTGACATATATCCCCTGCGCCGTCTCCGGGCGAAGATAAACGATCGAAGTGTCATCTTCGACCGGCCCCATAAAGGTTTTGAACATCAGGTTGAATTGCCGGGATTCGGTCAGAGTCTGATTGCCGCAGACCGGACATTTGGTTTTATCTTTAAGCTCATCTCCACGAAAACGAGATTTGCAGGTTTTACAGTCGACCAGCGGATCGGTGAACTCATCGACATGCCCCGATGTCTTCCAGACGGCGGGATGCATCAATATAGCCGCGTCCAATCCTTCGACGTCATCGCGCCGGTTGGTCATCGCTTCCCACCAGAAAGTTTTGATATTGCGTTTCAACTCGGAGCCAAGCGGCCCGTAATCCCAGCAGGAATTCAAACCGCCGTAGATTTCCGATGATTGATAAATAAATCCGCGCCGCTTACAGAGCGAAACCAGTCGGCTCATCTTATCGTCAGCTTTGTTTGCCATGGTGCACTTTCTTACAATTTCAAATTCGTTTTTTTCAGTTTTTCCAGAAACTGAAGCGATTTTAAATCTTTGCTGCCGGTTTGATATTTCAAAAAACCTATAAGCAATTCCAGAATCTCTTCGGCTTCCTCCAGTTTTAATTTCAGTTCCACCGCCTCCACAAGTGAGGCCGTCTGAAGGCTGTTTATTTTATAGAGCCGGTCAGATTGAAGCTTAATATAGTATTCCCCGGCGATTTGGCAAGCCGAACATACCAGCCCGCCGCGCTCGGGCGAAAACAGATGAAATCGGCCGCCGTTTGAATCGGGTATTGCCGTTTTTCCTTTATCCTTGCCGCAGGCGATACATCCGGAAAAATTCGGCCGATAACCTAGAAGAGATAAAAGTCTCAAAAAATAGCATAAAAAAAGCGGAATAATCGATGACTTCGCTTTCGAATTTATCAGTCGAAGATAGCTGATAGTCAGATTATAAAGCTCTTCCTGGGGTTCGTCTTTGGGCAGTAAATCGTAGAGCAACTCCAAGACCGCCGAGGCGAAAGCCAGTCGTCCGAGCGTCCCCTCCTTTTCGAATTGAAATGTCTCCAGCGGCTCGGCCTCGGCCACATAGCCGGTGCCTGATTTTTCAGATTTGAAATAAGCGATCTCCAGCCGTGCGAAAGTCATCATCCGGCCACGTTTGGTCTTCAAAGAGCGACCGCCGCGGTCGATAATCGTCTGCATCCCGGCATTATCGGTAAAAACGGTGATGACTTTGGATTGCTCCTTCCAGTTGACCGATTTAAGAATAATCCCTTCTGATTTGAGCGGCGGCATTAAGACTTAATACTTGAGACGATAAATAACTTCGCCCGGACGAGAGAGATGGTGACGGGTGCGGGCGATATATTCAATATAATCCAGATCATTCTGAAGGCGCTTCTGGATTATTTCGGCGGTTACAAGTTTGACCAGTAACCGATGATTTTCTTTTTGCAGATGATTTTTTTGAATATTTAATCTGGCAATCCTGACAAATCCGAATGTTCCGCTGAAAAATGAATAGATTAAAAACAGCCCGACAAAAATTATTAGACCGCGAAGCACTTTTCGTCGCAAACGAACATCGGTGTTGGATAATCTTTGGACCAGATTCTGCCGAATCGGTTCCAATAGCGACTTTTTCTTACCGTGCCTCATGTTATAACAAAAATCTCCCCTTCCTATCGCCCGGTAAAATGGAGATAACAGTTTTAAATTTTTTTGGCAAGGGAAATCTTTCGACCAAAGAGTGGGCAGTATGACGTAGGTTTCATCTAACCGGCTCAATCACAAGATATTAGACTTCTATTGCAAATTCGGTCGGGGTTTGCAAATCATTGAAATGAAACCTGATATGAAAATCCGATTTTTCCGGCGTATATAATAAAAAAGTGAACCGTTTTAGTATTGTTTTTGTTACAAGTAACATGAACGGCATTAAATATCTTACATGATAGGATTTGATTGAGTATTATCGAATATAACCGATGGCGCTGCCGTCAGGTCGAACGGTCATGTCGATTTTAATGCTAATTGGTCGGGCCGGATGGATTTGCTCGATATCGAGGAGGAGATGTGACATTAGCAATACAGTTCCGACAAGGAACAGTCGAATTTAGCGAGTTAACAGGTGAAAGATAAACGAGGTGAAATCATGAAAGCTCTAATTACAGTAGCAGCCATGCTGGTGTTGGGATTCGGTCTGGGGCTTCTATTCTTTTCTCCCGGCGAATCCGGCACGGCGCCCGCCGGGTCGGACGAACAAAAATATACGTGCCCCATGCATCCGGATGTCATATCCGATAAGCCGGGTAAATGCCCGAAGTGCAACATGGAGTTGGTGCAAGTGGACATGGAATCCGCCAAAGGGATGCAGATGGACAAACCGAAGCATGAGCAAGAAATGAAAAGTTCTGAGGAAGACTCGAAGACCGAAACGATGATGAAGACCGCCGCTCATAATATTTATACCTGTCCAATGCCGCAAGACTATCCAGTTCTGCAATACGGTCCGGGCAAGTGCCCGAAATGCGGAATGGCATTGGTCCCGGTCGAGAAGACGGATAATCGCGAAGTCTACTTTTGCCCGATGCCGCAGGATTCGGTCGTCCAGAATAAGCCGGGACGCTGCCCGAAATGCAACATGGAACTGGTCAAGCTCGAGCTGAAATCATCCGCGCCGATGAAGATGGACAAACCGATGCAAGAGCATGAAATGCACGGGACTGAGGAAAAATCGAAGACCGAAACGATGATGGCAGCCGCCGCTCATAATATTTATACCTGCCCGATGTCGCAGCATTATTCGGTTCTGCAGTACGGTCCGGGCAAGTGCCCGGAGTGCGGAATGGTATTGGTCCCGGTCGAGAAGACGGATAATCGCGAGGTCTATTTTTGTCCGATGCCGCAGGATTCGGTCGTCCAGAATAAGCCGGGACGTTGCCCGAAGTGCAATATGGAATTGGCCAAGCTGGAAATTAAAACATCGAAAACAATGCCCATGGAAGATTCTTTGCATGAAAATGAAATGCACAAAACCGGAATGAAATCGGACACGGACTAATCCGTCGTGACCGGCGGCCATAATGCCTTTAACAGCCCGATAAGCGCATTCAAAATCTTGCAGCATGAACCGGGTTCGATACCGGCCGGTTAGTCAGGATAGCGCGCTAAGATAAATCGCTAGATAAAAAAATAGGCGGACAAATTGTCTGCCTATTTTATTGAATATTAAAATTTCCCCGCCTAGCCGACCAGCTCTTTGGTTTTTTCGAGCAATTCCTGGCGGTCGATCGGTTTTTCCATAAAGGCGGCCGGCAATTGAAGTTTTTTATTACGCTCGATGAATCGCTTCACCTCGGGCGAAACACCGGTCACGATAATTATTGGAATATTCCCTGTCTCTTTGGATTCCTGAAGATTCCTCAGCGCTTTCAGTCCGGACTCATCGTCCATCGATATATCCAGCGTAATCAAATCAGGTTTTTCGGTTCTGGCTTTGGAGAAGGCTTCGGCCCCGCTGAATGCGGAAATGGTCTCATATCCGCCTTCTTCAAAAATGGTCGCCAGCCAGGTTACTATATCAGGTTCATCGTCGACAACAAGTATCTTCTTCTTATCGCTCATAAGTCCTCCTTTTCGAGGCCAATATCGCCGGTATTCGGACTTTTATCAAGCTGTTTTTTTCGGAAGATTCCCGTTAAATCGAGTATCTCCGCCCATTTTGACCTATTTTTACTCCTGACCCGGTAAAAAGAAGCGGACTTATAAACAATGCTAAAAAATACGACCTCTTTCGGTTAGGTATATTTATCGCGGTCCGCTCCGCGCTCGGAACATAACCGATTTGGCGCAGGTTATAGAAATAAGGGTGAGTTTTATTTATTAGCAGAAGGATACATGAGTGAATGAATCCATAATGTTCATGAGCATAACACTTATCATGATTGCAGGTCTGAATCGGTTTCAGAGAACATAGTATGAAAAATATGACCGAAAACATTAATTCCGAAAAGTCGGCCAATCATTTAATAAATGAAAGCTCGCCGTATTTGCTGCAACATGCATACAATCCGGTCGACTGGTATCCCTGGTCAGACGGATCGCTCGAAAAGGCACGCCTTGAAGATAAACCGATCTTCCTTTCCATAGGCTACGCCGCCTGTCATTGGTGTCATGTGATGGAGAAAGAATCATTCGAAAACGAGGAAATCGCGGCCATATTAAACGAGCATTTCGTATCGATTAAGGTCGATCGCGAGCAACGCCCTGACCTTGATCAAATATATATGTCGGCCACGATGGCCATCAACGGTTCCGGAGGCTGGCCGATGAGCGTTTTCCTGACGCCCGATTTAAGACCATTTTTCGCCGGAACCTATTTTCCGCCTGATGATATGTATGGTCGGCCCGGATTCAAAGGTTTGATTACGCAAATAGCGGCCGCATATAAAAATAACCGCCAAAATATCGAAGATTATGCGCAATCTCTGACCGATGCCTTAAAATCGTCGTATTCTCCCGGCGAAACAGCCGGGAAGATCGACACGACCATTATCGATACTGCAATTACTCAATTGATGAGAAGTTATGATGCCCTCCATGGAGGATTCGGTGCCGCACCCAAATTCCCACACCCGATCGATTTATCATTTATGATGAGAATATACGCATCAAACGGCGACGAAAACCTGATGGATGCCGTCGAGCATACGCTGCAATCAATGGCGCGTGGCGGTATTTATGATCAGATCGGCGGCGGTTTTCATCGCTACTCGGTCGATGCCGGCTGGCTGGTGCCGCATTTCGAGAAAATGTTGTATGATAATGCCCTGCTGGCTGTCACATACAGCGACGCTTACAAACTCACGCACAACGAATTTTACAGGAAAATCGTTCGGGAAACACTCGATTTTATAATTCGCGAAATGCAGGATGAAAATGGGGGATTTTACTCGTCGCTGGATGCCGACAGTGAAGGTAAAGAGGGCAAATATTATGTCTGGAAAAAAGCAGATATCGAGAGATTGCTTGGCGAAGATGCGGCCCATTTTTGCCGCTACTATAATATCACAGATAAAGGAAATTTCGAACATCAGACCAACATACCCAATATAAACGGAGATTCGGATCGTTATCGAGAAGCATCGGAATTTGATGCCCATTCGTTTGAGAAGATTATAAACGAGCAGAAACAGTTGATATTTAATGAACGTCAGAAACGAATCCGGCCTTTGATGGATGATAAAATCCTCACCTCATGGAACGGTCTGGCGATTTCCGGATTTGCCGGAGGTTTCCAGATAGCCGGCGAAGAAAAATTTCGTTCGGCGGCATTGAGGACGGCCGAATTTATCAGGGACAAATTAATCAGGGAAGATAAATTATTTCACTCATACCGATCGGCG
Source organism: uncultured Ignavibacteriaceae bacterium (assembly GCA_964467955.1). Taxonomy (GTDB): domain Bacteria; phylum Zixibacteria; class MSB-5A5; order GN15; family PGXB01; genus CAYXTW01. The sequence continues at coordinate 54,650 of CAYXTW010000010.1, read as the reverse complement.
AAAATTTCCGGCGGACAATTTCTTGAGGATTATGCTTATTTAATTCAGGGATTAATCGATTTATATGAAATTGTCTATGATTTTGAATGGATTAATCTCGCCAAAAGACTGGCCAACAGTGCCATCATATTATTTTCCGATGATTCCGGTAATCTTTATATCTCTCCCGCCAATCAAAAAGACCACTTTATCCGCCCCAAAGATATAACCGACGGTGCTCTGCCGGCGCCGGGATCGATTTTGATACACTCGTTGATAAAACTGGCCGATATAACCGGTGATAAAGACCTTTATGGGCGGGCCGAAAAATTCATAACGGCCTTGGCACCCACGATAAATCAGATGCCCCATGGGATGATTTCAGCTGTATCGGCCTATGATTACATGATTTCCGATAAGATTGAAATAGTCCTGGTGGGCGAAAAAGAACGCGATCGTTTCCTCGGGGAGATTTATAAGTACTACTGCTCGAACGGCATTATTGTCGTCTCCAATCGCGGTGAGGAGAAAATTAATTTGCTGGACGGGAGACAATCAAACGAAAAAACAACCGCGTATATTTGTAAGAACTTTGCCTGCAATCTGCCGGCTGAATCGCCCGCGGAACTCGGGAAACAGCTGGCGAGTTTGAGAGGTAGCTGATATGCAGTTAACGGAAGAATTTATCAGAGATTGTCTGCGACCGATTGAAGATCCGGACCTCGGAATGAGTCTTGTCGATATGGGTCTTATATATGATATCGAGATAACCGAGGGAAATAACGTCAATATCAAAATGACGCTGTCTTCACCGGCCTGCCCGATAGGTGATCAGTTGATGTCTGTTGTCGAAGATTACGCCAGAGCGATTGACGGCGTCAATGATGTGCACGTTGAACTGGTCTGGGAGCCGCCCTGGGATCCAGCGACGATGGCCACTGATGAAATCAAAGATATGCTGGGTATCTGGTAAAGAAATCAACTCATTATCGATCGGCCGCCGTCGACAACGATAAACTGTCCGCAGATCATACCGGCTTCCTCCGAAGCCAGAAATGTCACCACGCGCGCAATATCCTCGGGCTCGACTATTCTTCCCATTGGCGTATGATGCTTGGCATGTTCGATAACTTCATTCGCACCGGGAATCGAACGAGATGATTTGGTGTCGGCCAATCCGGCCAGAACGCCGTTAACAAGAATTCCTTTTGGGGCCAGTTCGTAGGCCAATCCCCGTGTCAAAGACTCCAATGCCGCCTTAGCGGCGCTGACCACGCCGTAACCGGGAATAACTTTCTGGCCGCCATCACTGGTGATACTGATAATCCGGCCATAACCGTTATTCATCAAGGGAACAGCGCAACGGGCCATATCAAGCAGCGACCGCGCCGAAGCGGACATGGTAATCTCCCAATGCTTGGAGGTTGTATCCATCAAATTCCCGGGCACGCCGAAAGCGGCGTTGGCCACGACTATATCGAGACGCCCCCACTCGCTTTTGATCGTATCGAATAATTTTTCAAGGCTCGATTCTTTACCGACATCGGCTCTCACCGCGATAGCTTCGCCCCCCGATTTTTTTATTTCGTCGACGACATTTTGAGCGTCGCTCTGGCTGCGTCGATAATTGACGATTACTTTGACGCCGTACCGGGCCAGACTAAGCGCAATAGCCCTCCCGAATCCGCGCGCCGCCCCGGTTACGAGGGCGTGCTTCCCTGCCAATTCGGGATACATGCTGCTCCTTTCAATTAATGATTTACCGGATTGAACGACATTCTCCGATATTAATAGCTTTCCCCGGTTAATATCGTTTTACCCTTGAATACTTTATATATATATACGGTATATACGATTACAATGGGCATGCCGATCAATGCAATTATCAGCATAACGGTCAGCGTTTTCGGCGTTGATGATGCATTATATATGGTCAGGCCATTAGACGGATCGATATTCGAGGGCACTATCCTCGGAAAGATGCTGACCGCGGCCAGGCCGATAATAGATAGTATCGTCAGCGATGAAGCCAGAAAGGCGCGAAAGAATTTCGCCGCTTTCAGGCCTAATGGTATGTATACAATTCCGAACAGCAATAATAAGAACAAAATCCAGAACAGCGGATTACCCAGCAGGTTTTCGAAAAGGTATCCGGCCTCAAAAAAAGTGTATATGGTGGCCAGAAAATAAAGTACTATCACACTCATCCAAAACCGATAAGCCCGCCGCACTATTTTTTCCTGCAGCTCTTCCCCGGTTTTCATGGTCAGGTAAATCGTACCATGCATGGTAAAAAGCGCCAGACTCAAAAGACCGATAAGAATCGAATATGGATTCAGAAGCCCCAGAAAGGTTCCGGTATACATACCGTTCCCGTCTATCGGTAAGCCTCTCAAGATATTACCGACAGCCACACCGAACAGAATTGACGGCAGTAAACTTCCCAGACCAAACGACCAATCCCATAATCTCCTCCAGCCATCTGAGTCTACTTTATTCCGAAACTCCAGCGAGACGGCGCGAAAAATCAGGGCAAACAGAACCAGCATCAGAGCCAGATAGAAACCGCTGAAAACGGTCGCATAAACGATCGGAAAGGCCGCAAACAGCGCCCCCCCGACGGTAAGTAGCCAGACTTCATTGCCGTCCCAGACCGGACCGATAGCATTCATATGCACTCGTTTCTCATCGTTACTTCGGACAAACAGGCTATGAACACCAACGCCCAGATCAAAACCGTCGAGAATGGCATAACCGATAATCAAAACGCCGATTAATATAAACCAGATTGTATTCAGATCTATCATATTGCCGCCCCTTCTGTTAAGGTTTCTTCGGGGCCATGCTTGACTTCCCTTACCATAATATAAAGGTAAAGAATACCCAGGAACAAATATATCAAAATGAAAAGAATGATCGAAAAAATGATTTCGCCCGATGAGACCGTTATTGATGCGGCCTCGGCCGTTTTAAGCAACTTATAAACAACCCACGGCTGCCGCCCCACTTCGGCGGTAATCCATCCCAGCTGACAGGCGGCGATGGGCAGAGGGATAAACACAATGAGAATCCTCAAAAACCACTTTGTATCATATAATTTTCTCCGGATTAACAGGTATACACCAAGAAGAGTGACCGCGATAAATAACAGGCCCAGGATAACCATATTGTGAAACGATACGAATGTCAGGAAAAACGGCGGCAATTCGTCGGCCGGAAAATCATTGAATCCCCGAACATAAGCATCCATATCACCGGTCGCCAGCCAGCTTGTCACGCCGGGGATTTCTATTTTATAGAATAAATCACGGGGGTCTTCGGTAGGCACGGCGAATAGAATCATGGGTGCCCTTTCCTGGCCCTCGACTAGACCTTCAAGCGTCGCCATTTTCTCCGGCTGGGTCCGAAACACCTGGATAACATGTTCATGCCCGAAGGGAAACAGCTCCAGTACGGAGACTACCAAACCGAAAATAATCGACAATTTCAAAGCTTTTTTGCTGAGATCGGCTGATTTTCTTTTGAGTAACAAATATGCCGCGATACCGGACATAAAAAAGGCGCCGGTAATCAGGGACGCATTAAAAGTATGGAAAAAGCGAATAACGGTTGAGGGATTAAAGACAGCCTCATAGAAACTGGTCAATTCCGCTCGGCCGTTCTGAATTATATATCCGGCCGGTGTCTGTTGCCATGAATTGGCGACCAGAATCCAAAAAGCCGATATCGTCGCCCCGATAGCCACCATCAGAATAGAAAACCAATGCACCCCTTTGGGTAGCCTATCCCTTCCGAACAGATACATCCCCAGAAAAGTCGATTCCATAAAAAAGGCGAAAATTCCCTCGGCCGCCAGAGGGGCCCCGAAAATATCGCCGACGAATTTCGAATATTCGGCCCAGTTGGTTCCGAACTGGAATTCCATGACAACGCCGGTGGCCACGCCCATGGCAAATGTTAAGGCGAGCAATTTGCCGAAAAACTTGCCCATCCTGATGTACATATCGTCTCCATGCCTCCAGCCCAATCCTTCGATAATAACGAGCAGCCAGCCGAGACCGATTGTGATCGGCGGGAAAATAAAATGATACCCGATTGTTAATGCAAACTGGATTCGCGATAATATTACCGGGTCTAAATTCATTTAAAGTCCCCTTCTATAATTCAATATTAATTATCCCAGTGCCACGTCAAGCACCATCATGACTGCGAATCCCAGCACGCCGCCCATGGTCGCTTCATGAGAATGGCCTTTCGTCTGTGATTCCGGAACCAATTCTTCGATTACGACAAAAATCATTGCTCCTGCCGCGAAGGCCAGCGCATAGGGAAGAATCGGTCGGGCAATAATAACCAGTGCCGCCCCGAGAACACCGGCCATCGGTTCGACAATGCCGGATAGCTGGCCATACCAGAAGCTCCGGAAAACCGAAATTTTTTCGCGTCGCAGCGGCATCGATACCGCTGTCCCTTCGGGAAAGTTCTGAATACCAATGCCGATTGCCAGAGCAACGGCGCCGCCCAGTGTGGCCGACGGTAAATTGGCGGCAACGGCCCCGAAGGCGACCCCCACCGCGAGCCCCTCGGGAATATTATGCAGGGTAATGGCCAGGACCAGCAGGGTTGTCCGATGCCAGCTCGTTTTAATACCCTCGGCCTCGTTGGTTGCCATGCCCGGGTGAAGGTGCGGCAGGAAACGATCGACCAGCCTCAGGAAAAATGCTCCACCGAGAAAACCGACTACAGCCGGTATCCATGACGGAATATTCATCGATTCCGACATTTCGATTGCCGGCGCCAGAAGCGACCAGTAGCTGGCCGCAATCATAACCCCGGCCGCAAAACCGAGCATACCGTCGAGGGCCTTTTGGCCCATGTTCCTTCTGGCAAAGACAACCGCGGCTCCCGAAGCGGTCATAAACCATGTAAAGCAGGTTGCCAGCAACGCCTGCATTATCGGGTTCAAATTCGTAAACCACTCAATCATATTCTATTCACCAGCCCGGCAAATTTCGATACTCGACATCGGTCTCTATTTCTTACATTTTGACAATATACTCTTCGGTATGAATCTGCCCCGGATTTTTTCGACTGTGTAATTTGAAACCCTCCTTTTCCAAAATCCCGGTCATGGCTTCAATCATATACGGATTGCCGCATAAAAAAATATGCGTGTCTTCGGGTTTCGGAACGACACCCCATTTTTTAACCAGGATACCGTGTGTCCAGATTTTCTGCACGAATCCTTCCTGACCATGCCAGGGAATTTTTTCTTCGTGGGCATGACTCAAAATCGGTATATAGGTAAAATTTTTACTGACCGAATCAAGCGACAAAAGTTCGGAATGATAGCCCAGATCTATGGAATGATATGCTCCATGAATGACGGCAAATCGATGCCGCACTCCCTCGGTCACCTCGGTACGTATCATACTCATGTATGGTGCTACACCTGTTCCCGTCGCAATCAGCACGATATTGAATTCGTTAGGGACTTTCGACATGGTAAACATGCCTTTAAATTTGGGCGACATCCAGAGTTTATCACCGGCAGTCAACGTGAATAGCCTTGGTGTTAAGGCCCCGGTATGAACGAGAGCAATATAAAACTCGATAAATTCACGGGATACCGATGAAGAAGCAATCGAATACGCCCTCATAATGAATTTGTCGGGAGGGCCGGGCGTTTCCTCGGGAAGTGACGACTGGCATCGGGGCGCATCACCGGGCAGTCCCAGGGCCGCATATTGACCCGGCACGAATTCCGGCAGTTCCCAGCCGTCGGGAATAACACGCAATTTTATCAAGTGGGGTGCAATTTCGATTCGCTGACTGACAATCGCGTTGAGTTTTCCGGCCATCATCTGCCCTTAAATAGTCGCCACTTTTCAGTAGTCCTCAAGATGATGCCACTCTGCATTCTCAAGCCACTGTGTCGGCCGATCCAGAAATTCCATGACATTTTCAATCACCAATTGATGACGTCGTTCTTCGTCGGCTATTTTATTAAAAATTTCTTTCTGATCGGTATCATCCAATTCATTCGCATTATCGCGATAGAGTTTCTCCGATTTGATTTCGATATCCATCGCCGTTTCCCAAATGCTTCTGACTTCACCGCCGAAAACATGCTCCTTACCCTGCGATTTCAAAGCTTCAAAAACGTTTTTGGTCGTCGACAGAATCGTCGTCTTTTCCTCTTCGCGATATTCCGCCTTTTCTTTATCTTTCAGAGCCTTGAAAATTTTATAATGCTTCAACTCATCATCAGCAAGTTCCGTCAGGACCTTTTTCAATTCCGGTAAATTGGTTTTTTCGGCGTTTTTCAGATAGTACTCTCGACCGTCTTCTTCCATTTTCATGGCGAATTCAAAAATATTCATAATATCCTCCTGATTTTCTCCAATAGTATCATCTTCAATTGTAACAAAAATTCGCTCACTCTATTCATTTATTTTTTACGCCGCCTCGCTTGACGAATCGATCTGCTTTATCGCCTTTCGGGCAATGTTGGAAACGGTCGTCTCCTCGAGATTTCCGCCGTCAAAATCATAAAGAATAACCTTTGTCCGGTCGTCAAGCAAATTTTTCATTGGTTCACGATACTGTTTAGCGCCGATAGCCGCCAAAATCAAGGCCGCATAGGAGCGAATGAGCGGATCGGAATTGTCCAACGATTCGCTGATTTCCGGGGCGAATTTTAAAAAAGGACGGGCATCAATCGAAGCGACCCGACAAATCGCCAGATGCGCACCCCGCTCGAACGGTTCTTCTTTTATAAAAGACGGCAATATATCGGCTGTACTTTCAATAAGAACGGGAACATTGACAAGAATCTCGCCAATCATTTCCGGAGCAAACCATCCCAGCCCGCCCGATTCATCATTCATAAGCCATAAAAGCCGCCGAACAAAGTCGCGGACCTTCTCAATATTGAGCGCCGCCTGAATCTTAGCAGTTTTCCCCACCGCCTCGATTGTCCGCCATCGAAGAAGCCCCTCAACCTCATATGTGAGAGATAGCAAAATCCTGAAGGGATTTCGAACTGCACCGGCCCATTCTTCCAGCGCCTCGAAATCACGGCCTTCCAATAGCTTTCTCACCTCGGCTTTGCGGCTCTGGCTGCTCATCGAACTGGTTTTTATCTCCGAACAATCCGGGTCAGGTTTCATTCGGATGTAGTTGCCGGCGGAGTAAAAACGCGCTGACCGAGTTCACGGTCAATCTGGAATAATCCGGCTTTGGAATCGCCTAACAGTTTTAGCTGCTGGATAATCGTTTTCGCTGAGGCTTCTTCCTCTACCTGCTCATTGACAAACCATTGCAAAAATATCTGTGCGGCATGATCTTTTTCAGACTGCGCGATCTCCATCAGATTATTGATCAGCCCGGTTACTTTTTGCTCATGCTTGTAAGACGATTCGAATACATCCAGAGGCGACTTCCATTCGGAGGGTGGCCCGTCAAACGGTTTGACCAGCGCCCGGCCATCACGCTCGATTATATATTCAAATATTTTCATCCCGTGAGCAACTTCTTCCTGATATTGAACCCGCATCCAGTTGGCAAAACCGGACAGATCGATTGATTCCAGATATGATGCCATCGACAAATACAAATGCGCCGAATAAAACTCCGCCGCGATCTGATCGTTGAAGGCGTTTTCCATTTTAGAGTTAATCATCTATTTCATCCTTTCTGCAAATAATCTTAGATTAAAATGGAGCGAAACCACCGGAAGACCAGAAATCCTCCTTCAGTTCTTCCTGTTGTTTTAACAATGCATGATAATGCCCCGATTCCCATTCGGCCAGTCGCGCATAAAATTCTTTGATTACCGGATCATCGACCGCCTCGGACTGCGAATGATAAAAGTCCATCGAATCCTGTTCAAGTTGAAGACCAATCGCAAGCGATGTCATTTCATAATTGGCATCCTTAATACGCGATTTTAATCTGTCGGAAAATATCGGCGACATCCCGGATAGGTCGGCCTGGGGGCCGAGTTCTATCGATTCATCCGGTTTGCCGGTTTCCATAATCGCGTAGTACTGCTTCCGTAAAAACTGCATGTGATTGAGTTCCTCGTGAGCCAGCGTCTGGAATACTGCTTTTCCCTTGGTATCCACAGTACTATTGGCGGCCATAAGGTAAAAACTGTGACCGTACCTTTCCGCCTTGATCGCTTTCATCAAACCATCGGTGATAGCCTTTTGATTTTTATCCATGCGTAAATCTCCGGATATTTTAGTCCCCTTAATTCTCGGCGTAGATTTTATCATCGTATTCGATTTCGAACATCAGTTTGTGCTTGGCCTCCTCCTGTGCCAGCGCCTGAAAAGTTTCTTTCAGCTCCGGCTTGTCAGTGGCCTTGGCCAGATCGGTATATAGCCTAAATGATGCTTTCTCGGCGTTCATCGCCGCCAGAAGAGCGCTCTGGAAGTCGAACTCACCCTCGTCAAAGCGCGTATCGTCCAGAAAATCGACGACTTTTAAATCCATTACTTGCTGTTTGGCCGACAACAGCAGTTTACCCTCTTTGACATTCTGCAATTTTGCTTTATGGCTTTTCTCCTCAAGGGCGAACTGCTCGAATAAGTCCTTCATGTGGGGCTGTTTCATCTTGCCGGCCAGATCGGTATAGAATTGGGCCGCATCTTCTTCTTTGGTAATCGCAAAATCCAAAATCGCGTCGACTGAATCGAATTTCATTTTTGTCTCCTATCTTGATAAGCTTTAATTTGCTTTCCATAGACCATGTAAATTACAGTACTCGCGCGCGGTAAGTTCACCCCCATCGACCGCAAAAAACGCCTCCGGCTTATCACCTGGATTGAGAAACTGCCGATAAGCCTTGCCGTCGACAATCACTTCAATCCATTCGATAAAATGCTCATCCTGCATCGGGTGCGCCACCGAGCCAACCGTGACCTTTATTCCGCCATCGACTTTTTCGATTACCGGAACATGCTTTTCGGCCGCGGCATCGGTTTCACCCTCTTTCTGAAGCCTCATGTTCTGGCCGCAGCAAACGAGCGTCCCGACGCCGGTGTGGATCATTTCCACCATATTGCCGCAGACTTCACACTTGTAGACTTGATGCCTTTCCGTCATTGCCATATCCTCCTGGAAATTGATACAATTCTTTCCAAAAACTGTTATTACCCTTTTTTGTCATCCATTGGGTTTTTTATCATTTTTCCAATTTCCAAAATTTCCCCGAGTTTGTCAATATCCATAATCTTTTTAGATAGGGCCAGTTCTTTGACTGAGATATTCTTTGCGAGCGCTTCTTTGGCCAGTTCCGCCGCTTTTTCATAGCCGATATAAGGGCTCAGAGCGGTGGCCAGAGCGGGGCTTCTTTCGGCATAAAATCGGCACTTTTCTTCATCGGCCGCTAAATCGACGACACATTTTTCGGTAAAACTATTGATTCCGCCGGTTAAAATTTCTATTTCGTGCAGCAGGTTATAAGCCACAATCGGCATCATCACATTCAACTCCAGCTGACCTGCCTGAGCGGCACGTGTTATCGTCGTGTCGCAGCCGAGAGCATGAAAACAAACCATATTAAGCATTTCCGCCAGTACCGGATTTACTTTTCCGGGCATAATCGATGACCCGGGCTGCACCGCCGGAAGCTTAATTTCCCCCAGGCCGGTTTGCGGACCGGAACTGAGCAGACGGAAATCATCGGCGATTTTTATCAGGCTGGTAATCAAAACCCGTAATGCGCCCGCTGTTTCAACGATGGCATCGAGGTTTTGCATCGCCTCGAACATATTGGAAGAGGTTCGAAATTCATAGCCCGTAAGTTTATTGATTTCTTCGATCGAGTTCCTGATGTAATTCGGGTCGGTGTTCATACCGGTGCCGACCGCTGTACCTCCGATACATATCTCCAAAAGAGCATCAGCCGCCGTTTCAATCCGCCGCCGACCGCTTTTCATCATCGCGGCATAAGCGCCGAATTCCTGCCCCAGGCTAATCGGGACCGCATCCTGAAGATGCGTTCGACCCGATTTAAATATCTTTTCAAACTCTTCGGCCTTTTTGTTCAACTCCTTTTCAATTTTCTTGACAGCCGGAATTAATCTCTCCCTGATTTCCGTATATGACGAAATATGTATGGCAACGTGAATAGTATCGTTGGTCGATTGGCTCATGTTGGCATGATCGTTGGGATGAACCTTTTTATAGTCGCCCCTGTCACCACCCAGAATCTCGATAGCCCGATTGGCCAGAACCTCGTTGACATTCATATTTTGCGAGGTCCCGGCCCCGGCCTGGAAAGCATCGACGACGAATTGATCGGCGAATTTTCCACTAACAATTTCGTCGGCCGCCGTTATCAACGCCTGACCGATATTTTTATCCAGCCTTCCGGAGGCCATATTGGCAACCGCGGCGGCACGCTTGATAATTGCCTGGGCGCGTACAAATGAAGGCTGCAGCCGCAACGAACTGACTTTGAAATTTTCCACAGCCCGCTGCGTTTGGGCACCGTAGTACACCTCCTGCGGGACCTGTACCTCGCCCAGCGTATCTTTTTCGGTTCGGTATTTCATCGGCGATCGTATCGGCCTTTAGCCGATAACCTCCTTAAGAGCTTTCAAAACATCATCGTAATTCGGTTCCCTGGAATTCTCCTTGGCATACTGAATATATTTGACCGTTCCGTCCTTATCGACTATGAACACGACACGTGCCAGAAGCCGCAGTTCCTTTATTAACACCCCGTAGGCATTGCCGAATGATGCGTCGCGATAGTCGGAATATACTTTGACATTCTCAACACCGGCCGCACCACACCATCTGGCCTGAGCAAACGGCAAATCCATACTAATTGTGAGTATAGCAACATCATCACCCAGATTAGCCGCTTCTTTATTAAAACGCTTCGTTTCCAGATCACAAGTCGATGTATCAAGCGACGTGACCGACGCAATTACGATCGTTTTACCTTTAAAGTCTGTTAGCTTTGCCGGTTTTAACTCACCATCCAGAACCGTAAAATCGGGAGCCTTATCTCCAACTTTGACCTCATTACCTATCAAGGTCAGAGGATTCCCCTGTGCTTTGACAATATTATTTCTTTCAACCATTTTTCTATCTCCTTCCGTTTCGCCGGCAGGTTTTATACTGCCGACGCTGGAATCGTTATTTACATGTTATACACATCAAATCTATTGCATCTGACCATTATCCGTAAGGATACATTCCTTTCTGAATTGTCCCCAGCGTTTCCAGAATTTTGTTGTGCTTGTTTTCGTCGAGCAGCAGATAATTGATAAGATATTCCTGGACCACCATTTTTCTGCCTTTAAGCGACTCGATAGCTTCATTGGCCAGTTCGACCGACTTTTCCTCGAGCTTGATGTGCTTCTCAATCAAATCCCAGACGTCCGCCAATTCATCGGGAGTGAGAGCAATCGTATCCGACTCCAGGCTTCTGGCAATGATATCCTGCACCCGATGATGCATCTGTGAATCACGCTGGATAACTTCCATGATCAGCCTGACAATAGGATTATTCGTTTTTTCAATTACATTTCCTGTCGACGCCACCCCGGCATCCTCGATTTTCTGCCAGCGCCGCATGTTGTCAATAATCTTCTCCTGGATCTTTTTGGTAGTCATTCGCCTTACCTCCGGTTTCTGTTTTTTGTTGTTGTAATCTTACTTCCATTCTTCTTTTGACAATCGAGACATATTCCAACATACTCGAAATTATGCCCCAAGACCAGATAGCCGTTCAGTTTTTCCGGTCTTTTATTTATTTTGTTTAGAGAAAAATCATAAAGATCGTCGATTTTCCCACACTGACTACACCGAATATGATAATGTCTATCGACTTCACCGTCAAAGCGGGCCTCGGAACCGCTGGAACCCAGCTTATTAATTATACCCTCTCTCGAGAGAATCTCCAGGTTCCTGTATATGGTCCCGAGGCTGATTTTCGGCAACCGCTTGCGGACAATCCGGTACAGCCCGGCGGCGGTCGGATGGGACTTTTGCTTCCGCAGCTCCTCCAAAATTACCCGCCGCTGCCGTGAATTTCTTCTTATTTTCGTTATTTCTGTCATTTTATCAAAATCAATAATAATTATTATTACTGATAACATATAATTGTCCAGATGGTTCCAAAAAATCCGTGAATTGTCAAAAAATCTGACTCGGTCTGCTTTTTTATTCCGGCGCGCGCAATCCGGCTTAATTTTTTAAGGTATCAGTTGTTTTATTTAATTCCCTGATTTCAGATCCGCCGGTCGGATGGCCGTAACTATCCAGATATTTCTGATAATGCAGATATTCTTCCGTTTTTACGTTATTTCGCCAGTTGCCGGTGACCATACCCAGACCAATTGTCAAAACAAACAGGCCGACGATACCGAAGGCAACGGCTTTTTTGGGGACCGGACGCTTTGTTGACAGTAGTTTCAATTCCAGTGTTTCCCGTACGGGGCAGATATCGACACATTTCAGACAACCGGTGCACTCATCCGAAAGAACCATTGCAACTTTATCGACCTCAATCAACGCCGGACACACTTTTGCGCATTTTTCGCAATCGATACAATTCTCTATATTACGTTTGATTTTCACCGGACTTAAGAGCGATAGCACGCCTAACAACGCACCGTAAGGGCAAAGATAACGACACCAGAAATTCCGAACGATAATCGACATGAAAAACAAGATCGCGATAATAATCAGAGCCGACCGAGAAATATCCCCAAAGAAATAGTACATCTTAATATCGGCGACAATATTGTACGGGCTGTCCAGAAAAGCCCGCAGCGATGCGGTTGTCATCAGAAAGAAAATCGAATAAACGAAAAAAGCCAGAAGGAGATATTTTAAACTCCGCATCGGGTAATCGAGCCACCTCGGCAATTTTATTTTGCGCCTGAAAATCTTTTCGCCCAAATCGCCCAGGATTTGTGACAGTTGCCCGAACGGGCATACCCAGGCGCAGAAAGATTTGGCAAAAAACAGCGAGATAGCAATTGCCGCCAGAAGAATAAACAATCCGGCCGGATGGGCCGGATGTATTTCACCCGTCAGAAAAAAGTGATAAAGGCTTATTAACGAACTTATCGGCAGGAAACCCTCGACTCCCGGCGGACGGTAGGCCGAACCCTCCGCTCCGGCCGTCTCCAGGTATCTGACAAAGAAATAAAATTCAACGCCTATCCATATACAGATTAATGTAAAGAGAGATTGCACGATTATACGGTATCTCTGAATTGACGGCTGCTCATTGCGCCGTGATTTTTTAGTCGTCAACGCACTTGTTTTTGTCAGCGATTTCTGTTCCAAAAGTCAATCCCGTCATTTTACAATCTATGCCGCCGTCCCGGCGGGTATTCGTTTACAATACGTGCCACCGCGAATCCCGATTGTATGGACGTCAACCGTGATATGCGGGGCGACTTCGTTCCGGGCCTGAATTGTCACTTCGGCAATACCATTGCAGCACGGGACTTCCATTTTTACTACCGTAATCGAACGCGGCTTTGCCTGATCAAAAATATCTTTCAGCTTCCGGGAATAATACTGTAGATCATCGAGTTTCGGGCAGCCCACCAATAATGCCCTTCCGGCCAAAAATCGGCTGTGGAAATCGGGAATCGTGAACGGGACGCAGTCGGCACAGACCAGAATATCGGCATTTTTCAAAAACGGCGCCTGCGGCGGGACCAGCATCAGTTGAACCGGCCAATGACTTAGCAACGACCTCTCACCTGTGTGCGTCGCCGTCGGCTGCTCATGAAGCGATTGATTGAACTGACGCATCGCCGCTCCGGGACATCCCCCTTCCGTATGAGCGGCGTTATGTTGCTCCTGTATCGTCAGTATTGGATTAATTTCGGATTTCGATTTTTTTGATATCTCTTCCAACTGTCTCAGACGTTTCGCCACCGCCTTTTCGTCATAATCGGGCGCCTCGCGCTCGGCAATAGTAATGGCACGCTGCGGGCATTCTCCCAGACAGGCCCCGAGACCATCGCAAAATGTTTCGCTGACGACTTTCGCCTTACCGTCGATTATTTGTATCGCTCTCTCGGCGCAGGCGGGAACGCAAAGCCCGCAGCCGTCGCATTTTTCCTCGTCGATTTCAACGATTTTTCTAACAGCCAAAACGGCCTCCCTGGTTTTAAAATCGAAAATATATTCTTAATTCGGTGGAAATATGGGACAGGCGATGAAAATACTCTTTGATTTAAGTCAAAAGCGCTTAGATTTTTTCGCCTTCGGCCAGCGCTTGCAATCGGTCGAAATCAAAAATAGTAATTTTTTTACCGTCGACTTCTATAATACCTGACTCGCGCATTTTCTTGAGATTACGCGACAGCGTCTCGCTGATTGTTCCCAGCGAATTGGCCAGTTCCGACTTGGATCGCTCCAATATTATCGTCTTTTTTCCGGATTTTTCAGACTTTCTGAGAAGATAGGCGGCTATTCGAGAAGAGACTTCTTTTAACGAGAGGTCTTCAATCTGCTGATTGAAATCCCTCACAAAACCGGAAAGAGCCGAGATCATTTTCAGCGAGATTTGCGGCGATTCGGAAATCAATCTGATAAATCTGTCTTTCGGGAAAAAGGCAATTATCGAATTTTCCAGCGCCGTACAATTGGCCGGGAAAACCTCGCTGCCGAAAATCGCCGCCTCGGCGAACATCTGCCCCGGACGAATAATATGCAGCGTATATTCTTTGCCATCAGGCGAAGCTTTATAAATACGAATTGACCCGGACAGCATCGTGTAAAATCCGGTGGCCGGATCACCCTGAAAGAAAACCATTTCCCCTTTTGCGACTTTTCGTATCGAAACGATCTCAGCTATCGAATTTAATTCACTCCCATTCAGTTCCGCGCAAAGATAACTCCGACCCAATAGTTGATGCGTATCCATAAAAACAATGGTAGTCTTATGGAATCAAAATCGCAACCCCAAAAGATATGGCCGTATTATCTGTTGATTTATCCCCTATTCGGAATGATAACAGGGCTCGACACCGTCTCTGTACAGGTAATTTATCAGATGCGTAATATCGAATATATTCGTAACCAGATCACAGTTGGCGTCGGCTGCGCCTTCCGGCCATGGCGGCTCATTACCAAGATATAAATAGCCAATAATGAATGTTATATCGAAGATATTTATTGTCGAATCACGATTGGCGTCACCGTTTATATAAGCCCAATCCTCTTCAACCTCATAGTAATAGGTGTCGGAATCTCCAGTCGGCGGAATATCTCGGTCGGCAACTATTATCGTTTCTTCGGAGCCATCAATCCGAATCCCCACCGAATATGTTGTTTTGGGTGACGCGCCGACCTCAGCCTTCACTACAATAGAGTATTCACCGGCAACCGGATAAGAGATAGTAACCGAATCATAATCTGTCCCTGTGGCCAAAGGGTACGTCGCGTCGACTATGGTCTGGCTCAGATTACCCACCGAGTCGCGTCCGATATAATTGCCGTTTGCATCCGTTACCCATACATTAACCGGTGAGTAAAGAACAACATAAAGAGGCGCCGGTGTTAAAGCAAAATTATGGCTGAATTCCGACGTATTCCCCGAAAGAGTCGCCGTTGCCGTCAGAATAGTAAACAACGGATATGTATTCGGTATCGTATCCATAAAATTCCCGCTGCCGTCACTAATGGCGGTCCCGACATAGCCATAGGCTTCGCCGTAGCCCGACGGGTCCGGCGGTTTCGTCGGATCAAGGGCCGGATGAGCCACAAAAAATTCGATTGTCGCATTGGCCGCAGCACGGCCGTAAACATAAAAATCGCCGGTGGAAATATTCATGGGGACCGAATCTATGACGGGGAAATTAAGGAGATCATTGGGACCTGTGTCACCGTCACCGGCATCATTAGGTGTCACGCCATCACCCAAAAGGTCGATTCCCAGCCCACCGGCGTTTTTAAAGATTTCATTTTGTGATATGGTATTATGAGTGCCGCTTTGAATGTTTATTCCCTCACCGGTGTTAAAAGAAATTGTATTATTGGATATAATGTTGGAGCCACCATTAGTAATTTCAATCCCGTCTCCCGACGGGTCGCCGTTGAGGGTGATGGTGTTATTATCAATGACGGTATTGCCGCCGCCATCGATTCTGATACCATCCGTGCCGTTCGACTGTATGTTACAATTACCGATAGCATTATCGGCACCGCCGGAAACCAGAATGCCCTCTTCCGAAAATCCGGTTATCGTCAGCCCGCCAATGACGTTTCCGGACCCCTGGATTTCAAGACCGGGACCGGTCGTCGACGAACCGTCGATTGTTATGAGCCCGCCGCCGGCAATAACGGTAAAATCATCGGTCAAAGGCGGCAAAGGGCCATCCAATACAATAGTACCCGATTTTCCGAATACGATGGTATTCGGTCCCGGCGTGTAATTCGCATAGTCAATGGCGTGTCGCAGGGTGGCGATATTGACCTCATCATCCAAACGCATGACCGTTGTCTGATTAACCAGAGGATCGACACAGGCCAACCGGAAATATTTGACCGGATTCGGAGTCTCATAATGTTCGAAATACGGCCCGGGCTCCAGATCATTTATGTACATAACATCAAGATAGTAATCGCCCATATAACCCGGTGAAGGATCAACCACAGGTATGGAGCTAAAATCAAGTCCGGCCGAATTCATGCCATATCTGGACATCGACGGCCATTCATCCGACTGACAATCAGGATATGTGCAATCCGACGAGTACGAATTGGTTAGATCTTGTCGCCCGCCCCAGGTCGCGCCACCGTCATCGGAGACCGAGAGATAAAGTTCACCGTTAGCGTCGCCCCAACCGCCGTCGGGCGGGGATACGACTAAGGCTTCGTGCTCGCAATCATCATCTATACCGAAAGGAACATCATTGAACTGCATCCAGATGACGTATAATTTACCGTCACATTCGGATATCATCGGTTTATTGATATTCATCGTATTCCAATCGTAACCGTAACAATATGATTGATCCCAATCGGCGTCACTGACGACGTCAATCGTGTTTCTTACCTCGTCCCAGTGAAACAGTCTAGACCGTGTCCCGCCATAGACGGTTCCCGCATATGCATCGGGGGCTGCCCAGGTACCCAGACTGGATCCATTGGAGACCGCCGGACGACCGTTCCAGACTATATGCAATTTATCGTTGCTGTCATAAAGCGCCGAGAGATCTCCGTTATTCAGATATCCCCCCTGGGTCGAATCGTACTTGGTGACGTTTACTTTCGTTATCGAACTGCTCCAGCTGGCGCCCATATCTCCCGAAACAGTGTAATAAATGTCATTGGTCAATTGACTGTTGCCCAGTGAAGGGTCATCCACCGAACGATATTCCGATTCCGGATTACCCACCCCTTCACCCGGAGGAGCCGCCCAGACAATAGCAACATCCTGGCTGCCGCGCG
Source organism: uncultured Ignavibacteriaceae bacterium (assembly GCA_964467955.1). Taxonomy (GTDB): domain Bacteria; phylum Zixibacteria; class MSB-5A5; order GN15; family PGXB01; genus CAYXTW01. The sequence continues at coordinate 37,223 of CAYXTW010000010.1, read as the reverse complement.
CGGCCGTGATGACATACCCGGTGGTCGGAATAGTATCGATTTTTATTGGAGGATAATCCCAGGCCGCGCCCGACAGATCCGATCCAACATGCCGCATGTAAACAAGATAACTGTTATCCCAATCCTCGCTCAGCATATGAATAACGCTGTCATTGCCATTGATTTGCAATTCGATCCGCGGCCAGGTAAGATAGAGCATACCGGTCTCCGACAGCGTAAAAAGGTGACTATTCGAGCCGAAATCCGAAGCCCCCGGTGCGCTTTCATAATATATTTTCGGCAAAAAACCCTCGGCTCCGTTATAATTGGCGGCGGCAAGGACCCGGCCCTCCGGATTTACGTCCAGAGCGGAATACCCGGACCAGGTTCCCGCCCCTTCAATATCACCGGTTACCGGCGCCGCCCCCAGAGTACCATCGACGTCTGCATAATCGATGTATCTGTCACTGTGCGTTGCGGAAAATCTCGCTGTCCAGACCTGATGCATCATTTCATAACCGCGCCAGTCAATCATACGGGGCATCGTCGCGTTGGTTTGCAAATCATAAACAGTCGTATTTAGGGTATTTCCGGGCGAAACGGCCCGGGTGCCGTCAAAATCGAGCTTTTTGACCATTCCCTCAGATGCCGTATTAGAACTTTCGGGATTATCAATTCTTCGATTTTCCGCCCAACCTTTCAGCGAATTGTCGATTTGGTGTTTCAACCGAGAAATGGAATCATTGTTCTTCTGAATCGAACTATCATCGGCAAACACCATAAAAGGAAGAGTAAATGTTAGAATTAAAATAATGCTTAGCGACATTTTCATCGCGACCTCCTTCTGATAGGACTTTTTCTTCAAGTTTCACGGTGGAAAATATGCAAAAATAGCGGCAATATCCCAGCGCCGTAAACTTATGATTTTAAATAATACAATATAGGTCTTATTTGTCAAGAATTTTTTTGATTTAATTTTTTTAGTAGATTTAATTGAAACATAAACGGGTCGGCTGTTCCTGCCGACCCGTTAAGGAGTTGGAAATACAACGTAGGTATTCTATATATTATGGGCAGGCCGGGTCCGGGCCCTCCAGATATAGATAATTTATTATATAAACAATATCAAAAATGTTAACATTAGTATCCCCATTGACATCACAGCTATTCATATCGACCGGCGGCGGACCTTCCAAATACAGAAATCCAATCAGATAAGTCACGTCAAAAATATTAATCGTCCAATCACCGTTGGGATCGCCACAGAGAAAATCGCAGGCATCCCCCAGATTATCACCATCGGTATCGGTTTGTTCCGGATTGTACACATCGGGACAATTGTCGCACACGGAACCGATATTGTCCCCGTCGGGATCAGCCTGATCCGGATTGTAATCATCGGGGCAGTTATCCACATCACACGTATTCGCCGCAAAGCCGGGATCGCCGTATCCATCGCCATCGGAGTCGGTGCAGGCATCACAGACGTCACCGGTCCCGTCGCCATCAATATCTTCCTGTCCGGGATTATAAGCATACGGACAATTGTCATCCGGGCAGTTGCTGTAAGGAAATCCGGGGACTCCGTAACCATCGCCGTCCGGATCCATACAAATCGTCGGATTGCCGACGACAACCGCTTTTATTTCGGAATAATCGCCCCACTGCCCGTCGGCATCCTGCGACCGTACTTTATAAAAATAAAGTCCTTCCGGTTTATCGGTAAATGTATACGAGGTGTCGGTGATTGTCGATGAGACCACATTAAAGTTCTCGAAACCGGGGACCGGATAAATATTATCGAAATGGATACCATCCCAATACCAGGCCATCTGGAAGATTTTATAGGAAAACCGGAAATAAACCGACTGCCCGACATAATCCGATAAATCAAAGCGCGCATCAATCCATCCGCCCGAATAGCCGGTTATGCCGTTACCCAGATTTATCCCGTAGGGGTCTTCATTGGTGGTGATATTGCCTTCAAGATTGACAAAATTCTCACCATCGGCGGAAATCTGGATATAGGCGTAGTCGAGCGGTTCACTGAGCGCATAATTAGTCGAAAACTTCAGCGAATCATTGGGCAGAACATAATATGGCAATATCGTCTGAATATAGCGCCAATCGAAATTATCGCCTCCTGAGTAAAAACTACCCGATGATAATTCGTACAACCGTTCATCCCAGTTGTTGAAATTATCGCATGGATCCGTCAATATATTGTAATCGGTCATCTCGACCACTTCATATTGAACCGGCGGATTTCGAGGATCATCGCACGACCAGTTAATCTCGAAACTTCCTTTGGCGTCGACCGAATCCGGCACCGTCAGAATCGGCGCTTCGGGCGGAAGCACCTGCTCGACATGACCGGCCACCTCGGCAATAAGCAGATTGGGCAGCAGGTTTTCCTCGACCAATTCCGGGATTCTCTGTGTTTCCGGCCAGAACCCATCGTCATAATAGTTGCCGACCTCGGTGGTCATAGCGAATATTTTATTTTTGGTTGTTTGTTCCCCATACATCCAGTCGTCGGCGCCGCCGTTCACCGGATAGCCGACCGCGTCAATGTTCGGAAAATACCCATTGAAGACATTCATGGAATCGCCCAGGGCCGAAAAAATATCTTCATCGGGCGTATGGCTGTTATTGTAGGAGTATGCCCATAGGTACAGATTCGAGCAGGAGTGATAATTTACGCACATAACGAAATCGTGATCGATGCAGAAATCGCGAATAACCTGCGTTGCCGGCTCGGAAAATGGCGCGGTGCCGCGATAAGTCTCATCACCACCGTACGGCGATGAGCCTTCATCATCATAAGCCCACTGGTAATCGAAATTACGGTTAAGGTCGACTCCGAACGTGCCATCGCCGTTATTGCGGCGATTCTTGCGCCACATCCCGCCCGGCCAGTTGTAACTCACATTGTACTGGTAGCCGTCCGGATTGACAATCGGCACGAACCAGAGTTCACGCTCATTGACCAGGTTGGTAACATACGGATCGACACCGTAGTTTTCCAGCAGGTATTCTATAAAATGAAGCAGCACCAGCGGCGTAATAACTTCACGGGCGTGGATACATGCGTTATAAAACACTTCCGGCTCATCCTCGTCGTCATTCGGATTATCGGAAATCTTAATAGCGTAAATATCGCGTCCCTCGAGCGTCTGCCCGATGCTGATCCGCTCGGTGGTAATATCCGGATATAAAATATGATCGAAATTAAGTTCGGCATTGACCTGAGATAAAGTCAGATAACCGGTCTGTTTTAAATCGGGAAAACGCGACTGATAAAAGGCAACCATATCGTCGTGAATTATCTCGACCTCGAAGCCCATATCCTTTAATCTTTCAATCTCCTCCGGAACGGACACGATCTCATAAAAGGAAGGAGCGACGTGCATAATGTCGAGATGCATTCCCCGAAGTTGCATCATTTGATCGACCGAGTCGAATTTCACGCGAGCCTGAACGTACTTTTGATCGGCCCCGAGGGCGGCCCCGCATATTAATATCAGCAGAGCCAGTGTCAGAATTTGCATTCTTGGAAGTCCCATGATACTCTCCAATGCAGTAAAGGAGTTAAAAACTATATTTTTCAATGGCGGTAGTTATTTTTAATGACGTCGGCCAATCAGCTTTTGTTTCAAAAATTCACAGGTTTTGGTCAAATAGGTCTGCCGTCACTATTGAGTTAGCCCATAATTGGCTATAAATTTAAAAAAGCAGTATTCTATCTAGCAATATATATCAAAAGATGAATCCGTCAACAACAAAAATAGCGGTGCGGGGCTCTGGACTCCGGATGCATAAAAGATTACGCGATGGGCTGTTTCTTCTCATCAGGTACGCATTTGAGGAGCATGTCTAAAAGTGAAAAAGCGTTGTCGGGAGGAGTCTAAATTCACTCCGTCAAAATCAGGGATATGAGGAAGATATATCGGTCTCCACGTTCGTCCCGTTGCAACGATACCGGTATCACTGCTGCCGGGGAAATCGACTATCTGCTTGCTGATGATATATTTAAATTGATGGACCTACGGCGGCTTTATTCTTTGAGTTCTTTCAGCACACTCAGGGTTGCCTCGGATATTTTATCGTATCCGGCTTCGTTCAACAAAATCTGACCTCCCATATACTTTGTAGAAAAATATCCTTCACTGTCGGCCACAATCGCATAAAAATCGACGAATTTCAGATTATTATCACGGCAATATTCCTGAAGCCAGCGATTAAATTCCCTGAGACTATCCAGAACATTATAAGGTACTTCCAATTCGGTTTTAAAATCTTTGCCGACAGGGATTACCGAGGTCAGTATCGGCTCTATTGCATGCATCCTGGCAATATCCGCCAGGCTCGAAATATAATCCTCGATTTCTCTGACACTGCTTTCCGGCCGGAAATTATATGAACTGAACTCGATTAAGACTGCCGCGGGCTTTAAATCAACAACATCGGGTTTGAATCTGAGCAAGAAACCGGAAATTCGCTGCCCCGAAATACCGCGATTTATGGCTTCAAAACCGGGAAAATATTTATTTAAATCCCATCCGTGTGTTATTTGCGAGCCCAAAAAGACGATTCTATTATCGATTTGTCGATCGGCTGAAAGGCGATTATCATCTTCTTCATACACATGACGGCCGGAAAACTCCGAAACCACATTTGTGTACTTATCAAGAAAATAATTAACACTGGCGCGATAACCCAAGGCCTTATAGGCAACGTAAATTATAAAGAGATTGCCGATTAGAGATATTATCAGAATGACCTTCATCTTTTTATTCATATTTTCGGACCCTTGGCTGACTCAATTATATTCCGTCCGGCATTAAGCCATTGTTATTGTGTAATTTAAAAAATATATATTATACGATGCAAGCATATAATCGCTTTTTATTGACAGCTTTTAGTATTGACAAATGCCCGGTTTTAAATCATACTCTACAAGGAATTTTGACAACTCGAGCAATAAAAAAACGAGGTTTCAAATAAAAACAGGGATAGACGAAGCCGCATTATTCAATCCTTTAACAGCATGGAACTACAGATGAAGAAGATATATACAACTATCGCAATTATTCTTATCATAGTCTGTTCGGCGATAACATTTACGGGTGGATTACTCATCGGCCTGCGCTACGGAGATATAAATAAAATCCCATACGTTGCCTATGGGGAGTGGTCGATAGGAATTTATACTGGAAGTTCGCCATTGGATATCTCTCCGTCCGAAAATCCGGGAAATCCGGTGCTGACCGCTGACGATGTAACCGATATGCCGGCTCGCTTCCTGGCGGATCCTTTTATGATTTTCGAGAATGATACCTGGTTCATGTTTTTTGAAATCTTACACGCTCGAACCAATCAGGGGAATATTGGACTGGCTACAAGCAAAAATGGTCTAGATTGGACTTATCAACAGGTGGTGCTGGACGAGCCATTTCATCTTTCATTTCCCTGTGTATTCAAATGGAAAGACGACTATTATATGATCCCTGAGAGCCACGAAGCTAACGCGGTGTTATTATATAAGGCGACACCTTTCCCGATTGAATGGTCAAAAGTCAAAGTGATAATTGATAAGAACTATGTTGATCCCTCCTTTTTTTACTATAATGGAAAATGCTGGCTGTTTGTTTCCTCTGCCGCAAGTAATACTCTTTGGCTATATTATTCTGACGATCCGGCAGGGCCATGGATAGAGCATCCCAAGAGCCCGGTGGTTGTGGGAAATCCTCATATCGCCCGGCCGGCCGGTAGAGTGGCAATCTATGATAATAGAATAATAAGATTTGGCATGGATTGCAGTCCGACTTATGGCGGTGCGGTGAGGGCTTTTGAGATAACAGCCTTGTCCCCCACCGATTATGAGGAAAAAGCGCTATCGGATAAACCTTTACTGGAGGCCAGCGGAACCGGGTGGAATAGCGACAGAATGCATCAGATTGACGCGCATATGATATCCGAAGGGAAATGGATAGCGGTTGTCGATGGATACCGGGGCGGGATAAAAATCGGACTTAAATATTGACCGGGCGGACATCAATATTTCCGGTAAAAACCAGGCAAATTGAAACGTATAAGATTCATAAAATGTTGAGGTCTGATTACGGTTTCATGATAGATCGTCCTCTTTTTCCAAGGAGTCTTCAGTGCCGGGTATTTTAGGTGTAATATTAAAAGAGAATAAAAACAGACAGGCCAATGAAAACCTCATCCGGGCGATGCTCCAGAAGTTATCGCATAATGACAATTATGTCAGTCAATCTTATGCCGGAGAATGGTTCGCGATTGGTAATATCGGTTTGCCGGTCGAGGGTGAAGATCGATTTACAATACAGGAGAAGAGCGGCTACGCCGCTGCTTTTTCCGGATATATTTATGGCTGGAAGAATCTTGATGCCAATCTGAGCCGTGACACGGCCAACAAAGCCTCTCGTCTGATAGAAATTTATCAACGTCACAAAGATAATCTTCCGACAAAAATCGACGGCTCATTTAATATTGCCGTTGTCGATATCAAGGGGCGGGAATTCCTGATCTGTAATGATAGATTCGGCCACCGCCAGCTTTATTACTACGAAGATGATGACCTATTTCTGTTCTCGACCGAAATCAAGGCTTTTCTGGCGTACGATAAGTTTATTAAAGGGATAGATCTTAAAGGTGTGTCCGACTACTTTAACTACGGTTACCTGCTTGGGAATAAGACCTTCTTCAAGGACGTGAAAATCCTGAGGGGCGGTCATAACATTATCTATAAAAACGCCCGGATTACATTTCAAAAATACTGGGATTATAAATTCGGCGAGGAATCGAAACAAACGGTCGGTGAACTTATAGAAGAAGCCGACACTATTTATATCGATATAATCAGAAAGTTGAAAAGCTACGGTGAAAACACGATAGTTCCGCTTTCCGGCGGGCTTGACTCGAGATTTATTATTGGGCATACGGTACGGGCCGGTCTTCAACCGTACACCTTTACTCACGGGAAAAAGAACTGTCTGGACCATAAGATTGCTCACCGAGTGGCACAAGAATTAGAACTTAAGAATTACCGATTTGTCGAAGTTAATCCGGACTGGTTTATTGACTACATCGAGGAGTTTGTTTTTCTCACCGAGGGGATGATCGATTCAAGCCCCGCTATTCTACTGGGAATAAACCGGCAATATAACCTTAATCCAAAATCCAGCGTTTTCTTGAACGGCATTTTTGGCGGACCCACTAATTTTGGATCGGTCTTTTTTACACCCGAAGATTTGATTGACGGGCTTACGTATGAAAAGAAGCTGGAAAGAATCAAAGGCAGTCTCGGGGGTTTTTTAGGTGGATTGAAAGATGGTCTTTTCGACCAGAATCTAAAGGCCGCAGTCTCCGAAAACTATATGTCTTCGATTGATGAGGAATTCAGGAATTGCCTTGAAGTATCCGACAAATTCTATCAACAAAGGGATGTCTTTTTTTTAAAGAATAATCTCGGACGGTATATGAATCAGGTTGATTGCAGCCGTTTTATCTGGCATGACCATTTCGCCCTGGCCAATGACCGATTGGTTGATTTCTATATGAGGCTTCCGGCCAGGTTACATTTTTCGCGGCGTTTTATGGCTGAATATTTCAAAGTCAAGTTCCCGACTCTGGCGGCGATACCCTATCAGGCAACCGGGGTCGACCTGTATAGCAAGCCATCGAAGTATAGAATCAAAGTCCAGGAATATATCAGGAAGTCCAAATATTATGCCGAGAGGATATCCAAAGGCAAGTTAAGGTTTTATGACATGAGGGCTTACATTCACCCCGAGCAATTATTTCGCTCCCATAACAAAATGGCCGCTTACTTTCAGGAAATCCTGCTTGATGACAGAACTGCAAGCCGCGGATATTACAATATGAAGAGATTGGAGACATTGTTTAAGTGGCAAAAGGAGGGTGGATACGGTTTTTACCCGCTTTCTTCTCTGCTCGCTTTTGAGGTATTTAACAGACTCTATATGGACCGGTAATCTATTTTTTGGCCATTTTTTACTTGCGTTATTTCGAATTTTGACGATATTTGGTATACACAGGAAAGGAGGTGGTCCATTTGAAGTCAGACAAATGTGAGGTGGCTGATACTTAGCCGCTGATTCAACATAAATTGTTGGGTCATGCTGAGTAAATCCCAACAGTTTTACCGGCCTGACGGTTTACCATAACCGTCAGGTTTTTTTATTTATCCATCGAACAGACCATTTCCGGCAACGAGTAATCGCCTCCAAAAGCTCTCTTGCATTACCGAGGTATCGTGCGTATAATCTTGACGGAGAATAATAAGGAGGCGTATATGCCGGTAAGGAAATATGAAGCAGTCGATGAAATCAAGGTCGTAATGGATGGTGCGAAAGACGTAACCAAGAAGATACCGATAAGTAAGCCCGAGGGCTGGAAAGATTATACGCTCAGGGTGTTTAAAATAAAACCGGGTGGTTTTACGCCCCATCATAATCATGACTGGGAGCATGTCAATTATGTAATTTCGGGTCGGGGGCAGTTGATAATCGATAGTACGGTGCATGAATTGTCGGAAAAAGATTTCGCCTTTGTCCCTCCGAATGCCCGGCACCAGTTTAAGAATCCGTATGATGAAGACTTTGAGTTCATTTGTATCGTGCCCAATAAGGGTGAGTATTAAAGAAGAAATTAGCCGGGGCGAAATTACGCCCCGGCGCAATTCAGACCCGATAGGATATTTCGATTATATTCTTCAAATATTCCCGGCGGTGGCGAGGACGTAGTCTTGGGTGTCGAAGTATTTCCGGGCGATATCAACCACCTGCTCGGCGGTGACGGCTCGGATTTTCTCAATAAAAGTGTCATTATAGTTATAACCCAAACCGAGATATTCATTGACGCCCATATAATAAGCCTGATTTATCCTGGAGAGATTCGCCGTCAATGATGAGCCCCAGATGGAATTAATCGCTTCCTCGAGTTCATCCGCCGAGGGCGGTTCGGTTTTCATTCTTTCGATTTCGGCTAAGATCCCATCCTTTGCCTTTTCATAATTATCGACGCCGGTTCCCATGCTGCATATCAGCCAGCCGAAATTTTTATCCAGCACCGCGCCCGAGCCGACCGAATAGGCCAGTCCGTGTTTTTCCCGCAGATTCTGCCTGAGGCGGTTCGAAAGTATTTCCACGGCGACTTTTATCGCCGCCGCATCGGGCGATGAAGCCGAGGGCAAAAGGTTGCCGAGATAAATATAAACCTGGTCTTTTTCCATCGGTGCATGGGCCGTTTCGATACCGGCTATTTTATTCGGTGCGGCGGCTTCTATCGGCGTGAATCCGGCCGCGGGAATTTTGCCCAGATATTCTTTTAGCATCGCCATCACTTTCTCCGGCTTATAATTTGTGCCGACTGTTATAATCATGTTTTCCGGAGAATACATTCTGCGATGGTGCTCATGCAAATCATCGAGAGTGATTGAACTGATGGTGCGATAGGTTCCCTCAATGACGCGGCTGTAGGCCGTTCCCGCGAACATTTTGGCATAGAATTTATTCCGGGCCATTTTGTATGTCGAGCCGCTTTCTCGTCCCAAAAGCCCGAAGATAGCGGAACGTACTTTTTCGACTTCGGTCGAATCGAATGCAGGATTGGCGATCATATCCGAAAAAAGCTCGATACCTTTTTCCGTGAATTGATCGATGGTCTCGAACTTCATAAATGAAAACCGCCGCGTCGTGTAGCGATCGTCGTACGGAATCCAGGGATTATCGTACAGCGTCACGTTGGCCCCGATCGACGACAGCTCGCGGGATAATGTTTCGGCATCACGCGTTGTCGTGCCCTTTTCAGTCATACGGTTGACGAAGTCAGTAATGCCGTCCAGACCGGCCGGCTCGGTAGCCGAGCGGTTTTTGCCGATTACATTAAGGGCGAATACACGGCTGTCGGGATTTGATTTTACGATAACGGTCAGGCCGTTGTCGAAAGTCTCCTTAAGATACGATGAATGCCTGGTAGGCTCCGAAGTTATCGCCTCTGTTTCGGGCATTTTGAAATTTTTGCCGGCCTCCAGATTAAATTTCGCAAAAGTTTTGTTTTTATAATAATCCAGCACTTCTTCCTCGGTCGGACCGGATGAAATGTATTGTTCCGTCACCTGTTCGTCGGGGACGGGATACGCCGCGGTCGCAATGTATGATACATTATCTAAGTACTCGCGGCAGGCGGATTGAACATCGGCGATCGTGACGGAATCGATGTGCTCCGGAAGTGTCTTGAAGAAATCCCAGCCGGTCACGGCCATCAATGGGGCAATCGTGAATCCGTAATAGTGCAATTTTTCGGACATATATATTTCCCGGCAGCGGCGGCTAACCTTATATCCATTAAGAAGTTCCTCCGAGGGGATATTTTTCGACAATGATCCGAGAACACCGTCGGTAACGGTGATGATGGAGTCGATCATTTCGGTTTTATCGGTAATTATTTCGATATTCAACCGCGAAAATTCCTCCTTGGTGTCCAGATATACCGAGACCGATGTCGCCAGCGGCGAACTTCCCGCTATCAAAGCCTTTGTCAAAGGCGAGTTTTCTTTATCACCCAGATAATCTTCGATGAGCGTAAAGGCATAGTAATCCGGATTCTTGAATTGCGGCGCCTCGATGGAATAATCGATATATGTCGATTGTGTGTTAACGGCTGTCTTGTATACGTCTTTTTCTTCAAGCGGTGTGTACGTAATTTCCGGAGGGGGCGGCAACTCCACGCGGGGGAAATTTCCGAAAATTGATTTGACCGTTTCGGCCATTTGATCCGATTCAAAATCACCAATCATCAGAATTGTCATATTGTTGGGGGCATAAAAACGTTTGTAGTAATCGATAATGGCTTCCCGGGGAATATTGGCGATAATCGGTTCAAAACCGATAACCGGTCTGGTGTAGGGCGTCCCGGCCATAGCCTTCTCATCAAAGAACGCTTCCGCCGCCGAACCCTCACGGTCATCGCCCTGTTTTATTTCCTCAATTACGATTTTACGTTCTTTGGCAAAGCGCTCCATCGGGAATACGGAATTAAACAGCATGTCCGCCTGTGTTGCCAGTCCGTAGTCAATATAATCTCTGGGCATCAGAACCAGATAGGCGGTGAAATCTTTATTGGTGAAAGCATTAATATATCCGCCTAATCGTTCGATACCGCCCTCGATTTCTTCCTGCGTATGCGTGGCCGTCCCGTCAAAAAGCAGGTGCTCCAGAAAATGGGTGACACCATTATTAAATCGGTTTTCATATTTGCTGCCGGCCTTGACAAAAATCAAACTGGTGGCCATCGGCGAAGCATGATTCTCTTTCAGTATTACCTGCAACCCGTTGTCAAGCGTTATCCTTCTTAAGGCGCTTTTGCCGGATATCGTCTTATTCGACGAGCAGCCAACCGCCAGCAATAACAGGCCAACCAGGCCGATTTTCATTATCATCTTGATCATCTTGGTCGATTTAACAAACATCTTATTCCATCCTTGCCAAAAAAATTTGCTGTTTAAAAAAAATACAAACTTACTATTTATACGTAATCCGATTCCTAATCATAACTTTAATTATATTAAGATGTTAAGCTACTTATAACGGTCGGGCTTGTCAAGAATAAAGAGGAAATTTACATTGACATTCAACCGAATTTAAATATATTGCATAAAATTTTTTGGAATATATGAGAAAAAGACTGATTAATACACTGGCTCGCAGTGCCGTTATTGCTGCCGGATTGATATCTCTGATTTTTGTCGGCTCGGTTTCTATCGGTATTGCCGTATCCAAAGCTGAATTTGATACTGATTCGCAGACGTCGAAAACCGGCCATTGCTATATTTCGACTTTTAAGCTGCCGGATGATGATGGCTCGATGAAAAAAAACGAGCCATCAGGATCCGAGAAATCAGTTTTTTTTATAATCCAGGCGGTTGTCAGCGCCCAGAACTTCGATAATATCCGCCCCGACCTGAAAATAATTGAATCGCGGACGTATCAGGATTCTGATCCTGAACCGGTTCATATTCTAACGACGGCGGCCTCGATATCTCCAAAAAAAGCGGTCGAGTTTACTCTGATGGGGGCCAAACCGTCGGGGACAAGCTAACAGCGCCGTTCATAAATCCGATCGCATTCTGAATTCAATAAACATTTTTAATTTGTTTTATAATTTTAGCAGCAAAGGATAAATTTATGAAAGGTCAAACCTGGCGACTGATTATTACCGGTTTTTTAATCATCCTTGGTTTTATCGGCTTCTGGAATACACTTAGACTCTGGACTATGACGGCGAAGGACAGGACTAAAATGGAGGAACGTCAACCCGGGTCGGTTCTTCAGTTGGAACAGAAGGCAATGCGCCTGGGACTTGATCTCAAGGGCGGTATTCATGTTGTTCTTCGGGTCAAGAAAGAGGAAATCGAAAAATCGGCGCGCGCCGATGCCGTCGATCGTGCTATCCAGGTAATTCGCAACCGTATTGATTTTACCGGTGTTACCGAACCGGTCATCCAGAAGCAGGGTGATGACCGGATTATTGTCGATCTTCCCGGCTATACCGACGCCGAACGGGCGGAAGATATTATCGGTCAGACGGCGCAGTTGGAATTCAAACTGCTCGAATCGTATGATAACGCTCAGATGATTCTGGCGAAAATAGATTCGGTCGTGGCGGAAATCCGCAAAGAGGGTGAGAGCAGTGATTCCCTGGCGGGAGATACAACTGCGTCCGAATCGGAGTCGGCCGAGGCTCCGGCCGATGACAGTGCCGAAAATGATATCCTCTCAGAGCTTCTGGGTGAAGATACGGGCGAGGTGGTCGATGAGACATTATTCGGCAGCGAAGAAAATCCATTTACTCAATATATGGAGCAGTTTTTATATAATCCGAAATCGGGCATTAAGTGGCCCGGCTATGTTGTTGCTGCCAAGGATAGGAAAACGCTCGAAAAGTGGCTGGCTAGCCCGGAAGTCCAGAGCGTAATTCCGGAAGACGTCCAGTTTGCCTGGTCGACCCGCTCGGAAGTCAGGTCGGCCCAGAATATATATATTCTTTACATTTTGAAAAGAAAAGTCCAGTTTCTTGGTAAATATCTTGAACGAATCAAAGTCGGCCGGGGCCAGTTTCAGGAGCCGACGGTCGATTTTCGTTTGACCGGCAAGCCAATGGCGGCTTTTGCCCGGCTGACCGGCGCTAATATCGATAAACCGCTGGCGATTGTCATCGACGGAAAAGTCGAGTCAGCGCCGATGATAAACTCCAAAATCCGCGGGCCGGGCACTATTACTATGGGCAGCGGCGCTACGATTGAAGATGCCAAAGATCTTGAAATCGTTCTTAAGGCGGGTGCGCTTCCGGCGCCGGTGGAAATAATCGAGAAAAACGTTATCGGGCCGACGCTCGGTTCCGATTCGATCCGGAAAGGGCTCATCTCGGCGGTCGTCGGTCTGCTGCTGGCCCTCACTTTAATCGGTGTTTATTATAAACTTTCCGGTTTGATTGCTGATATTGCGGTCATTTTTAATATATTTTTCCTTCTGGCAGTTATGGCCGGCCTCGGGGCAACCCTGACCATGCCCGGCATTGCCGGAATTATCCTGACCATCGGTATCTCCCTTGACGCCAATATCCTGATATTTGAGCGAATCCGCGAGGAATTGCGGACCGGCAAAACGGTCCGGGCATCGATCGATGCCGGCTATAACCGGGCGCTGCTGACGATTGTCGACAGCCACGTCACGACCTTAATCACGGCCGGTGCCCTGTTCGTTTTCGGCTCCGGGCCGATCAAAGGATTTGCCGTCTCGCTTTTCTGGGGTGTTACTATTTCGCTTTATACCGCGGTCGTTATCACCAAAACTGTTTTTGACATACGCAAGGGATATAAATCGTTAAGCATCTGAAGGAGATAATCCATGTTAAGGATAATAAAAGAGACAAATATCAACTTTATCGGGCAACGGAGAAAGGCGTTTTTAGTGTCCGGCCTTCTGATTTTGCTCGGTTTGTTTGCGTTCGCTATGGTTATGCTCAATAAGGCAAATATGGGAATCGATTTTGCCGGGGGGACGATGCTTCAGGGGAATTTCGAAAATCCAATCAATGTTGCCGATCTGCGCAATGCGGTTACCGGCGGCGGTTTTCCGGAGGCATCGATACAGAAATTGGAGCGCCATAATGTCCCCAATTCGTATATGATCCGTGTCAAGGAGACAATGGCCGGAGAAGAAAAGGCGGTTAATAAACTGAGGGATATTATTTCAGCGGCATTTCCCGGAAATACCTTCCATGAAGATTCGGAGCATACGATCGGCCCGGCCGTAGGTGAATCTTTGAAGAAAAGCGCCCGCTGGGCGATTTTGATTTCCGTGATCGGTATGATTATATATATCGGTTTGCGGTTCGATTTCCGCTCCGGTGTGGCCGCGACGGTCGCGACTTTTCATGATGTTCTCGCTGTCCTCGGAATATTCTTCTTATTAAATAAGGAGATTACACTTCTTATCGTTACCGCACTTCTAACGCTGGCCGGATATTCGCTGACCGATACGGTCGTGGTCTATGACAGAATCCGCGAGAATCTGAAAAAAGCGCGTAAAAAAGCGGAGTTTGTCGGAACCGTCAACCGCTCGATAAATGAGGTTCTGTCGCGGACGATTATGACCTCGCTCTCCACTCTGGTTGTGGTGTTAGCGTTGTACCTTTTCGGTGGAGAAGTGCTGCATGATTTCTCTCTGGCGCTTCTTATCGGTATCGTGGTCGGCACTTATTCATCGGTTTTCGTTGCCAGCCCGATTGTTGTGGAGTGGGAAGCTAAATCCCCGAAACGTTTTAAATAATCGATTATTTACAAAAAAGCCGCTCCGATAGAGAGCGGCTTTTCTTTTAAGAAAAAGGCGGCTATGAAACAGGATGAAATAGAGATAAAGCTCGATCTGTCAAACGAGACAAATTACAGAAATATCATAAATCATTTATCACCTGAAATCTCCCCGGTAAAACAGGAGAATTATTTTTTCGACACTCAAAAGCGGTCTATATCCAACGCCGGTTGGGCGCTGCGGATTAGAAAAGAGGCGGGCAAATCGACCATCACTGCCAAAGGACCTCGAAAGACCGAAGGCGGCGGCCTGACTATCAGGGAAGAGATTGAAGAAGATATCGATGTAAATCAGGCCGGGAATTTTATCGAAAATGGGATAAATCTTGCCGCTTTGCCGCCTCAGATTGCGAAAATCATAATGGACATTTGCCCGGATAAAAGACTGGAGAAGATATTATCTTTTGTTAATTACAGGACTATAGCCGGGCATGAAATTGATGGAATTGCCGTTGAAATAGCCATTGATCGGACCGAATATTCCGATGATTCCGTCGATTTCGAATTTGAGGCGGAACTTTCGGAAAAATCGAAGTATAAGTCAGTAATGGCAATGATTGACGGCATTTTCGAGCAGGTCGGCGTACCGATTGTATTTCAGGCCGAAAGCAAATATGCACGGGCATTGAAGAAGGCCGATTTGGATTCGGGACAGCAGAAAAAAAGAGATTGAATTGACAGCAAAGATATAATATTCTTTCCAGCCGAAAGATACCATATTTGATAAGGAGCAAATGAAATGAAAAAAGTCGTTATCGGGCTGTTTATTGTTCTTATGATGTTTTCCAATCTACTCGGGCAGCAGGAAAAGCCGAAATCAAATATTTTTCCGTTTTCCGAAAGTTATGATTCGAATAATACGCTGATTATGGCAATCGGGGAACCTTCCGGATATAAGCGATCGACCAGCACCGGGATGAGTGTATATATGGCCTGGATTACGAATCTCCCGATGAGGCCCAAAGGGTCGCCGGTTACGAAATGGAATGGGCAGGTTATGATGGATGCCGATTCGGTAAACGGTGTTATCGATCTCGGTGTGGGAACGATCAATCAAAAGGACGCCGATATTCCGTTACAGCTCGTCCTCGAATATCTTAAGGCCAGAGATGCGTTGTACGATTTTCCGATTATCGTGGGAAACGGCGATACGGTCACATATAATAATTGGCTTAACGGTAAGTATCTTAAAGACCCCAGGATGAATCTTATATATGAAAGGGGTGAAAAAAAGGAAAATACTCTCAAGGAATTTTACCGTTTTCTGGAATTTGTCATGGTTATGAACGAAAATAAGACCCTTATAAAAAATCTCGAACCGGTAAAAGAAGAAGAAATCATGCCCGGCGATTTGTATATTCAGTTTAATAAAGACGACGCCGATTCATCGGGTCATTGCTCCATAATTTTTGACATCGCTGCCGATGAAAAAGGCGATAAGGTGTATCTGGCCGGATGGGGCGGAACACCGCCTCATGCCCTTTATGTCGCCCGCCCGCTGCCGATAAGCTATCACCGGTGGTTCACCATGGATGAGTTAAAAGAGCGCCTGGCCGAATACGGTGAAGGAAGATTTTATCGATTCGCCAAATTGGGATTGCTCGATAAAAAATAAGCCTTGAAAGCATAATTCGATTCATTATCTTTCGGATCTGATGTCCGGCGCAGGCAAAAAATCAGATTTAAAAAGGGAATCCGGATTTAACCGAAATCCCTGCAATGGCAGGATTGTAGTCGTTCTGCTGATCCTGCTCGCATGGTTTCTGTTGTCCGTTTCGAGCATTTTCGCCCGAACTCTGCAGGTCGAGCGCGGCTCTAATCTGCAGGCGTCAATTGATTACGCGGCCGACGGTGACACTTTAATAATCGGTGCCAAGACGTTTTACGCCGACCCGGTCGATTTTATCGACTCCCTCTGCGGCAATTGCACCGAGCATAAGATGCCGTCGCAAGCGAGTTACGGATTTGTCGTCAAAAATAAATCGCTTTATATAATCGGCTCTGATGAAAAGAAGTCGGTGCTCGAAACCGGCGCCGGATACGGGCTTTTTTTCGTCAATTCTCCCAATTCCTACCTTGAGAATCTAACTATCACCGGTGGAAAACGAGATCCGGACGGGCGGGCGACCGATGCCGCGGTCGTTGTTCGTAATTCAAAGGTGCATATAAGTGGCCTGAACATTATTGACAATAATCACCGGGTCGATTCGATTGCCGTCGGTATCGGCGGGATTATCGGGCGTGAAGGGGCCGAGATTATTGTTGAGGATTGTACTATTGCCGATAATAGTTGGGATGGCGTCGCCTTGTATCGTGGAGCCTGGGCGATCGTCACCGACTGTCTGATCGAAGACGGGCGCGGCGCCGGAATCGGTGTCACCTGGGACGCCACCTGTCTGGCCTATCGTAACATAATCAGCGGCTATTGGAAAGGAATCGGCGCCTTTGGTACATCCTGGGTCGTAGCGCATAATAACTGCGTGATGGAAAATATGGGCTGGGGAATTATTGCGACCGGCAAATCGTATATGGATGCGGCTAATAATGTCGTCAATCATAACGGCAACTGTGGTTTTGCCACCTGGTCAACTGATTGTCGGGGAAGGATAATCAATAACATTATCACGAATAACGGCTGGCGACAGGAATGGATCTGCCCCTGTGTCGGTATCTGGAATCAGGGTGACTGGGCCAAGTGGGAATTCGCATATAATATTGTCTGGAACAACAAGGACGGGAATTACAGAGATATATGGGATCAAACCGGTATCAATGGTAATCTTTCGGTTGATCCCCAATTCGTGGGCGAACTGATATTTATCCTTAAACCCGGGTCACCGGCTATAGACCATGGCCATCCGGAGATTTCCGACACTGACGGCAGTCGCTGCGATATCGGTCTTTTCGGCGGTCCCCAGGCCAAACAGACGGCCGCGTTTCGCGGACAGAAATAATTTAATCGATTATTTTCTGGTTTCTCAAAGTTCTTGGTCCAAGTCCGCAAGTAAATAAGGGGACGGCGTGATACCGTCCCCAAGAAATGAACTTCCTGATTTTATTTGATCAGAAGCATTCGTTTGGACTCGACTTTATTGCCGACCGTCAGCCGATACAGATAAACGCCCGATGCGACCTGATTTCCGCCTTGGTCGGTACTATTCCAGATAACGGAATTCATGCCGGCATCGACCGGACCGTCGACGAGGGTGTTAACCCGACGGCCGAGGATATTGTAGATTTCCAGCCTGACATTCGATTTTTGCGGCAGGAAGTATTCAATTTTCGTAGAAGGATTAAAAGGATTGGGGTAATTGCTGTACAGCTGGACTTCAGTCGGCAAAAGATGCTTGAATTTCGAATAATCCGGTATATAGCGGCCGATTGCACGAATAATATACTCGCGGATCTGATCAGGTACGGGCTGTTCGGGAACCGTGAAATTGAACTCGAAGACGTCACCTTTTACAAGCACTAATGGATCCGGATTATCAAAGGCGGCGGAAGTCTTGGCCGGATCAGTCGATTCAACCAGTGCATGCTCATTAACCTCGAGTTCGTTAATCCGGGGCAACTCGTTGGAAGGAACGTATTGCTGGACGACATCCGTATAATAACCGCTTTCCCAGGAGATACGGATTTTAATCTCGGTCTGGTCGTCGTTTATCGGCAGAGTACTCGTCACCATCTCCTGCGTATGGTTGACACGGGACGGCACAATGGGGCCTTCAATCCAATTACCGTATGTGTCCATGATTTCAACTTTAAATCCGGCCAGAGGGACATTTCCGTTTTCGCCATTCTCTTTCTTCAGTCTCGGGCATAATTCCTTGTCTTTTGCCGAGAAACCGAACGTCGCGGTACTGCTCCCATTGCATGGGAAAGTAATGATTAAACATCCCGCGTCCTCGCAGCTATAGAAATTACCGTCCTCGTTCAGTATTTCGGGCAGACGGTTTACTCCCTTGTTATCCACCGCTGAAATCGGTGCAATTATATCGCTGTAAAGACCGATATCGCCATCGACCGAAACGGCCACTTTGGTAGTTGCCGAATGATCGACAGTGATAAGTTCGATATCCTGCAGATATGTTATTTCGTCTTCCATTTCGCGCAGTTGAAATTTAACGGCTCCGTCTTGAGGTACAACCGGTTTCATCACATGGTAATAATCGGTCACCGTCTCGGTATAGTTAGACTGCTCGCAGGCTGTTAAGAGGGGGTTATCCTGATTGAAGCTGTTTCCGTCGAAGGCATAGAGGACCGGGCAGGAGGGATTACCATGGTTTGTATAAATGTTGAAACGATTGGCCTGAGACCATGGTCCAAAGCCATAGGCGTTTTTGGCTCGTGCCTTGAAAGAGTAATTTCCATCCGTCAGGGACGGAGTAACTTCCCATTGAGATATAGACAGACCGATTCTGGAACGAGAAATCGAGCTGAAGTCTTCATCGTCATCCAGAATAACATCATAGCTTGTCGCCCCGGTGACATCCTCCCAGTCAAGATTCGGTGTATGATCGGTCGTGCTGGAGCCTTCAGTCGGGCTGACGAGAGCAGGTGCCGCCGGCAGGACATCGCTGTTGTTAAAGAGGATGACCAGATTATTGCTTGTGTATCCTCCGGTCAAGGCAAGGTCATTGTCATTGTCGCCGTCGAAATCGGCCGAAACGACGCCGTTGGAACCGCCGCCGACATAATACTCGGCGGCTTCTCCGAAAGCACCGTTACCGGCGTTCAATAAGACTGATGCGCTTGTGCAATTGGAGTTGGCTATGACAAGGTCGAGGGTACCGTCGCCATCGAAATCATCGGCAGCGACAGCATATGGTTCATTGCAGATATCATACAAAGCAGCCGTGGCGAAAGTACCATCGCCATTATTCAGAAGTACTGAGACATTGTCGCTGGTGGTGCTGGTGACTGCCAGATCAACATCGAAATCACCGTCAAAATCTCCCGCGCAGATATAGCGACCTTCCGATCCGCTGGTGGGATATTCGACCGAAGCGGGGAAAGTGCCGTCACCGTTGTTAAGGAGAATCGATATATTCGAGTAGTCGGCGGTGGCCAGATCGAGATCATTATCATTATCAAAGTCGCCGGCCACAATCGATTTGGGTGAATAGCCGACTATGGGAAATATGGCCGTATCAGTGGAGAATCCCCCATAATTGTTATAAAACAGAACGACATTATTACCGTCATATTGTACGACTGCCATATCGGTGTCGTTATCATTGTCAAAATCGCCGGTGGCTATCGAGTACGGGTACCAGGCGCCCGTATAAAAATCATAGGAGTAGTAGAAGCTGTACCCATCATTATAGAGAATTGAAACATAACCACCCTGCCATTTAATGGGATTGGCTACGGCCAGATCAGGATAGCCGTTTTCATCGAAATCGGCTGACGTGATAAAGCCCGGCGAGTCACCACAGGGATAATTGCCGCCCGAACTGAAGTTTCCGCTTCCGTCGTTTAAATAGACGGCTGCGTATTCCGGATAATATGTCGCCACGGCCAGATCGATATCGCCGTCGCCGTCAAAGTCGTCGGCGGTTACCGATTTGGCATTTCCTCCGTTGCTATAATATTCCGGATTATCGAATAGTGTCATGCCGGGCATACTTATACTTATATATGATGTTTTGGTCTCCGAATCGGTGCCGCACAGACCGGACACCTGAAGGGAGACATCAAAGTCGCCGTAGCTTGCATATATGTGAGTCGGATTTTGATCAGTCGAAGTCCCGCCATCGCCGAAGTTCCATGACCAGGCATTGGCGCCGACGGACAGGTCGGTGAAGTCCACCGTCAGCGGTCCCTCACCCGACGTCGGCGAAGCGGTGAAATCGGCCGTCGGGCCGCCCAGAACCTGTATGTAATCCGGTTTGGTTTCTATATCAGAGCCACCCGGTCCGATAACTTCCAATGAGACCGTATAATTTCCGACATCGTAATAAGTATAGAACGGGTTGGGCGGATCGGCTTTGCCGCCATCACCGAAATTCCACCACCATTCGTCGATATCGCCGGTTGATTGGTCGTAAAAGCTGACATACAAAGGCGGACAGCCGCATAGCGGATCGGCGGAAAAATCGGCCTCGGGCGGTGAAACAGCGATGACCTCGACATCATCCTGGACAGTCTCTTTGTTGAAGGCCGTAACCGTTAATGTTAAATATTCGCCGCCCGGCATTTGTTGACTGATCGGGATAATGGCGATTCCGTTGGCATCAGTATATTCGGAGCCATAAATTACTCCGTTATGATATAAAGTGCAAAAGGCACCTTCAACGCCGACGACTTCCACCTGAAATTGAGTCGCCTGGTAAAAAATCTGGGTTTCATGATTTACGGTAAGAGGTTCGGGATTATCGGTTCTTACCTGCACCGAGGGATCACCGAAGACGTGCCACGTATAGTACATGTCGATGCCGGTATCACCGTTAATCTCGATCATCTTGCAAGCGCCATTAAAGCATAAACCGCCAAACGTCAATTTTGATTCGGCGATTAGCAGGTCAATGGTCTCATCCTGGGCATACATGGGCGGATACCAATGTTGATTTATGGAAGACATATAAACCGCCAGAGCGCCGGATGGATGTCCGTTATAGGTCGCGCGCAGCCATGCTTCGGCAAAACAGGTTTGTCCTCCGAAATCACCGTTGACGCAGGCGACGCTGTGGATAAAGGGCAACATATCTTGATTGGTCAGATTGTTAATATCTGAATTGGAGAAGCCGGTTGTCCACCAGCTTGTCACGGTTCCATGCCCGCAATAATTCACGATACCGCGCCCGCTGTTTAATGCGGCCGAGACCTGTAATGCCGTCCCGCCCGGCTCATAAATCTGGTCGACGAGCGTATAATTATAACCCAAAAGATCATTTCGAATCAAATCCATATGTTGATAATCATACTCACCATAGTGGCCCGGACCACCATTAGATGCAATTCCCGTACCTTTATGAAACCAATCGACACCCGAAGGTGTTTTTTCATAGTCAATTGTTCGTTCTACCTGCGTTTGTACGTCGGTGGAGCTTTCCGCTGAAAAACGGCCGACAAAAATATCCGGGTAGTAATCACTGCCGGCGAGTAACGCATAAGTGGGATCGGATTCACCTCCGTATGCCGACGGTGTCGCGACATACTGGGCGTCCCCGACTAACAAAAGGAAGGCCAGATCATTGGCATTATAAAATGATTGGACATAATTCTTGATATTGGTGCTGTTATTACCGATCGTCGAAACATTGACGATGGTGGCTTTTACGCCTTTTTGATTTTTCCATTCGACAAACGGTGCCATGTCCGAAGCATAAGCGTCATACGTGATAATAAGCATTTCACCGATTTCATCGACCGATGTATAGCGCGTTTTATATGAATCGTAGTTAATAAACTGTCTTTCGTATAATTGCTTAAAATCCGGGACAAGGTGAATGGCATTTCGGCTGCGATTAAATATATTGATTTCGCCCGGACCGACATTTTTTATTTCCACCGTCACCGAATTATAAACCCGCAAAATGCTTTCGACCGGATTGCACTGAAAGGCGTATAGCTCGACGACCGTTCCCCTATAATCTCTTAAAATAAAAGGGGGCCTGATCCTGGTCAATTCATCGGGATAAAAAGCCGACTCCGCATAAACCGGTCCGAATGTATAAGGGACATCATCAGGATTGACGGTTCTGAATAGATTGCCCTTTGAGGGGATTATTTTCATCCCCGGATAATCGATATAATTCGCCGATAATACATTTATCTGCATCTTGGCATTGTCAGGAATAATAATACTCCTGGAAATGCGCGGTAAGGCGGGTTCACCGGTATTCAGCGAGATATACTCCTCTCCGCAGGCTATTGAATAATACTGCTGGGCGTTTATATTTACGGTTTCACGGCTAAAGGCGTTAATTTCAAATCTGAGAACAGTTCGTTGGTCGCTTGATTCCTCAACAAAAACGTCAATATCATCAATACCGGGGGAAATTTCTACGCGCTCGGCGTGCAGAATACCGACGGCAAAAAAGGAAAATAAGAAAAGACCAATTAATACTATCTTTGCTTTCATTTTTCTCTCCCCATGATTATGATTTCATGTGATTTACTAACTATGGAATTATTTTTTCAACTATCACCCCCTTCCGATGAAAATAGCATAGCTTCCGGTTACTTTCAGACTCAAATGATCTTAAGTCATCGAACCACCTCCTTGTGACAGCGACGAATAAGTCGGAGTATAATTTTGCTAATCAGGGGATACCGTCGGCCCGCAACAGTATTTTGTTAATCACTTACATGATGTAAAGTGTGATTATATTCTTTTATAACGTTTTTTATATGATTTGTCAAGAGTGGGGTTTTATTTTTTTGATATTTACTCTGTATCTAAAACGACAAAGGGCGGGAAGTATTTTGGAATCCTGTCAAAATACGACCCACCCTTTATGCATCTATATAAAAAACGGGGTTTTTAGGATTTTTAAACTGCCATGCCTTATCCTTTATTTGCGTCCTGAAAGTAATTCATGTTCACGAACCGCCTTTTTTAAGTAACGATTTGACCTTTCAATTTGCCCACCTCGGTGCTCAGGGATTCGAAAGCATTGACAACATTGTCGGGAACCCACTTAACGTCTTTCATAAGATCCAGGGCCACTTTTTGCGATTGGTCCAGCGCCTTCATCGAAGTACTGTCTACTTCATGTCCGATCCAGAGGTGGGCGTTCTCCAGATTAAGGGATGCTTCATTCAATTCCTCGCCGGTAGTAAAATAGTCCTTTTTTTTCCACATTTCCTTCGCTTTGTCCAGATGAAATTTACCCAGGACATACTGGGCATTACCAAACGCCTGTTCATATTCCGGAACGGGGACAAAGACCTTGGCGCGAACGTCATTGGCCAGATTTTCCATTTTCTTTATGGAATTATCCAGGTCGATCTTATTTTGGCCTGAGGCGCGTTGCGCCTCGAGTTTCATAATCGCCGCCGCCTTCTCGATACCGTAAATCATAGAATCATAATCTTTGGATGTAAATGTATTACGAGCCAGTTGCAGGTTTTTCTGAACATCGCCGTTGAAGAAATACCATATTTCATCCGCGACCGAACTGTCGGACGGTGATTTGACTTGCTCCTCGGCGACTGCAATCGGCTCGTCGGCTTTAGTTTTGGCTTTACATCCGAGCAGTACAACCGCCGCGGTTATAGGGACCAATACTGCTATCATATTTCGTACCGACATTTTAATCTCCTTTGTTTTCATATTTACCTTCTATTACGGATCAGTTTTAGTACCCAAATCCTCTAAAGCGAGAAGGCAATAAAAAATCCGCTGCCTTGCCGATTTATCTTTAAAAGGATAGTATCTCCCTTTTTCTTATCCTTAACGAGAGTCGCGAATTTCTGACTGGTTTGAACATCCTGGCGATCCACCTGCAGGATCAAATCACCTTCTCTTAAACCGGCTTGATAGGCACGACTGCCGGTATCGATCGATGTCACGACGACGCCTTTCATCCATTGTTCGATACCGTATTTATCAGCCAAACCCTTGTCAAAGGTCTTGACACTGAAACCGAGTTGCTGGGTATTTATTTTGGATCCGCTACTCCCGGCAATCTCCGATGGCATTTCAGCCAGTTTGGCGGTTATGTCAATCTTTTGCGAATCACGCATCACGGTCAGTGTTATTGTTGTGCCGGGAGCCATGGATGATATACGATTACTGAGTTGCGAAGCATTTTGTACTTTTTCCCCGTTAATGTCAAGAATCACGTCCCCGGACTTCAATCCGGCTTTTTCGGCCGGGCTATCATGAAGCACGTCGCCGACCAGAGCTCCGTATATTTCGTTGAGACCCAGAGCACGGCCGATTTGATCATTGATGTTCTGGATATTCACACCCAGCCATCCGCGAACGACCCGCCCTTCTTTTATAAGGGAGTTCATAACATGCAGGGCCAGATTCGACGGTACCGAAAAACCGAGTCCCATGTTGCCGCCGGAGCGGCTGATAATGGCGGTGTTAATGCCTATTAGCCTGCCATCAAGGTCAATCAGCGGACCACCGGAATTGCCCGGATTGATGGCCGCATCGGTCTGAATGAAGTCTTCATAATATGTCAGGCCGACATTGGATCGACCCTTGGCGCTTATTATTCCCTGCGTTACGGTGTAGGCGAGGTTTTCGCTCATTGGGCTTCCGATGGCCAGGACTATTTCGCCGACCTGAATCGAATCGCTGTTTCCGATATTGATGAAGGGAAGATTATCGGCTTTGATTCTCAACACCGCCACGTCGGTTTTCGGATCGGCGCCGATAACTTTGGCTAATAATCTTCGGTCGTCATACAGCCGGACATAAATGCTGTCCGCCTCGTCAATAACGTGATTGTTGGTAAGAATGTATCCGTCGCTGCTGACAATCACTCCCGATCCCAGACCTTCCTGATGATATTCCCGTTCCTCGGGTTGCTGACCGTTTTGCGGGCCGAAAAAAAAGTCGAAAAAGGGATTAGAAGCAAAGGGCGACACGTTCACGGACAGGACACGTTCGGTCGAAACGGTCACAACGGCCGGTTTGACTTCGGCTACAATATCAATAAGTGCCTGGTTTAAATCCCTGAGGTTTGTAATCGGCCGCTGTTCGGCAGATATTGTCTGACTTTGAGACTCTCCGGCGTGGGTCTTGCTGGCGTGCGTCATCAATAGAGTGACACCTGTCAGAAGGATAATGTATAGAAGGCCCCACGTCACTGCAGTTTTTTTTGTAAATTTCATAATATTTTCCTCCTTGCCTGGCTTTATCCGTTTTTGCGCACGGGGACAGCCCGTAAGGGCCATCTCCGTGGCTCATTAACGGCGTCACCGAGAAGAATTCATTTGTTCCCCGCCGTCATTTTACTCGTTTCTTTCGTCATGCCGTGCATACCGTGCATGCCGTTCATTTGCATCGACGACATCATGTTATTAATCATACCTTCCTGCTCCATCATATCCTTGTGCATGTTCTTCATCATGTCCTGGTGCTTTTTCATCTCTGTTTTCAACACATCCATGTCGGTAATCGTCATCATCTTGTTGAAATGCGATTCAAGCTTGTTGAAATCATCAAGGGCCGTATTGTAATGACCGGATAAATCCTCCATCATAGGCATAATGTCCGATCCCATCATCGATGATGGCTGTGACGTGGAGTCGGCCTTGCCCATAGGCATGTTACTATGGCTGCCGCCCATCATCATTTGCGCGGTTCCGAATGAAGGAAGCGCAAATGCCAGCAAGAGGGTTAAGGTTAAAATATTAATTGAATGTCTCATCATTTCCTCCTTTTTTGTTGGTTTTATTTCCATTTACTTCCATTGTGAATTAATTAATTTTCATTGCCCAATCTTAAATTCGCGTGCTGGTCAGCGCGGTCAAATAGACTGTAACCGGCTCGTTTTAAATAATCATTGACAATCAGCCACATTCCGGCATACCCCCACACGAGAAGGGCCCATTTCCAGCCGATCGCCGGCATAAAAATTCCATACACTGCGGCCAGCGTAGCCAGTATTTTGGTGACGACCGCCGACCAGAATAAAGCGCCCGAAGGAGCCAGCGACCAGAACGGACCTCTTACCCTCGTGATAAATATTGTCAGATGTCCGGCCACGGCCAGTTTGAGAAAAATCAAAGTCTGAATCATATTATTATTGAGGTGAAAGACCGATTTACTGAAAGCAAACAGCACGAACGTGGCGACGACGCCGATAACGCCCAGCATACCCGCAATGCCGATAATCTCCTTCATTTTCCACGAGACCGGCTTCGACGAAGCTAACGCACGATCATACGCCATGGTCAAAATCGGACCGTCATTAAGCAGAGCGAGAAGAACTATCATCGCCGCCGTAACCGGATAGAAATGGTAAAGCAAAATCGATAATGCCATAAAGAGCAATACTCTGATCGTCTCGGCGATGCGGTAAATGGCATAACCGGTCATACGATGGAATATTTTGCGGCTGATTTGAATAGCATCGATTATGACCGACAATCCGGGACTGAGCAAAACGATATCGGCTGCGGCACGGGCGGCATCGGTAGCACCGGAGACGGCAATCCCGGCATCAGCCTTTTTCAAGGCCGGGGCGTCGTTAACACCATCACCGGTCATGCCGACAATATGCTTCGAATCCTGAAGGGCTTCGACGATTTTGAATTTATGTTCCGGATATACCTGGGAAAAACCGTCGGATTGGCCAATAGTCGCCAGGATGTTTTTGTCGGCCTTATCCTTTGAATTCTCGAAAATATCGGCGTTACGAATATCGGTCCCGAGGCCGACCTGACGGGCGATTTCCTTTGCGATGGCCAGCTGGTCACCGGTAACCATTTTAATTTTGATTCCCAGATTCTCCGCTTTATCTATCGTCTCCCGCGAATCATCTCTGGGGGGATCGTATAATGGTATGATCCCGATAAATCGCCAATCGCCCTTTTCATCCGTACGTGCAACGCCGAGGGATCGGTAACCGCGCGATGCGAAATCATTAATTGTTTTTTCCGCATCGTCATTTATTTCCGGCGCGTTGGCACTCATGGATAAAATCACCTGCGGCGCCCCTTTCGTCACTTTATAACGGTTTCCGGACTTATCTTCAATTTCGGCCTGGGTACGCTTGTGGACCGGATCGAACGGCGTGAATTTTATAGTATTGAATGATTCAAAACGGCTTTTATCTTCGACCGCATTGATTATCGCGAGGTCAATGGAATCCTGATCTTCCTCGCGTGATGCCAGGGCTCCATTCATAATGACCTCATCCGCACTTATGCCGTTTACGCAAAACGGCTCGGATATCGAGAGCTCGTTTTTGGTGATTGTACCGGTCTTATCCGAACATAAAACATCAACTCCAGCGAGTTCTTCGATAGACGCCAACCGCCTTACAATAGCGTCCTTTTTGGCCAATTTTCTGGCGCCGACGGCCATGGTCACCGAAAGAACGGCCGGCATTGCCGCCGGTATCGCGGCCACTGTCAGAATTAAAGCAAATTGTAATGTCGTTATCAGGCTTTCACCGCGAATGATCCCGACAACAAAGATAAGAGAGACCAGGACCAGAGCGGTTACTATCAGGAAATCGCCGATCCTTAAGATTGCCTGCTGAAAATGACTGACGCTGTGCGCTCTTTCGACCAGACGTGCGGTCTTTCCGAAATACGTCTTATCCCCGATAGCCGTGACAGCGGCATCGCTTTCCCCCTGCTTTATCACCGAACCGGAATAGATCGCCCCGTTGTCTTTGACTTCAACCGGCAGCGATTCGCCGGTCAACGCCGATTGATCCACCTGAAGGATGGTATCATCGATCAATTGTGAATCGGCCGGGACGATATCGCCGATTCGGACTCTGATAAGGTCACCCGGCACCAGCTCCCGGGCCCTAATTTTCTTCCAGACATTATCGCGTTTGACACGCGTTTGAACGGCCAGGTGTGATTTCAGGGCCTTTATGGCATTGCCCGCTTGATGCTCCTCCCAGAAACCTACGGCCGCATTCATGAATAATAAAATCAGAATTATAACAAAGTCGGTCCAGTCTTTCACGATAGCCGATAAAGCCGCGGCCACCTCGATCATCCAGGGTATCGGCCCCCAGAAATATGATAAAAATAAGATGATTGAATTTTTGTCTTTTTCGGGCAGTTCGTTATAACCATATTTTTCATGCAGAGCTTCAGCCTTCGCCGACGAGAGACCGTCTCTGCTCCCGGCCGGCATTTCGCTGTTTTGTTCATTTAAATTATGATTTTCGGAATCGGTCAAATTATTCAAATCCGATTGAGTCGATATGTTCCTCGGTCCCGTCATAAATTCTATCCTTTGCCGGATCCGGCAGCTTTATTCTTTGATGTGTTTTGTTCTCTTTCCTTTCGGCGCAGAGTCTCCAGAGCATTTTTCGCACCGAGCGGATAAGGCTCAAAGGGCAAAATCTCATTTAACTCATCAAGGACCTTTAACGTCTCGTCATCCAGAGTTTCGTTTCTTTTCAGGTTTTCCAGGACGTGATGAGCGCCGGTTCTGAGAAATGTCGAATCATAATGACCGAGGAGCTTCCGCAATACAGGTTCAATGGCATCCCGGCCCAAAGCGATAAGCGCTTCGGCGGCCAGCCAGCGGACTTCATAATCTTCATCCATTAGGGTGTCCGTCAGGGCATCCGCCGCCAATGGATCTTTAATTTTAATCAAAGCCTTGGCGGCCTCCCACCTGACGTCGGTATTTTTACTCTTGAGCGCGCCGATTAACAGCGGCGTTGCCTTTTGACCTTCTTGCTCCAGCCCCAGGCGTGCATTATGGCGACGCATTCCGTCTTCAGAAAATAATTCTCCGACCAATTTAACAGTGACCCAGAAATCATTCTGTGCCTCGTTTTTCAAATCTGTATTCATAAATTTCCTTTTTTTATTTCTTTGCTTGTTTTTCATTTGCTCGGTTAAATAGCAAGGCGCATACCGAAATGCATAAACTGAAAAGATTATGGCGGTCTTCATTCAACGACAAGCATTTAGGCTGCACGATTATGTTTTGGTAATCAGTTCTTCTTATTTTTTTAAAAACAAATTGTTGTGGCCTAATGCCACAGTGGGACATAATGCTACGGATATTTTATTGCCGTGCGGCTGCGAACAGATATTGAATTATAAATCTAGAAATTAATTTTCAATGTCATAAATTATTCGATATTTTTCCAATTTTCGGTAGAGCGTTTTCCTGTCAAAACCAAGAACGTGGGCCGTTTTCGACTTGTTTCCGCGCACCGCCTGTAAGACATGTTGAATATAGCGCTGTTCCATCTCTTCCATCGGCATAAGTTCGGTCGGATTGAAAGTATTAATATTAAGCCCTTTTTTCGTGTACGCCCGGATTTTTTCCGGAAGATCATCAACCACCAGTTTTTCATAAGACGTCAGCGCAACGGCACGTTCGATACAATTGCGCAGTTCCCTGACATTCCCCGGCCAGGAATAATCCAGAAGTTTTTCGGCGGCCGGAGCGGAAATACCGATGATTTTTTTACCGGTCGTCCGGGCGAAATACTCCAAAAAATTTTGAGCCAGAAGGAGTATATCATTCTCTCTCGCGCGCAACGGCGGCAGCTCTATTTGCAAAACATTCAATCGATAGTACAGGTCATCCCGAAACTGCCCATTCTCTACTTTCGATTCCACATCCTGGTTGGTGGCGGCGATGATTCTGACATCGAAAGGGATTTCCCGATCGCCGCCGATCGGTCTGACCGTCCGCTGCTCAATAGCCCGTAATATTTTCGGCTGTAACGGCAACGGCATATCACCGATTTCGTCCAGGAGCAAAGTACCCCCGTCGGCCTGAACGAATAGACCGTCACGAGATTTTCTTGCATTTGTAAAAGAGCCGCCGATATGTCCGAATAACTCGCTTTCCAGAAGAGATTCCGGGACGGCGGAACAATTGACGGCAATAAACGGCTTTTCGTTGCGATGGCTGCGATTATGTAAAGCCCGCGCGACCAGTTCTTTGCCGGTGCCGGATTCGCCGGAAATCAAGACCGATGAGTCCAACTCGGTGATGCGTTTCATTATGTCGAAGACCCGTCTCATGGCCGGACTGTCGCCGATGAGGTTTTCATATTTATGAGCCTCTTCCATAGCTCGACTGAGCAACTCGATTTTATCGAGAAGAGCATGGTGCCGAACCGCCCGATCGAGGGTGAAGGATAACGATTCCAGATCGACTGGCTTGCTCACGAAATCATAGGCCCCGGCTCTCAGGGCGTCAATGGCCGTATCCATGCTGCCGAAGGCGGTAATAACGACAACCGGGATTTCCGGGTGATTGACCGCCATCCTTTCGCAAAGCGCGATTCCGCCCATCTCCGGTAATTGCAGATCTGTCAGAACGGCGTCAAAAGATTCAGACATGAAAAGTCCGAAGGCTTCTTCGGCGGAAGTTTTCCATCGAATTTCAAAGCCCCTTTTAATCAAATCGGTTTCGAGCATTTTGCACATGCTCTTATCATCATCGACAATCAGGATTCTGCCCTGCATCAATCATCCTTGAGAGGGAGATAGACCGCAAAAGTACTCCCTTTGCCCTGCTCGCTGGATACGGATATCCAGCCTTTGTGTTCCCGCACTATACCATGGGATATTGATAGTCCGAGGCCGGTTCCTTTCCCGACTTCTTTGGTGGAGAAAAAGGGCGTAAATATTTGCGACAGATTTTCCCCGGGAATCCCGGTACCTTTGTCGATTATCTCCAAACATAAATAATTCACTATTTCATGTCCGAGATCGGCGGGAGGTTTGGCCTCTTCTTCCTTCATGACGATTTTAATTTCGCCTCCGTCCGGCATAGCATGTATAGCATTCATTATAAGATTTGTCAATACCTGTTGAATTTGTCCGGGATCGATATTTACCACAGGTAAATGTTCAGGCCGTATGATGTTGAATTTGATTCCCTTACCCGACGCCATCGGTTTTAGCAGAGACAGGACTTTATCTACCAACTCGTTCATCATGCTCGGTTTTTTTTCCGGTTTCCGTATTCGGGCAAAATCCAAAAGCTGCCTTATAATTTTCGTCATTTTATCGGATTGCTCGTCAATAATTTCGGCACATTCTGATATTTCCTCGGAATTTAGCTGCCCCAGTGAAACCATTTTGGCTCTTCCGGATACCACATTCAGCGGTGTCCCCAATTCGTGCGCCAATCCTGACGCGAGTTTGCCCACCGTTGCCAGTCTCTCGGCATGATGAAGTTGCTCGAGAGCTTCCATCTTTTGAGAAGTCTCTTCCTCCAGGCGTTCTCTGGATTTTTTCAGATTCGTCACCATATCGTTAAGACCGGCAGCCAGTCTTGACAACTCGTCATTCCGGTTCTTAACGGTCACGGTTCCGCTGAAATTGCCGTTACTTACCCGGGTGGTCAATTGCACCATATTTTTGACCGATTCGCCGACAATTTTCGCGCCCAGCCAGAGAACTAAAAGACTCCCCAGAAGAACCACGGCAACAAAGAGGATAATTTTTCTTGCAATCGTATTCTGTATGTACTGCCTCATCGGCGTCAGCGATTCGGCAATTTCGATGGCCGAGTATTCGGAATCCTCAATCAGAATCGGAAAATAAGCAAACAAATATTCCTGGTTTTCTTCATCCCGGGCCTTATGAATTATTTCATGACCGCTCTGGAGACTGTCCCATTCCATTTCATTAAGGTGTAGTTTCGAGCGGTCCGGGGATGATTCTCCAATATCGACCATGCGAATACGAAGGAATGGTTCCGCTTGATTTACACGTTTTATAATAGCGCCGAGTTTTTCCTTGCCACCACGTTCCAGGAATTCCGGCACTATCGCCAATAAGGCATTGCCGACGATTCTGGCGTGCCTTTCCATATCATTCTCGAAAAGTTCAATCTCCCGGTCCACCACAAGGATGCTGTGAATTAATAATAGAATAGTCATAACCAGCATGACGGCGAATGTCAGTTTCAGGGCCA
The DNA here is from genome assembly GCA_964467955.1 of uncultured Ignavibacteriaceae bacterium. Classification (GTDB taxonomy): domain Bacteria; phylum Zixibacteria; class MSB-5A5; order GN15; family PGXB01; genus CAYXTW01. The sequence goes on along the minus strand of CAYXTW010000010.1, from coordinate 4,764 downwards.
ATTTCATTGACGGTCTCCTTCCAAAAGGCGCATTTGAAGGTTAAATATCGTTTATATGTTATTCTATTGTCAATGCTTAATAATGATCCGCATTTTATTTGCCTTAAGGTGGAACCTGATTCATTTTGCATCTCCGATTACTAAATGCCGAATAAAGGAATCAAACGACCATTGAGGCATATTGACACGTGTTGCATTATGCCCCAATCTATTGGTTAGGCCGTGGCATTGGCAAAACACGGTAAACACATCCGCCAATATAATAATCACGCGAAAATTAGACCATTCAATAACTTAATCGCTGAATTCCATTAATGAATTGACTTATAATCGAATGGGTACGCAGCTTGCGTATCGGTTTTACGAATGTAAGATAAAATCAAACAATGGAGATTCGAAATATATTTTCGAATGTACATCGATAAGGAGTTGATATGAATAAAAAAAATAAGCGACCAAAAGTGTGGATTAACAGTCCGGCCGATGAGGCGGTCAGGCATCCCCGGATACTGATTGCCGAAGATGATGCCGAAATGCGCCGGCTATTGACCTGGCGTTTGAGAAACGCAGGCTTTGAAACCGTCGAGTGTATCGATGGATGGCAATTGCTTGACCATCTCGGTAATCCCGTTCTTTCGGGAGAGCCTGATGATTACGATTTGATTGTCTCCGACATTCGGATGCCGGGTGTAACCGGATTGGAAGTGCTCGAGGGAATTCATGAGGCCGAATGGTTCGTACCCATGATACTTATCACCGCGTTCGGCAACGAGGATGTTCATCGTCGAGCCAGCGAACTTGGCGCCGCCGGAATGTTCGATAAGCCGTTTGATATCGACAATCTCATCAAGCGGATACGCCAGATTCTTGTTATGGATTCCGATTTCGGCGATAATTGGTCCCCGAGGATACCTGCTGAGCCCAGTTTGCCAAATGTTCCTGTCGATGTTATATTCAGTCAAATGCCAAATCTGGAATACATTGAAGATCGTATCCGGGACGCGGCTTCGGTCTTCAATCCGATACGCGATAAAATACTTTACTTCCGGACGGTAATTGTCGGGCCGGATGAAAATGGTTCGGGGAGATATCATATTCAGGTTATGGTGACTTTAAGCAACAAGGTGTTTGTTGTCCGCTCCAACCTGAAGAAAATGGCCAATGAGTCTGATTTGTATGCGACAATTCCAACGGCGTTTGAGGTCACCCTGGTTAAGATTCAGAAATTTCTTAAGGGACAGAAAAACAGTGCTGAATAGAGTTGATATTATCCGCCATTTTCAAAATAAATATGGATGGACGACTTGACGTCAAAAAAAATCGGCTTTTTGGGGGCTGTTGCAATAGGTATTGGCGGGATGGTGGGGGGAGGCATTTTCGCCGTTTTGGGATTGTCGGCGCAACTGTCCGAAGGAGGCGCCCCGATTTCTTTCGCCATTGCCGGTTTGATATCGCTGCTTACCGCCTATTCATATTCCCGGCTGTCAGTATCCATGCCGAGCCAGGGGGGGACAGTGACTTTCCTGGATCGCGCTTTCAAGCCCGGATTAATAATCGGCGGGCTTAATATTCTCCTGTGGTTTTCTTATATAATAATGCTGTCTTTATATTCTTATGCTTTCGGCAGTTATGGTTCAACCTTCGGACCCGAGAGTTTTCAACCGATTTTAAAACATATCCTGATAAGTGTCAGTATTGTTTTCATTGCCGGTTTGAATATGCTCAGCGCCGATATCATAGGTCGTGCTGAAATCTGGATAGTCGGTTTGAAAATTACTATACTATTGGTCTTTATTGCTTTTGGATTATCCGGGATTAATTCGGAGCAGATTTCCCCGGCGTCATGGTCACCTCCTCTCCAATTGATTGCGGGCGGAATGATAATATTTTTGGCTTATGAGGGATTTGAATTAATTGCCAATACCGCCCATGACATAAAAAATCCGGGTAAGATATTGCCCCGGGCATATTTTTCGGCAGTAATTTTTGTAATACTGCTGTACATCCTTATCGCGGTCGTGGCGGTCGGCAACCTGCCGGTGAGTAAAATTGTAAAAGCCGAAGATTATGCCCTGGCGGAAGCGGCCAGACCGTTTCTGGGTCATTTCGGTTTTATACTAATCGCATGTGCCGCCTTGCTTTCTACCGGGTCGGCCATAAACGCCACGATGTATGGTACCACGCGATTGAGTTATATCATAGCCAGAGACGGCGAGCTTCCGGCCGTGCTGGAGAAAAAAGTCTGGAATCGTCCTCTCGAAGGGCTGATATTAAGTTCTATATTGACATTGGTCATCGCCAATATTTTTGATCTTTCAAGCATATCGACCATGGGCAGCGCCGGGTTTCTTATTATTTTCGCCGCGGTGAATGGAGCCAATGTGAAATTATACCGAATGACAAAAAGCAGGCGATCGATTTCTGTCCTTGGTCTGGTTGCGTGTATTAGTGCCCTGGCCGTGCTTATATGGCAGACCGCGATTTCATCGCCGGCCCGGTTATTGGTTTTGGTACTTATGACGGGATTGGCATTCATTACTGAATGGACTTACCGCCGGCTGAGCGGAAGGAAAATACGCTTGTCCGAACCGAAGTAAGGAAATTATTTATAGCGAGTATTACCATATATAAAAAGCTGAGAAAAAGAAAATTAAATTCGTAGGAATTATTAATATATTATATAGAAATCGGGCAATATTGGAAATAAAATATTAGAAAGGAAACAATATTTTGTATAAATTGGTTTTACTGCGACACGGGGAAAGTATCTGGAACCGGGATAATCGATTTACCGGCTGGACGGATATTGACCTTTCGGAAAAAGGCATTATTGAGGCGAAGACAGCCGGAAATCTTCTTAAACAGGCCGGTTTTGATTTTAATCTGGCATATACCTCTGTTCTTAAGAGAGCCATCAGGACGTTGTGGATAGTTCTCGATACGATGGATCTTATGTACATTCCGTCTTTTAAATCCTGGCGGCTAAACGAACGTCACTATGGCGCGCTGCAGGGCTTGAATAAATCCGAAACGACGGATCAATACGGGGACAAACAGGTCTTCATCTGGCGAAGGAGTTACAACGTCCGACCGCCGGCACTGGAATTATCCGACGATAGACATCCGAGATTCGATCGTAAATACGGCGATCTGAATGAAAATGAGCTACCTGCCACCGAAAATCTGAAAGATACGTACGAAAGATGCCTTCCCTTCTGGAACAATACTATTGCCCCGGCCATAACATCAGGTGGGCGTGTGCTTATTTCCGCCCACGGCAACAGCCTGAGAGCACTGGTCAAGTATCTGGATAATATTTCCGACGAAGACATACCCGAATTGAACATTCCTACCGGAATACCGCTCGTATATGAACTTAACGAGAAATTGCAGACGATTGAAAAGTATTATGTTCGGGAGAAAGGTTCTGCATAGTTGACTGTGTGGCCGGTTGAACTGCGGCGGTTAATATAAAGGACGACTGAAAAATTTGGGAAACCGGAGAAAATGACAAAATGGCAAAGACCGACATAGTCTGTACTATCGGCCCGGCGTGCGATAAGGTCGGCATATTAAAACAATTAATTAAAGCCGGCATGAAGGTGGCAAGACTTAATTTTTCTCACGGAACTCATGAGGATCACAGGAAACGGATTGAGATTCTCAGGAAACTGAGCGGTGAATCCGACGATAAAATTAAAATACTTCAGGACCTTGAAGGTTTTAGAATAAGGATCGGCTCGTTCGCGAAGGTTCACGGCGGTACCATAGAAATAAAAGAACGGCAGATTGTAACATTGGCCAATAATTCCGACCTCTCTTCTCCAACAGTAATACCTCTGGATTACGCCGGCCCTTTGACCGCGATTAAGCCGGGTAACCACATATATATCGATGACGGCTATATCGCCCTTAAGGCCATTAAAGTATCAAAGGAAACTGTACGATGCCGGGTCCTGACTTCGGGTATTATCAGAGAGTACAAAGGGGTCAATATCCCCAATGCCGATTTTCCTTTTGCCGCGCTCGGAGAAAAAGATCGATTTGATATTCAATTCGGGATTGATAACGATGTCGATTTCATGGCGCAGTCTTTTGTAAGACGGGGACAGGATATAATCGATATCAGGAATTATATTGAAAAGAGAAATTTTAATTGCCGACTGATTGCCAAAATCGAGAGCAAAGACGGGATAAAAAATCTCGATGAAATATTGGAAGTTTCCGATGGTATCATGATTGCCCGGGGTGACCTGGGCGTTTCCCTGCCCGTCTATAAAGTACCGGTACTGCAGAAAATGATTATCAAAAAATGCCGACAGCGAAATAAAATCGTCATCACGGCCACGCAGATGCTGGAGAGTATGACGGAGAATCCAAGGCCGACCCGGGCTGAGGTCAGCGACGTGGCCAATGCCATTCTCGATGGGACCGGCTACGTTATGCTGTCGGGTGAGACCGCCATGGGCAAGTACCCTGCGGAGACGGTCAAAATGATGAGAAAAATCATCGATTTTACCGAGCGTTCAAAAATCTACAGGGAAAATTCTCATGGAAGGAACCAGTCCAAATCGTAGAACCGGGATTTATCTTTTTGGCCAGCCATGACCCTCCGTATCTTACACCGGCAGGCAGCCATAAGAGTGCATGAATATGAGAAATATCACCGGCTGCTTGTCGTTCAAGAAGTTAATCCGTTAGAAAATAATTGTACTTCCCGGGACATAGTTTACACTTTATTCCGGACACATGGTTTACACTTTT
>CAYXTW010000009.1:0-81313 GCA_964467955.1 uncultured Ignavibacteriaceae bacterium | reverse complement strand
TCAGAAGGGTAACTTGCGGCTGTTCCATCTGTTCCTCCAAAAAGCCGAATATAGATGGAGACCGATTATGAGTCAATTGTTAATTGAAAGAAAAATAGCTAATTCTGGCGAGAAAAAACTCCGGATATTTTCGTTCCCACGGGCTGCGTGAGTCCTGCCTCTTGATTGCAGACCAGCCAAAGAAAGCCGATTGGAGAAAGTATGACAATATCAATCGGATAATCAGGGTTTGCCATAGAAATATAAAGGGTATCTTTCCCACCTATTCGATAGTGCATTTTAAAAACGGTTTCCCCATACATCGTCGGTGGATATTCGTCTATGTTATGAAAAATCAGGTTATTCGATGATATCGTATATTCTCCGGATAAGTCCTCCAATACTTGCCCGCTATCGTCCGTTATTATTAGACCGAAATTCCCGGCAGACAAATGCAGAGTCGATGTGAGTGTTTTGACTAAAGGGCCGGTTGAATCAGAAAAATGAGCATATCCAAACTGCATGAAATACTCTTCCGCCCATGTTCCTTCTAATGGATTTACCGACGGAGTAACGACCTTATCTTCGCTGCAACCGAAACAAATAATTATAAATGCCGGAAGAAACAAAAACCCAACACCGATTTGTAGAAGCCAATCTTTTGAAATTTTTTTATCCCTCATTTTTCCATCCCCTGTAATTATAATATATGCATAAATCCATCTTTGGCAATATATTTTTATCTTCCGGCTTAAAGATGAATATATTCAGCAAATATCGAAGCTATTCTTATAGACGCGTGAAATAGCCCCAGTTTTTGTCGACAAGGCGTACAATCCCCCATTCCAAAGGATCATTTTAATTAAACGGCAATGGTGCAGAAATGAATATTTACTCTTGTCTGACAAATATACCAGACCTTTTGCCGAAATTTACATGGTCAATAAAATAATCTATATTTCTGACAACCCAAACAAAGCCCAGCGGTTCGAAGCTTACCATACCATTCGGTTGGGGCGGATGGTCAAAGACTCTAATGAGCAATGAATCATTACTTATAAATTTGAAATTCATCATTTTTAATGACGTATCCACCGGCACTGTTCGCACGCGATAAAGTGTATCCCCATTGTTAAGCGGCAGGCGTCCGGTTGTATCCGGCTTTGGCGGATAAGGCTTGAAAAATATCGTATCCCCTTTCGTAAAATATTTGCCGGAATATGAGCTTAATTCCTTATTGTCATCATCAAGTATATTTAATTCAAATTTGCTCTTATTGAAATATAATTCCGACGTTGCTTCGATAAATCTTCTCCTTGGTTGCCAAAATGCCGTTTCCGGAGTTATCATATTAGTTATTGTGATGTCGAATTTGTCGACCCATTTCCCCTCCAGACTATAATCTTCAGCCTTACATATATTAGGAGATATTAAGACCAAGTTAATTAGTAATATTATAGTCAACTGTAATTTTGATTTACCTTTCAAGCTTACCATACTACTCTCCTTTTCACTATTTACAGATATTTAGCATTATTCTTCCCGAATTCTCTTGAAAAATGTTTTTACTCGGGGCTTTTGAATTATATTATTTCCATGAGAAATAGAAATAGCGCCAAACATATAGACCAGCTTATTGCGAAATCGGGATTAATTAATCCCGGCGACAAAATCCTCGTCGCTCTTTCCGGCGGACCGGATTCAACCGCGCTTCTGCATATTTTACATACGCTGGCTCGAAAACTGAAATTCTCTCTATGCGTCTGCTATATAAATCATAAAATCCGGCCGCGTGCAGTCCAAAAAGAAATCGATTTCTGCCGCAAAATCTGTGAAAAACTGAATGTTGAGTTCATTTTACATGAAGTTGATATCCCGAAATATGCTAAAGAAAGGAAGCTGTCACTCGAAGAGGCTGGTTTTATTCAGCGAAAAAAAATCCTGCGAAATATCGCTGCCGAAAAAAGCTGCAATAAAATCGCGCTGGGGCATCATCGGGATGATATTATTGAGACAATTCTATTTCGCCTCTTCCGTGGCACCGGTCCGGGCGGACTTCATCCAATTAAACCGATTTCCGGGAACATTATCCGCCCGCTTTATAATATTACCAAAGAAGAAATACTGGAATATCTGATAAAAAATAAAATCCCTTACCTGATCGATCTCTCGAATCTGAAATCCGATTTCAATCGCAATTACATCAGGAATAAAATCATTCCGGTTATTAAAAAACGCTTTGGAGACGGCTATAGGAATTCGATTGTCAATTTCGCCGAAATTATTTCAGCCGAAGATGACTATCTCGCCGCTATTTCGCTCAATAAATTAAAAAAAATAGCCCAAATTACACCCGGAGGGAAAATTGTTGTTGATTTGACCCGAATGAGGCTATATGATAGCTGGTTAAGAAGACGAATATTTAAACAATTGTTGGAAAAACTCAGCGGTTTACCCGGGACCGGCAGCTTTGACGATATCGCGCGTCTGAACAGCGTGATAGACGGCGAGTTAAGAGCGGTTAGTGTCGAGGGCGGTATAAGTGCAACATGTGAGGGCAATAAAATCTACTTCTCAAAAGGCAGATGTAAAATTCGGAATGTCAATATGACTCTCGACGGTATGACAGAGATTTCGGCATTGAAGTCACGTCTTAAATCCATACGGCTGCCGGATGGGAAAGCCACCGTGGATCTCCATAAAGGCGGCGACCGTGCAAATATTGACTGTGATAAAATCGCACCGCCTTGCCATGTACGAGGTATCAAGCCCGGCGACAGATTTACTCCGCTCGGCATGAAAGGTACCAAAAAAGTCGGTGACTTTCTGACCGATAAAAAAATTTCAAAACATCTCCGGGACGAAATCCCCGTTATTTTCGATAAAAAGGGCCTTATCTGGTTGGTGGGACACCAAATCGCCGACCGGGTAAAAATCGATAAATCTACAAAAAGGATTTTGAACATTGAATTTATCAAAAGAAAAATCAACTGGTAAGCATAAGTTTGAATTGCTTTACGCTCAGGATGTACTGGACAGAAGAATTAAAGAACTGGGGCGACGAATCTCGAAAGACTATGCCGAAAAAGAGCCGATTCTTATCGGCGTGCTGAAAGGCTGTGTCGTCTTTCTGGCGGATCTTATCAGAAGTATTTCAATCCCCATTGAAATGGAATTCATTCTGGCGTCCAGTTACGCAAATGGTCAGGTTTCCAATAATCATGTCACCACCTATGGCGGCGCCGAGATACCGCTTACCGGACGGCATCTTCTTATAGTCGAAGGCGTCGTTGATTCGGGACAAACCATCGCGGCTATTATTGGCCATCTGAAAAAACAGGACCCGGCTTCAATCGAGATTGTTACACTCCTTGACAAGCCAACTTGTCGAACCGTGGATATCGATGCGAAATATGTCGGATTCGATGCCGGTGAGAATTTCGTAATCGGCTTCGGATTGGATGAATCTCAGAGATACCGCAACCTCCCGTTTATCGGTAAAGTTGTAAATAATTGAACTTTTGCAACTTTTCGCGTTTTTTTTGCCGATAATTGTGTATATTTATCGTAGGAGTAGTAGTAACTTATGAATTCTGACGATAAGAAAAATAATCCCCGCGGCAATCCGAAGGGAAAGCCGGGGCGGGGTGGTAAAGATGATCCCGAGGGCAAAGGCTCATTCAGCTGGAAGGGCCCGGCCAAATCGCTTGGATTCTGGGTTATCATCATCCTGGCCTTCATATTCGCCTATAGCCTGTATACATCGTCGGATACCGATGTTGCTGAAATATCATATTCCGAACTGCTTAACCAGCTCGGTAACGGCAACATCGAATCGGTAACATTTATAAAACAGAACCTTGAAGGGCGGCTTAAAAAAGAAACATCATTGACAACCGAAAACGGCACCGGACGTTACACGAAATTTAAAGCGATGATTCCCTACGAAGATAACAGTTTTACTCTTGTCGATCGCTTCGAAAAAGCCGGTGTCGTTATCACCGCCAAAACTGAAGGCCCCAATTACTTTTCGATTCTTATTTCCGTTGCTCCCTGGTTATTGCTGATCTTTATCTGGCTGTTTTTCCTGAGACAGATGCAGGGTGCATCCGGTCCGCGAGGTTTGTTCTCCTTCGGAAAAAGTCGCGCCAAACTTCTGACCGATGAACGTCCGAAAGTCACCTTCGCCGACGTCGCCGGGGTCGATGAAGCCAAAATCGAACTTTCCGAAATTATAGAATTTCTCAAGGACCCGGGTAAATTCCAGAAATTGGGCGGCAAAATACCAAAGGGCGCCCTTTTGTTGGGCCCCCCCGGAGCGGGTAAAACACTTCTGGCCCGGGCTGTTGCCGGTGAGGCCGGCGTGCCGTTCTTTTCGATGTCCGGTTCCGATTTCGTCGAGATGTTTGTCGGGGTCGGCGCCAGCCGTGTCCGCGACCTCTTCGAACAGGGCAAAAAAAATGCTCCGTGTATTATTTTTATCGATGAAATCGATGCCGTCGGCCGGCATCGCGGCGCCGGACTGGGCGGCGGCCATGATGAGCGTGAGCAGACGCTTAATCAGTTGCTGGTCGAGATGGATGGATTCGAATCCAACGACGGTGTTATTCTTATCGCTGCGACCAACCGTCCCGATATTCTTGATCCGGCCCTGTTGCGACCGGGACGTTTCGATCGGCAGATTGTCGTCGATTCCCCCGACGTCCGTGGCAGGGAAGGTATTCTGAAAGTGCACGGCAAAAAAATTAAAATTTCAGACGACGTCGAATATGCCATTCTCGCCCGCGGCACTCCCGGTTTGTCCGGGGCCGATCTGGCCAATATGGTCAACGAAGCCGCCTTGCTGGCGGCGCGCAAGGATCATAAAGCGGTCGATATGGATGATTTCGAAGAGGCCAAAGATAAGGTCATGATGGGCCCCGAACGAAGGTCGCTGGTGATATCGCCCGATGAACGCCGGATGATTGCCTATCATGAAGCCGGTCATGCCCTGGTCGCCAAACATATGCCCAACGCCGACCCGGTGCACAAGGTGACGATTATTCCGCGCGGATTAGCCCTGGGATTGACACACTATCTGCCGGTCGATGAGCGACACACGCACTCAAAGGAACGTATCGAAACGCAGCTTGTTTATGCCATGGGCGGGCGGGTCGCCGAAAAAGTGGTTTTCGATCAACTGACCACAGGGGCCAAAAGCGACCTCGAACGCGCGACCGATATCGCTCAGAAGATGGTCTGCCAGTGGGGGATGTCCGAAAGGCTCGGACCGATTACCTACGGTAAACGTGAAGAGCAGATCTTTCTCGGGCGCGAGATTTCACAACATCGTGACTATTCCGAGGAGACGGCACGTTTAATCGATGAAGAAGTCAAGAATATTCTCGAACGAGCCGAAAATAAGGCGCTTGAAATTCTTACCGAGCATCGCGATCAGCTGGATAAAGTTGCCGAGGCTTTGCTGGAGAGAGAGATCCTCGACGGTCATGCTATCGATGTCTTGATCGGCCGCGCCGACGAGGAGGAAGTCCCTTCGCCCGAACCGGCGCGCAAATCGGATGGATAAGAAAAAAATCATCGAGGGGGTCAAACTTATTCTGGAGGGAATCGGTGAGGATCCCGATCGCGAAGGTCTGAAACGCACTCCCGAACGCATCTATGAACTCTATCGCGATATTTTCAGCGGTCTTAAATCCAAACCGGAAAAAGTATTAAAACTTTACACGACCCCTAACAAAGATGAATTGATTATCGTCCGCGATATTGCCTTTTATTCGGTCTGCGAGCATCACCTGCTTCCCTTCCTGGGTAAGGTGCATATAGCATATATACCGCAGAAAAATAAAATCACCGGCTTTTCCAATCTGGTGAAAATCGTCGAGATGATGTCGCACCGTCCGACCATTCAGGAAAAATTGACGACCGACATCGCCGATACGATTTACGAAGTGCTCGATGCCAAGGGAGTTTTAGTCATCATCGAGGCTCAGCAATTGTGCATGACCATGACCGGCGTGAAAAAACCGGGTTCGTTGACAGTTACCTCGGCCGTCCGCGGCATCCTCCGCAAAGATGCCACCCGCGCCGAAGCCATGGCATTGATCAAGCAGTAAATAAAATTGCAATCCTCTCTTGATGGAGAGATAACAGGCAGGAGTTTCGACTTCTGCCGATTTTAAAGCCGCCAGGTCTCGGGAACTCCTTTTATACATGCCATTATTTTAAATATTCCGATTTAAGCAGATCAAGCAGTTTGTGTAATTTCTCATGAGTTCCCTCGCCGATTATCTCAACCTCGACCTTTTCGAAATCATCAATCAGTTGATCCTGTTCTTGAGCGGGAATTAATTTATCCGCCATAGGGAAGAGAACATTATTCTCTTTCTGTATATGTTGAGACAAAAGAGAAATATAGCCGCGGGCATTTTGGATGAATTGATCCGCCGCTGATGGATTGCCCCCGGCGAACGAAGATGCCGCGGCTTCCATTTTTCCGACAAAATTACGACCCATTTCATGCTCGGAAAGCATAACGGTAATCGGCCCGCCTTCCTGCGGTACGCCCGCTTTAACCATTGACTTAAAAAGGAGGTTTTCCTCTTTACCGTGATGGCACTTGTCTGCAAACACCTGGATGAATTCCACAATTTGTGAAAGATGCTCGGGATCCACATGTTCTTTATTTTCGAGTTTTGTCGAAACAGCTTTTAAAATTTCCAGCATAACCAAAATTGCACTATGCTCCTTGATTAAAATTTCTGTCGGTTTCATTTTTATCTCCTTCTTAATTAAATTTTTTATGCCTGAACCTTATCTCGCATAAAAGAAGCTCTGATAATGAAAATGACCATGACAACAGCACCGGCGATGAATATCAGGTCGGGAACAATGCGCATCCAGCTCAGCGTGCGTATAACCGCACCTGACGTGATTTCCGGGCTTCGTGCATACCATAGGCCATGCTTAACGGACTGATAAAACTGATAAAAACCCGCTGGCGCGAGATTGACCACTGTCATAGCCAGCAGACCGCCGTTCAACAGCCAGAAACCCCATTTGAGAAGCCTATCCGACCATGCCTTGGGTGAAACTATATTTCTTACCGAGAAAAGCATCAGGGCAATCGCCAGAAATCCGTATACACCAAATAAAGCGGTATGCGCATGTAGCGGCGTTGTATTTAAACCCTGTGCATAATAAAGAACGATCGGCGGATTAATCAAAAAGCCAAAAACTCCGGCGCCCAGCATATTCCAGAAAGCCACAGCAATGAAAAAGTATATCGGCCACTTATATGCGTAATTTTTGCCGCCGCGCTCAACCACTCTCAGGTTGCTGGCGGCTTCAAATCCCAGCAGCGTCAGGGGGACTATTTCCAATGCCGAAAAAACCGCCCCGAGTGCGATTATCGGTGTCGGTGTTCCCGACCAATATAAATGGTGAAAAGTGCCGACGACACCGCTGCCCAGATAAAGCGTTATACTCGCGTACACCGTTGTCAGAGCAAACTTCTTGCTGACGGCTCCAATCCGTGATAATATAAAGGCAAGTATGACCGTGGCAAATACTTCAAAAAACGCCTCGACCCATAGATGAACGACCCACCAGCGCCAGTACTCGGCATCGGAAAGATGTGTACCCTTGGTGTACATCAACCCGGCCATATAAAACAGCGGTATGGCAATTGAACTGTACAAAAGCAAATGTGTCAAACCGCCGGAATCATCCTCTTTCCTGATGGCCGGCAGAATAGACCTGAAAACAAGTATCAGCCAGACTATCATCCCGGCTATCAGAAGCAATTGCCAAACTCGCCCCAATTCAATATACTCGTATCCCTGATGTCCCAGATAGAATCCATTACCGCCAAATTGCCCCAGGACCGACATTAATGTCCCCGAAAGCGCCCCGACTACAACGATTACTATGGCGCCGAACAGGGCCAGGACCAAAAATCGCTGCTTATTCGGTTCTCGTCCCACATAAGGTCCAATAAAAAGTCCGGCGGCCAGAAAGCAGGTTGCAATCCAGAATATTCCCAGTTGAATATGCCAGCTTCTTATGGCCGCATATGGCAGTATCCTGGCCAATGATATTCCGAAAAAGCTCGTGCCCTCAATCGTAAAATGGCCGGTGACTGATCCGGCAACAGCCTGAACCACAAACAATATCATCGCCGCACTGAAATAGAAAAGCGTGGCTTTTTGGCTGCCGGTCGGTGTCGGCTCCCTGAAATCCAATAATGCTTCTGATGAATAATCGTCTTCACGAACATATCTTAAATAGAGGAACATCACTATCGCTATGGCCAGGATCAGCAAAATGACACTGACTATCGACCATATTAATGAACCGGGAAGCGGTTTGTTGCCGATCAGTTCATCGGAAGGCCAGTTACTTGTGTATGTAAAATTCTGACCGGGACGATTCGTCGATGCGGCCCAGGCTAACCATGAGAAGAAACCGGCAACCTGCATTCCCTCGGCTTCATCCCGGACAATTCCCGGCTGAAGTCCCATATGTTCATTGCCGTCCCGGAATAAATCGGTATAGTACTCTTTCAGGTAGCGAAAGGCCTCGACCTGCAAATCGGTATAGACAAGCGTTCCGGTATTTTTGTCAAATCTGTTTTTCCTGATTTCCTGCTGAACCAACGCGCTCAATTCCGCTTTTTTGACCGCATCGAGAGTATCGAAATCTTTCTGGTCGAATGCCTTCGCTTCCCGGATCGAAAGCCCATTGAGTCTGGCGGCCATAAAAAGCGCCATTCTGTGGATATAATCGGCCGACCAATCAGGGGCAAGATAAGAACCGTGCCCCCATATGGAGCCGATATGCTGGCCGCCCCGGCTGAAATAATAATTCTGCCCTTCGGCAATATCCCGTCCTGTAAAAATAGTCTCGCCTTTGGAGGAAACTACTCGATCAGGAATCGGGGGTTTTTCCTTCTTGATTAAATAACCCCCGAAAAGAAGAACTCCGAAACATATTACCAGAAAAAATAGTAATATGGCTCTTATTCTTGCGTTAATCATACCCGCCTCCTAAAAAAGTTTATCGATAGTATTTTTATTGATGAGCTTTTTAAATTCCCCGATAATGGGCTGCCATTCATTATGCAGGCCGCATGAACCATCGCATTTGACCTCCCCGAGAAAACATTTATCGAATTGCTCGATATTCATAAAAAGAGAGACTATTTCTTTTATGGTAATATGATTCGCCTTTTTAGCCAGTATAAAGCCGCCGTTGGTGCCTCTTTTGGAGATTAAATATCCGGCCTGGACAAGCCTGTACATAATTTTGGATAAATAGTTTTGCGGAATATGCAATTGTTCCGACAAATACGCCGAAAGAACGGGCCGACCCGTCTCGCCTGTGGCAATATAGCCGACGGCCCTTAATGCGTAGATAGCAGTCTGCGAAAGCAATAAATTCTCCTTATTAATTTAATCAGCAGCAATATATGATTTCTTCATGAAGAAGTCAAGAATTATTTTAATTTTTTTCATTTTTCTTATTCCTTTCTATTTTTTTCAGTTTAGCCATTGGTCCGTTTCCTCCGTCACGGCATTGGCACCCTGGAGCGAACCTTCCAGCAATAAAATCCTTACACGATTAAGGCAAATCCCAAATTCCGGCCAGTATTTGGAGGCATGAAAAAAACCGGTCCGCAAATCCGCCTTGAGAATGATTAACGGCGCGATGAAAAATCAAGACAGTTATAGAAAAGTTGTCCTATAAGTACTCCGTTATACTGGTTCCTGCCCCCGATTTATCAATGACTTTAAATCACTGATGAAGATAATTATCTCCGACTTCTCATGTTTTGTTCAAAAGCCGCGACATCCTGATAATATTTCCCGGCAATTTCCGCCAGTATGGGCTGAGTAAAAACTTCCGGCCGGGGCGTATTGATGACATCGACGATGACCGCCGCGACTTCGTCCGCAGATTGCGCTTTTAGAGGACTGGCTCCGGGGAGAAGAGCGGGCGTCCCGCCAATAGCTTTTTTCGCAAAATCGGTGGCCACGGGACCCGGCATAACCAGCGAAATATGGATATCCGGATAATTCGCGCTTAAATCCATTCTAAGGTTAGCCGTCAATGAGTTCAGGGCCGCCTTGGCGGCGCTATAAATAGATCTGAATGTCAGCAGCGGCACCCTGCTTAAAAATGAGGATATATTTATCAAATGACCTTTGATCTGTTTCTGGAAATAAGGAACGATGGCTTGCATCCCGTAAAACGCCGATCTGAGGTTGACATCTATGATCTGATTAAAATCTTCTTCTGACAGGTCCAAAACCTTTATACCGATCCCGCGGCCGGCGTTATTTACCCAGACATCGATACGGCCGAATTCGGCCAGAGCGGCATCTCGCAGATTTTCGATATCCTGCCTTTTGGTGACATCGCAGATTACCGGAAGAGCGTGGCTGCCCGATTGTTTGGCGACCTGATTGAGTTCATGTTCGCGCCTGGCGGCCAGAACCAGCATATTGTTGTTCGCTCCCAGCTGTTTGGCTAACGAGGCGCCGATTCCGGAACTGGCCCCGGTAATAACGATAACTTTCGAATTCATGCTATCCTTTTCTTTTACAAGAAATATTTTTATATATTGTACGACTGCGCAATCAAAATGATTT
This sequence comes from uncultured Ignavibacteriaceae bacterium, assembly GCA_964467955.1. Taxonomy (GTDB): domain Bacteria; phylum Zixibacteria; class MSB-5A5; order GN15; family PGXB01; genus CAYXTW01. Next base: position 70,685 of record CAYXTW010000009.1, on the reverse strand, counting down.
GATAAATTAAAAAATGAGTAAAGCGGCTTGAAATTACGTGTGGGATTTCAAATCTATCAAATGTCGGAAGGTCAGGGGATATTACCGGCCTACTTCTTTTTCAGGAGCTCTTTTAACTTTTTTAAGGTCTCCGGGTCGGCGTCATCGATGATATTTTTCAAATCGCTCTGCAGTTCCACCATCTCGGCCGTCTCTTTTTCCTCGGCGGTCGTATCCATACCCAATAATTTCTTTATGGCCGCGATATAATTATTCGGTTTGACCGGTTTTTCAAGATAGATGCCGGGACCGGACATGGTTAATTCCTTGAGATCCGACTTGCCCAGATCATCGCGGGCGTGGCCGGTAACGATAATAACCGGGATTTTGGACCATGCTTTGTTTTTGTTCAGCTCCCGATAAAATCTGGCGCCTGACTTTTTAGGCATAACCAGGTCAAGCGAAATCAAATCGGGTTTGCTTTTTTCAACTTCATTAAGCGCCTGATTTCCGTCCTCCGCCAAAATGACATTAAAACCGGCCTCGACAAGTGCGGCCTGAAGGAAATTCCGAACGTCGGCTTCATCATCAACCACCAAGACTGTCTTTTTATCGCTGTTGGCCATATTCGACTCCTTGTATGAGAAAGATACTATTACGATTTATATAACGCCATTAATCTTTTGCGGGGAAATTCCATTCGGAACCGCGCCCCTTTTCCCTTCTCCGATTCGACCATTATTTTGCCCCCATGCTCCTGGACTATTTTGCGCGTGGTCAGCAGACCCAAACCGGTACCGGCGCCGCCCTTGGTCGTGAAAAATGTCGTGAATATTTTTTTCTTGATTTCATAATCGATACCGCTGCCGTTATCCGAAACCGCGAATACGAGTTTACCGCCGGCATCAGAGACTTTAATGACGACTTCAGTCCCTCTCTGCTCACCCATCAAGCAGGCATCGATGGCATTGGAAACCAGATTGGTCAGGCAGGTATGGATACCATCCGGATCGAGGGGAGCATTTTTTATTTTTCCATCGAGTTCCATTTTTAATTCAATACCTGATTGCGCGGCAATATCTTTGTACAGTTCGACGATTTCTTCGGCCAGTTTGGCCGGTGATATCATTTTTAGATCCGGCAATCGCCCCTTGGAAAAACTGAGAAAATCCTTAACCAGCGACGTGGTTTTTTCGAAGTTCCGTTCCAGCATGTCCCAGCCCTTATTAATCATCTCCTTGTCGTTTTTCTTGAGGCCAAGACTGACGATGTACTTACCACCTTCCAGACCCATTAAAATATTTTTTATACTATGGGCCAGACCGGCTACAGTTTGCCCCACGGCGCCGAGTCGTTCGGCCTCGATGACTTCCTGCTCTAATTTTCTCAGGGCAGTAATGTCGTTGGAGATTTCGATCACATGGGCGACACTTCCCCTGCCGCGCATTAACGGCGAGGTTGAAACCGCATAATTTATTTCCTGTCCCCTTTTGCCGGTACCCAGTTGAGTGGAATTGTGGATTTTACCGTCCCTGAAAGTTTTGGCCGCCGGGCAATTGGGACATTTCGTTTTCCGGCGCTTATATACCGTATAGCATAATTGTCCGAGAACATCGCCGAAATTTTCACGAAACGCTTCATTGGCCCTGACAATACGGTAATCCTCACCGATGACCGTAATATAGCAGGGTACACGATCAAAAAGAATTTGATACTCCGACTGCAGCCGGCCGGTTTCGATTATACTCCGGGTCATTTCCATAACGTACTCCACCCGGCCGCCTTTTTCTTCGGTTATGGGAAAGACATTCCCGATATAGTGGGTCTTTCTGCCTTGCTGATCGATGCCGACGGCGTCTGCGGCTACGGCCTTGCCCGTACTGAAAACTTCCTCCGAAGGACATTCGGCACAGGGCTTGCTCAATTTTTTATAAACTGCATAACACTTCTTTCCCTTCCAGTCGCCGAAGTACTCGGTAAAATTGTCATTGGCCATAATGATATTATAATCCCGGTCGATAATGGCAACATTAAAGGGCACCTGCTGAAACAGTTCATGAAAAACCAGATCGCTCAGCCTTCGCCGGTCATGAGTTCTCTTTTCGATTTTGCTGCTGTTTCTTGCCATTTACCGCCGCTCCTGCAGTACGAATTTTTCGATTGTCCGAATAAATTTGTCGACATCGATCGGTTTCTCGACATAACAATCCGGTGGTGGAATCGATTTGTCGTCAACGAAGTTCTTTATATCGAAGTCAGCCTCGGCTACGGCACCGCTCACAATTATGACCGGAATATCCTTATAGGCTCTATCCTGTTTCAATCGCGTATAGAACGTAATCCCGGTTTCCCTCGGCATCATTATATCCAGGCAAATCAAATCAGGTTTTATTTCCTTGACTTTTTCCATAGCCGAAATGGCATTATCGATAGCGTAGGGAAGATAATCGTGCGATTTCAAAACAGTCGATAAGTACGTAATCACGTCCGGCTCATCATCGATTATAAGTATTTTTTTACTCATCGGTCCGCCCTAAATTGCGCCTTCCTTTTCTTTCAGTTTGGGTAAAATAACCCGGTTAAACGATGGTTGTTTATCATACCATTTCAGCAGGTCGTGCAAATGTTCCGGCGGAGCGGTTTCATGGCAGGTCGAACACTCGGCCAGAGCCACTTTTTCCGGATTTTCGGCCGCCTTATCATGATGACACGACACGCACAGCATATGCATGGCATCGGTATAAGACATCGCCATATATTTGCTGTCCACCAGGGCTGCGCTGTCCGAGGCCATCTCATTATGACATTGGGTACAGGTTTTGGCGGTCGATATCTCCCTGTTCTTATTTTCCGTATGGCACTTGCGGCAGCGGATATCGGCACCGTTGGGCGAGGCATGCCAGTCATGGTTAAAAGCATCGCTGGCCGAGTACATTTTCCGATGGCATTCCCAGCAGCCGCTGTTTTTGTCGAGTGGCATACTCATGTGATGACACCGGACACAGGAGGCATTCCCGCCCAGGCTGTCAATATGCATTTTATGTTTAAAGGTCACACCGTATCCGTCATGATTGCCGTCGATATACAAGGTATCGTTGCCGCGGGCCTTTCTGACCGTTACATCCTCGACACCTTTACCGAGCAATCGTCCCTGCGGCATGATGGCGATGCCGAGCGCGAAGCTTAAAATAAAGGCCAGCGAATATTTGGTCAGGGAGGCGATACGGGGAGCGCCCAGCCAGACCCGGGATGAATAATCGAATGAGGCTTCGGCATATGGACTCTCCTCGGGATTCTCCGGCGGTTTTTCCCAGATATTGAACTTTTCGACAACATAAAGAAAAACCAGGGCCGCCGTCGAAACGACACCGACACTGATTGAAATTTCCGTCCACGAAGGAACGTACGAATCGCCGGTTACGCTGAGCATGGTCAGGCCGCCGACGTTGATACGGTTGAAGACCATTCCGAAAACGACCATAAAAGAACCGAACATTTGCCAGCCCGGTCGGAATCTTAACTGCGGCGTGACGAAAATCAAAATGGGAATTATTACCGAAATCAACAACTCCGCAATAAACAGATAGCTTTCCCGGGTTCCGTTGAAAATCATCCCCAGCTTGCCGGAGACGATAATATCGGTCATTTTAACGACGAAGTACAAAGTCAGCACCCAGACAGCCGCTTTCCCCAGCTTGGCAACCAGATTGACCTCCGGTTTTCGGCGGTACATCCAGTGTGTCACCGAACTTTCTAAGGCGACCATCATTATACCGAGGGCGATGGCCGAGATGAAAAATTGAATCGGAATAATTCTGGAATACCACAGAGGATGCAGCTTGAACGGCATAATCAGAAAAAGGGAGCCCAATGAAGATTGATGCAGGGTGGAAAGCATTATTCCCAGCAGGACAAACGGGAACCGGAATTTCATGAGGAAATTTCGGATTTTGGCATAGCGGCTGAATTTCTCCAGCGGAACCGGGCTGAATTCGAGAAGCAGCACCGCCGTATAGAGCATAACGCACCAGCCGACTTCAAAAAGCGGCGAATGAGGATTCCAGTATATTATCATGTGCCAAATATTCCACGGCAGTCCGAGGTCGAATAACAAACCGAAAATAACGGCCAGATAACCGAGGAATGCGGTCAATACCGCCGGTTTGACCAGCGGATGAAATTCCTCGCGTTTCATTATGTAAAAGATGGCGGTCATCACAAAGCCGCCGGCGGCGAGGGCGACGCCGGCCATGACGTCAAAACTGATCCAGAATCCCCAGGGAGTCATATCATTCAGATTGGTCGTTACGCCCAGTCCGAATATAAAACGCAGTAGTCCGACCGCCGCCGCAAAACCGGTAATCAGCCATAAAACCAGCTTGATGTTTTGTACTCTATTCATTTGGCGTATCCTCTTGTTCATCCTGTTTTTTGCCTAGTTCCATACGACGGCGAATTATCCAGTTAAGCCCCAGCATGACCCCGCCCATGCCGACAAATGCCGGCAGGACTGCCTTCATGGCCGGACTGGTCGTCTGCGGCAACGGCATCGTACCCATATTTTCCTGATATGCCAGGAATCCGAGATCGATATCGGATAGATACAATACCGACGTTCCGCCGATTTCATGTTCGCCCCAGATTTTATCGATATACTTACCGGGATTTTCGCTAATCCGCTGACGCGCCAGCATGATTAACTCATCGCGTTCGCCGAAAATAGTGGCCTTTTCGGGACATATTTCGGTGCAGGCCGGCTGTCGGCCGTCTTTAATTCTATCGTAACATAAGATACATTTACGAATGTATGGTACCGGCTCATCCCAGTCGTAACGCGGGATACCATAGGGACAGACCATCATGCAATATCTACAACCCAGGCATTTATCACTGTCATAAATGACCGCCCCCAGTTCCGTTTTATGCAGGGCGCCAACCGGACAGGCAGTGACACAGGCCGGTTCGAGACAGTGCCGGCACTGTTTGCGAATAAAATGTTTGTCCGGCTTCTGGATTATCGATGTCCAGTTTCGGGCGGACAAACCGTCCTCCTTCTGCCACTTTCGCGGGATGTCGAATTGGAGCCCGTTAACTTCCTTGCAGGCGGAGACGCATTTGAGACAGCCGATGCATTTGGTTATATCGGTCAATATGGCTTTGCTCATACCGGCGCTCCTTTCTTTTTCAACGTCGTGCAAACGGCATCATCGGTTTCGGGAGGAAACTTCCAGGCCAGCGTGCAGATAAACTGCGACAGAGGCATAAGGACGCAGTGCGCGATTTTGGTGAACGGTATCAAAATGAAAATCAAATCACCGGCGAAAACATGTATTAACATAAACAGACGATAATTGCCCGGACTGACACCGGTATGGGCGCAGATAAATCCGGTGACAAACGGAATCAAAAGAAGTATCGGCCAGAGAAAATCCTGCTTGCGACTGAGGAAGCTCGACGAGCGGTTGAATATGCGACCGATTATCAAAGCCACAGCCGCGACAATTGTACTTATCGTCAGCCAGTAAGCCACTTTATACGATAGTGTCGGCCAGGAAATACCCAATCCGCTTTTCCACAGCTGAACATGCGCCAGCAGAAAAATCGGCACCAGAATCAGCCCGATATGAAAGATTACCGAAAAGACCGAATACACGGGGCGGTTATGCCCGATTCGTTTGATGGGAACCAGCCACTCCAGACTGCGGATGATAATCAATTTCCACGGCATTGTCTTATCGCCCGCCTTACGATATGCTTTCCAGGCGTTGTACAAATCCAGAAAGAGGATTCGCGCCAAACCCAATATCATGATGATAAAGCTGAAACGGAATAACGGTCCACGTGCAAAATCCAAAAGTGCATCCATAAATTACTTGTCCTCCTTCGAAGTTTCCACCTCCGCCTTTTTATCTACTTTCAACGAGTCATCGAAAATTATCGCCTTATAAATCAGGTCGTGCAATCCGACCACTTCACAGTCAATCTTTTGATCCTCGACCAATTCGCGAAGCTGCTTTTTGCAATTGGCGCAGGGGGCAACGAGTATTTTGCACCCCGAGCGACGAATCTGATCGGCTTTTAGTTTCCCGCCGATGGTCGTCCGGAAGGGACGAATCTCGTCGATCGATACCGTTCCGCCGCCGCCCCCGCAACAGATATTGTTTTCACGATTGGGCGTCATCTCGACATAATTCTTACAGAATGACTTTAATATTTCGCGCGGTTTTTCGATTATCCAGCGCTGCCGGGCGATATTACATGGATCATGGTACGCCACTTTTTCGGTAATCACGTTCGGATCGAGTTTCAAGCGACCCGCCATCAATACATCGTAAGTATATTCCATAATATTGATGACCGGGAAAGCATCTTTGCCGCCGCAATACGTCGGCAGGAAATACTTGGCCGAGCGCGAGGCATGGCCGCATTCACCGATCAGGACTTTCTTTCCTTTCAACCTCCTGGTTTCGGAATCGATTTTCTTTACGACCCTTTCCAGAATCCGATCGCTGTAAAACAGCCCATAGTTGATACCGTCGTAGTATCCGGTGCCGGTTGTCCAGGAATCGCCGGTGGCGGTGAAAACCGCCGCGATGCCCATCAATGTTTCCGCTTCCATCAGAAAGTCACTGACGGCCGGAAAGAAAACATACTCGGCACCTTCGACATCCATCGGAAATTTGATTTCGACACCCTTTTCTTCGAGCATATCATCGGAGAGAAATTCCAGCGTATCGACCAGTGCCGGAACCGGAATCGCCGATGTATTTCCGGTCGCACCTTCGAGCTGCTCACGCGTACTTACCACCAGAGCCCGCGGCGTGATGCCCAACTCGCTGAGAATATATCGTCCCAGGTGAGTTATCAAAGCATGATCGATACCCGAAGGACATTCCAGGGTACAGCGCCGGCAGGCAGTGCAATTCCAGAAGCTTTCCGCCATCTCCTGAATTTTCTCGTCGGTCAAATAGCCACCCCCCAGTAAACGTCCTTTCAGCATCCCGCCCAGAGTAAAATGACGGCGATAGACACTGAGAAGCAACTCCGAGCGATAACAGGGAATATCCTTCAAATCGCCGGTTGCCTGATAGACCTGACAGGTGGTCGCGCATCGTGAACACTTGGCGCTCATGCGTATAAAATGATCGAGCGCCATACGGTAATTGGAATGCCTGAGAATAGCGGCAAACGCCTCAAGAAAACGACGCGGCCGATCATTGACATTAAAATCTTCAATATGATAGCGGACGTTCAATTTCTGTTTTTCGATTACATCCGGTTTTCTTTGCGAAGTAAACGCCTTTTCCCGTTCCTTTTGATTTATCCGTTTTGTTTTCATTAAGACTCCGTCGATTTCTTGAGCGGATTAATGGTCGAATTGGTGATTAATTTCATCTATTTTACTCCTGAGTTATAAAGGCTTTTTCATGACCCTCAATTTTTCTTCTAAGAATCGGTATTTTCGATTCCCCCGAACCCGGATGATTGAGATTGACCCGATCCGCACCGATAAACTCAATACCGTATTCATCGCAACATCGGGCGATCTTCGGGTTTTCGAGATAAACATAAACACGGGCGTTATACTGTGACCGGGCCGAATGGTGAAACTCCTTAATTTCCTGATCGGTTCGATATGTCTGGGCGCCGCAGCAGACGGCAACCCTGATGCTTTTATTGCATAGCGGGCACTTAATTTCGGCAATCAGATCTATCAGAAAGGAGTCGCGTCCCGGACCGGAAAAGACACGGTAGCCATTGGTCTCGAAATATTCTCGCGCCCAGCTGACCAGATCGTTATGCGATACATCATAATAAGTACATTCGGAATCGTCCTGCATCGCCTCGCTATCTTTCAATTCACCTTTTATATAACGCGTAAATGCCTGCTCGACGGTGTCATTGATGTTGGGAACAACTTCCAGACCCATCGCCAGAAGCTGGTCGCGATAAAATCCTTTGATGCCATTACAGATAAGAACGGTAACATCATGCAATCGCAAAAGCCGGACACGCTTGAAACCCTCGCCCGCATCGCAAATGACGGTTTTTGAAGAAACCTTATGCCCTTGCTCAACGGCGATTATTTCAAACTGTTTTGCCGCTTCAAAACAGGGCGCGACCAAATTATTCAGCTTTGGTATTGCAACATTCATGTTGCAAGCTCATAATGCAACAATCATGCCAATGGTTAATATTAAGTTATTTCGTTGTATTACAATAGAATATAAAAATAGCGTTAAATCATTGATGCATAAATTGCAACAATATGGTTGCATATTAAAAAATATGTTGCAAAAGCATCATCTTGCAACATCAGAAATCAATCTTAAATGCTGCCTAAATCTATGCCATATCGCCTGATTTTCCGCCAGAGCGTTGTCCGATGGATACCCAATTCCGCCGCAGCTCGGTTGATGGCATTATTGTTATTTTTAAGAGCCGCCAGGATTCTGGTTTGTTCATCGATCGACCGTGTAATCGGGGTCGATTCAATCGGCAACGAAATCCGCTTTTCGATGTCGGCCTGAAGCAGCTCGGGCGGAAGATGCTCTTTCTGAATGATGCTCCCCCGGCACAGGACAAAACCATGTTCGATTATGTTTTCCAGCTCTCTGATATTACCGGGAAAGTCGTACCGCATCAGCGCATTCATCACTTCCGGGCTGACACTGATTATTTTTTTACCGGTGCGGGCGTTAAAGCGTCGAATAAAATGGTCCACCAGATAAGGTATATCTTCTTTTCTTCTACCTAAAGGCGGCAGATCGAATTTAACCACGGCCAGCCGGAAATAGAGGTCATCACGGAATTTCGCCTGCGCTACCAGATTTTTTAAATCTTTATTGGTTGCCGCAACCACTCTGATATTAACCCTGACCGACATTGTACTTCCCAGTGGTTCGTACTCTCTCTCCTGAAGCAATCTTAGAAGTTTGACCTGCGTCGACAGCGGCAATTCGCCGATTTCATCAAAAAAGACGGTTCCGCCTTCAGCCGCCGCCAGCTTACCCTGTTTGTCCTGTTTGGCGTCGGTAAAGGCGCCTTTGACATAGCCGAAAAGTTCCGATTCAAATAATTGAGCCGGAAGCGTTCCGCAATTTATGACCACGTTGTTGGCATTTTTCCTCGGAGATAAATTATGAATCGCCCTGGCAAACAGTTCTTTACCTGAGCCGGACGGGCCCTGAATAAGAACCGTACTCTCGCTTTCGGCGATATCGGGAAGAATGGCGAACAGTTTATGCATCTCAGGACTCTTGGAGATGATATCTTCCAGCGAATAATTGCGGCTGAGTTCTTTTCGAAGATGTTCAATGGCGGATAAATCCCGGAAAGTTTCGACGGCACCGAGAATATTACCATTATCATCTTTGAGGACCGCCGTCGATATGCTGATAGGTATTTTTTCGCCCTGGCTGTTGATAATATTAACCGGCCGATCGATGGCTTCACTTCCGGTCTCCAGGGTTTCCTGCAGCAGGCAATTCTCGCAAATATCCGAACGAAAAACATCCTGACAGTGCCTGCCGATAGCCTTAGATGATGGTATCCCGGTAATCTTTTCGGCGGCCGGATTGAAACTGGTAATCACGCGATCGCTGTCAACCGTAAAGACACCGTCGGCAACAGAACTGAGAATAACTCTGAAAAACTTCAGACTTTCCGGTGTATCATCCATTTAAGACCTTTCAAATTTATTAAACCACTTCATCAAAGATTATACGCTTATGTTGCAAAATATGCAACATAAATCTGCAACATATTTTTGCCGGAATTTTGCTTTAGTAAGTTGTTGGGAAACTTATAATTATAATGCACATCGGTTGGCCGTTAAATTTGTCCCTGACCTTGATCCCTACGCCGCCGGGTCATTAAATAGACCGATTACCCCGATTCATATCCAAAAGCGGTTTGGAATTGCAGAGAAACATTATATTCCATATTTTTAACCCGAAAATTAAAAGAATTGGCAGTAAATGTAATATAATAAATCTATGATTTGTTTATTTGTCTCCGATCTGCACGGGCAGTATGATCTTTACCATAAGTTATTTGCCCTGATTGAAAAAGAGCCTCCTGATGCTTTGTTTTTGGGCGGAGATATACTGCCCTCAGGGGTCGGATTCGCAGCGTCGGTTGAAATTTCGAATCGGGAGTTTATCGATCGATTTCTGGTCAAAGAGTTTTTGATTCTCAAAGGCAGACTCGGGGATTTATATCCCGAAATATTCGTTATTCTGGGCAACGATGACGGTCGCGCCGAAGAAAAGGCCATGTTCGAGGCGACCAATAACGGTGTCTGGAAATATATTCACAATCAGAAGGTTAAACATAATAAATATAATATTTACGGCTACGCTTTTGTACCGCCGACGCCTTTTCTGCTTAAGGATTGGGAGCGGTACGATGTGTCGCGGTATGTCGACCCGGGTTGTATCTCACCCGAGGAAGGGATATATTCCTTCCCCGCCCCGGAACGCAAGCGGAAATTCTCAACTATCGCCAAAGATCTGGATAATTTAATCGGTTCGGACGACATCAGTAATTCCATTTTTCTTTTTCATACGCCACCTTATAATACTAATCTGGATCGGGCCGCTCTCGATGACCGGGTGGTCGAGCATGTGCAAATGGATATTCATGTCGGCAGTATTGCGGTACGGAATATGATCGAAAAACACCAACCATTGATTACTCTGCACGGTCATGTTCATGAGTCGGCGCGATTAACAGGATCATGGAAAGATAAATTAGGCCGGACATTTTGTTTTTCGGCAGCCCATGAAGGGCCGGAATTGGCCATCGTAAAATTTAATCCCGATCGGCCGGAAGAAGCTAAACGAGAACTTATATAGATTAATCCTGATTTTTATTCATCATCGGCAAAGGGCGAGCCGGATCCGTAATGGCGCCGATTTTGGCGGCATAACTTGTCTTCTTCTTGATGTCCTCGTCGGTGACAATATGTATATCCAGAAGTCCTTCGGAGCGGTAACCGGTCCGCATATAGTTCATTTCGGCAAGACACTGCGACCACCCGTTGAACCAGAGACCGAGCTGTTCCAGTTGCGTCGCCGAACCGCGAAAATGAATGAGAATGTCAATATCACTTCCCGGACCGGCGGTGGCGTTTTTGGTGCTTCCGAATATGTAAAATCCCTCGACACCAAAGCGCTTCGCGTCAAGCGACAGCGCCATCCTTTCAACCATTTTGTAGCGCCAGCGCCAGAAGACTTCGCGTTGACCTTCGGTGTCTTTTATAGTTACCGTTTCCGTCTCGGTATCGGTTGTCGGTTCAGCCAAAACTCCCACCGCTTCATCAAGATCGGCGTTCATCAGGACACGAAGGATTTTGCCGTTGGTACTTTTGGGTATATCGATCAGCTTTATAGCATCGGCCAGATGTTTATATTCGGGGAGTATTTCAGGCAGGATATTCGGCGAACCATTCAGAAAGCGCATATTAAACAGGACACCTTTATCGTCAGGATAGAGCGGAAGGTAGCGGATATTAGCCTCTACAAGATCCTGGAAGAAGTGCGTCCCGAACGACAGGTCCGGAACGTAATTATCTTTTTTACGGGCGATTTCAATCAGCACCGCCGTGTTATTGATATCGGAATATGTAACACTGACCCCCAGCTTGATATCACCACGGCTTCCCCAGCGCCCGGGTCCCATTAAAATAAATTGTCTTTTGGGAAGCAGCTTATTCAACTTGCTGACGGCGCGACCGACCGCCAGCATCTCCGATTTTTCCGTTAATTTGCCGTAATTATCGGAATTCACATAAACGATGTGCGTTATATCGGGCACACGGCCATTGGATACGAAGCGATTGGCCGAAAACAATATTTTGTCTTCGGGCAAATCTTTGGGAATCGCCGCCGGACCACCCCGCTCGGCGTAACTTTGTGGACGGCACTGCAAGAGATAGAAATTTTTGCCGTCCGATGCGAATTCGATATCAACCGGATATCCGAGCGTTTCTTCCAGCGTGTTCAGGATGGTATGCATCTGTTTGACAAAAGGGGTCTTATTTATCAAACCCTCGAAGGTAACGACCATTTCATCCTTTTCGAAATCGGCATTTATTCCCATCGAATGGCTGATATGCCCGTCTTTGTACGTCGATAAAATTTTGTTTATCTCCGGAAAATCATGACCGGCGATACTCAAAAAGTCGTGGAGGTCTATGGATTCGAAGCGATTCATCTCCAGATTGATGACGTCTATTTTTTTCGGCGAATAGCGGAAGACTTCCTCGGGATCGATATTAACGCGCAGACCGGGCTGTCCGGGAGCCAGCAACACCGGATAATCGTCGCTGAGACGATCCACCGCTCGCGTACCCAGTCCGGGGACAAGACGAATGAGGCCGTCCTTACGGCTTATGCGGGGCGACCAGCGGAATTCATTGTTGCTGAAGGCGACACCCGCGAAGGCCGGAAGAAAATATTTGCCGACTTTGGTGCCGACCACTTCCTGAATCATGATGCCCATTTCCTCGCCGAAATCGAGCAGTCCCCGTTCGGCACGATATTCAATCGGATCGGGCGAGAAAGTGGAGGCATAAACCTCGGCAATAGCATCTATCAGGGCATCGAGACGTTCGTTTTTACTTCCCTGATTGGCCAGAAACAGGCTTTTGTATTTGCCGGAAAAAGCCGCGCCGATTCTGTCTTCAAGCAGGCTCGACGAACGTACGATGAGCGGTTTGTCGCCGAAATCATCGAGCGCCACCGAGAGGCCTTGCTTGATATCAGGGGGAAAAACAGCACGCTTGAAAGTCTCCATAATATGGGGATATTCCAATCGCACCTGGTTTATCTCTTTATATTTCTGCTCGACGACTTCCTCGAAATTATTATGGTGCATAAAATGCAAAAGAACGTCGGAGGTGACATGCCAGGTTTTGGGGACCTTAACGTCGCCGAGTAATTTGTCTTCGATTCCTTTCTTTCTCAGAATTTGCGAGGCCAGATACAATCCGGCGCTTTTTCCGCCCAGGCGTCCGTGGCTTTCCGTGCTGAAAATGACATTCTGCAACAGATGATAAAAATCCCGAATTTCGATATAATGCTTGATGACATTGATGTACGGTAATTGATCGGAAAGGAATCGCCGAATCAGCGATACCTGTATACCTCGTTCATTCGGGGATGAGGCATTGGGATCCTCCCCGGCAAGATGGTAATATCTTCGAATGGCGTCGGCAACCTCGGCCAGCGACAGATTACGATTTACCACCTGCACCAGAAAGCGCAGTTTGTCTTCATGTATCCATTTCTGAATAAGCTGGAGAATATCGTCGTCACCGAGATTGGCGGCTGCGATTTCGAATATTTCGGAACTGAAATCGGCTGTGTCCCCGGGTTTCTGGCGGGCCAGCGGTTGATTCCAATTTTCCAGAAGTTCGTCATCGCTCTTGATTTCTTCCGGGCTTAAGATTCTCAATAACCTTTCCGCCCCGGTGACACCGCTCCAGCACAGGTAGTTAAGCATCTTGCGGGAGATATTGAGGTACAATTTATGATCGGTTTGCCTGAGCATCTGCAGAACTATACGCCAATCGCTCTGCTTTTCACCTTCCGCCGATTTCCAATCGGCAAGTACCCGCCGCATTTTCTGATGCATGATAAAATGTCCCAGGCGTTCGGCGATGGTTTTGATCAACCTGACCTCCTCCTTGAGAAAGGGGCCGTCATCCTCGGCCGGCATTTCTTCGGTATAATAAACATGGATGGAACCGATGACATTATCCTGGACTTTGATATCGGCACTTTGTACCCACGGCGTTTCTTTGAAGGCGTCGGATGATACCGTTTTATTTTCGATAATTATTTTCGCCCGGCAGATTTCCGGATATTGCCATCCGGGCGGAATCGATTCGATAATATCACGGCAGATTTGATCCAGGGGGGAGTCATGTCGGCTTAATATCTCTTCAATCCTGTAAAGGCAATTAAGCTCTTTGGCCCGCTCCTGAAGCGATTGCAGCAACTTATTGACCTTTTTTTCGGAGTTCTTCATGTCAATATTACTCCTCGGCTGTGGCGGCCATCGACCTTAATCAGCAGAGGTTTCTCCAGGCGAACATGTTTAACGAATTCGGTGCGGCCCACCTCTTTTTGTTTTTGCAGCCACGCCCAGTCAATTTTATGTTCACCGGTGTAATGTACTGAAAAATAACAAATTTGGAAACTGGTAATATTATGAAAGAAATGCGAACCCTGGCTTAATTCCACGTTCATACCGGGTATCGTGGCTTCAACGATCGCCCGCGCCCCTGAAATTTGCCCCCATTCCACCGGTGTCCCCAGCCACGGATCGGAGCTTCCCCAACGGCCGAATCCGATCAGGAGATAATTCCGTTTTTCATCGAGTATCTTTTTATTCAATTCCGACAACTGCATGGCGATCTGCCGTGTGTTTTTCGCCTCAAAATTATCCGGATCGACGAAAATAACGTCTTCGATATTTTCGAAAATACCATTGCCCAGAACTCTATCGGAGGCGAGCAGGACATTATCACCGGTCATTTCTTCGTCCGTAAGGTCTATCTTCGAATGTGAAACCACCATCGGCCTGACCTGTAGAAATCCGAAAGTACTCGGCTTGTCCGATTTGGAATGGATAATCATCGCGAATTCAACTTCCACTTCGCTCCCGACCGCTTCATCACACAGTTTCAGAATTTTAATAATTAAATCGTTTATCGGGAGTAAATCGGCCACCAGGATCGGTGCAAAGTTTATCAATCGTGGTCCGTCAGCGCCGACACCCATGACAATGCGGTCATCGGCCGGTCGATAAGTAGAGGCGGCATATTTTAATGTTCCGTCGTATTCCGCATCCGATAATTCACCTTTGGTCAAATATTCGGTTTCCCGCATCGGATCATAAGCTGGTGGTTTGCCCATATTGACCGCCCAGAAATTTGTCTGCGTCATTTTGAGAAATTCGCCCGCCGAACCTGCCGGCGGAACGGCACGCGGATGCGCCGGCGAATATGACCATACCAGGCCGCCGTCGACAATGGTCTTACCCAAACCAAGGGCCAGATCGACGACACCCTCATCCGGGACTGCTTTGCCCATCGGATAAAAATTGTATGACCGCGCCACACCCGAAAGATGCGGATAAAACCTGTCATTGTATCGTCGGCCGACAACCTCCTGAATTATGACGGCCATTTTTTCGTCGGCGGTCGAACGTCCGGCGGCGCGATGATAATCGCGCGCCGATTTGAAATAGGTCGAGGCATAAACGAATTTGATGGCGTCAATCAATCTTTTGAAACGCGTGTCGATATCGGGCTGATTATTGGGAATCATCTTGGTGGCATAAACTCCGGCAAACGGCTCGTACATGGCATCTTCCAGAAGACTTGAGGAACGTACCGCCAGAGGCGTATGCACCGATGTGATTAAGGCGCGAAGGTCGCCGACCATTTCGGCCGGAAATTGAGCCTGACCGAAGGCATGAGCGACCCGGTCGTCATCAACATCGGAATCGACAATTTCATGTAGATTATTGAGTTTCATAAAACTGTCAAAGACATCGGTCGCGATTATTACCATGCGGGGAATTATGACATCAATGCCGCGAAAGGGATTATCCTCAAAAAAGGAGACAAGTTTATTTTTGATAAACGCCAGACCGGAAGCTTTACCGCCTATGGAACCCGATCCGATGTACGAAATAGAATCAGTCGAGCCGAAAAAATCACGATCAAACCGGGGCAGGTCATTTACTGAGATGTGAATACCTTTTTTGGGCATAATCGATTCTCGCCCGATTTAATTGTCTGACCGTTCGTCTTTTATTGAAAACGTCAATTCACATCAAACCCATCCGCGGTCTTTGCAGGCCTGTGCCACACGGGCCACGGCAATCACGTAGGCGGCATCGCGCATGTACAGTTTCCTTCTTTGGGCCAGTTCGCTGACGGCCAGAAAGGCCGCAGTCATTTTGACATCGAGCTTGCCCAGAACTTCGTCTTTTTCCCAGAAATAATTCATATTACTCTGAACCTGCTCAAAATAGCTGCAGGTTACGCCGCCGGCATTGGCCAGAAAGTCGGGAATCAGAAAAATGTCTCTCTCTTCAATGGCCTTGTCGGCTTCCGGCGTGGTCGGACCGTTGGCGCCTTCCGCGATGACTTTTACCTTCGAACTGATTTTCCCGACGTTCTCTTCGGTGATTTGATTTTCAAGCGCGGCCGGAATCAATATATCGACATCCTGTTCAATCCACGCTTCGGCCGGAAGAATCTCGTAACCTAAATCGCGCGCCTTGTCTTTATTTATTCCGCCGAAGCGGTCAGTGATTTCGAGAAGTTTGTCGAGATTTATGCCGTCGCTTTTTTTGTACGTATACGATGTCTGGTCATTCTGGTCCCAGCATGAGACACAGGTCACTCTACCGCCAATCTGCTGATAAAGCCTGATGGCAAACTGCGCGACGTTACCGAAACCCTGGAACGAAGCAAGCGTATCAGCCGGTCGGATACCGAGCTGCCTTAAGGCTTCGCGTAATGTATAAATAACACCGAAACCGGTCGCCTCGGTTCGTCCCAGAGAGCCGCCCATACCGACCGGCTTGCCGGTAATAAAACCGGGGTATTTATCTCCGTGAATAGCCTCGTACTCATCCAGCATCCATAACATATGCTGAGCGCTGGTCATAACATCAGGGGCCGGCACATCCGAGAGCGGGCCGACGTTTTTGGCCATTTGTCGCACCCATCCGCGACATATTTGCTCCTGCTCACGGGAGCTGAGATTGTGGGGATCACACACCACGCCACCTTTGCCGCCTCCGAGAGGGATATCAACGACGGCGCATTTCCAGGTCATCCACATCGATAATGCTCTGACCGTATCAACCGTTTCCTGAGGATGAAACCGGATACCGCCTTTGCACGGTCCGCGAGCATCATTGTGCTGAACCCGGAAGCCTCTGAATATCTTAATTGTACCGTCATCCATGTGAACCGGGATGCTGAATTGATATTCGCGCAGCGGGACGCGCAGCAGGTCTCTGGCGGAGCCGTCCAAATCCAGAATATCAGCCACTTTATCAAACTGGGCCTGTGCCATCCGAAACGGATTGAAGGATTCTTTATTCATTTTTCAGCCCTTTCAAGCCAAATTTATTACATAATCAAAATGCCAAATCGAGATAAAATACTAATTAAAAAAAAGAAAGCAATGGGTGAATATTACGATTGGGGATAAATTGGTCTTGAAGATTGGTAGATTAAGCTCTGGTTTTACCGAAAATCCTGTAAAAGCTGATGTATGTAATCGGGATTAAGATAAGCGTGATCATGGTTGAAACCAGCAATCCGCCGATAACGGATCTGGCGAGGGCGGCCTGGATTTCACCGCCGGGTCCGGCACCGAAGGCCAGCGGCAGCATCCCCAGAACGGTCGTGCCGGTCGTCATGATAATCGGCCGCAGCCGTAATCGACCGGATTGGATAACGGCTTCATTGATTTCGAGTTTATGTTCACGCCGCATTAGATTTATATAATCAACCAGTACGATGGCGTTGTTCACGACAATACCGATCAGCATTATAATTCCCATCAGGCTTTGCATGTTCAGCGACGTTCCGGTCAACAGCAAAGTCGGTACGACACCGATAATCGCCATCGGAACCGCCACCATCACGATAAGCGGGTCAAGAAAACGTTCGAACTGCGCCGCCATGACCATATAAATCAAAATCAGAGCCATTATGACAGAGAGCAGGAAATCGGTTCGAGCCTTTTGCTGTTCTTCGTACTCACCGCTGAAAATAAGCGAAAAACCTTCCGGCAGGGGATAATTACGCAGCTTGTCCTGCAGTTTCCCGATAATATTTCCAAGCGCCGCCCCGCTTGCAAGATTGGCCGTGATATATGTAACACGCTGGCCGTCGACGCGTTCGATTTCGGTCGGGCTGCGCCGCCGTTCGGTCGATACGACCGCTGACACAGGCACGATTTGGCCGCCCGCAGTTCGTACTGAGACATTGCTTAGATCCTGCGTACTCAATCGATCCTGCGGCTGAAGGCGTACCATAATGGGATATTCCTCTCCGCGTTCACGAAATACACCGGCCTGGCCGCCGCCGACATTGGTTTGAATCACCTGAGCAATCTGACTGACCGACAAACCCAAATCGGCGATTTTCTCCCGGTCGATAATGAGATTTTGCTCCGGACGTCCCTCGCGGCGGCTGATCCGGACATCGGCGATTTCGGGAATCTGTTCCATCGTGCCGCGAATATCCTGAGCCAGCCGATCGGCCATAGCCAGATCATAACCACGCAATTCTATTTGCACGGCTTCCGCGCCTCCGGAACCGAATAGCCTCCGCAGCATCCAGAGACCGGATTGAGCGCTGACTCTCACGTTCGTACCGGGGACTTTTCCGTTGACATGACTGCGGATTAGATCGGCGAGGTCGAAACTGTTGACCGTTCGCGAACCGGCATTAAGCAGAGCTATCTCCACCTGCGCGTCGCCCGGATGGATCTCGACCGAGAGATGCCGCACCTGATCCATCGGAGTAACCTCGCGGACGATTTTCTCCATTTCGTGCAGATATTTATTCACCACCGCGATATTCGTCCCCTGGGCCATCTCCAGATCGATATCTATCTCATTGGCGTCGGTCTGAGGCGCCAGTTCCACCGGCAAAAGCCGCCACAAAAACAGGGTGACTATTAGCAGCGTTCCGACGACACCGAAGACTAATTTTTTATGATTTATAGCCCTGGCGATAAGGCGCATATAGACCGCTTCAAGCTTCTCGGTCCATCTGGATACGCGCGAATGCTTTTTGGGAGAATCATTCCCGTTTACTTTAACCGTCAGGTAGCGGCTGCCGAGCATGGGAACCAGCGTAAGAGCCACGAGAAGGGAACAGAGCAGCGAAAAAACGACGACCAGTGCCAGTTCCTTGAACAACATCCCGGAGATAGTATGCATGAATATGACGGGCAGGAAGATCACCGACGTGGTCATGGTCGAGGCCACGATGGCGCCGGTAACCTGACGGGTTCCGATAAGCGAACTTTCCTTGAGCGATTTGCCCTGCTCCCGCATTCTGACAATATTTTCCAAAACAACGATGGAATTATCGACAATAAGTCCTATCCCCAATGCCAGGCCGCCGAAACTCATCTGATTAAGAGAAATACCGTCGAAATAGAGTAAGCCGAAGGCGGCAATGATGGAAATCGGAATCGACAGAGCAATAATAAAGGTTGTAGAGCCGTTCCTTAAAACCAGATAAAGTACAAATATCGCCAACAATCCGCCCCAGACGGCCGATTGCTTGACGTTATTTATGGCGCTTTGAATGAAATCACTCTGGTCAATTACGACCATCAGATTAATATCATTACGTTCGCGATTAATCTGATCCATGATGGCCCGGGCTGCTTCCGCCACGGCCACGGTGTTTGCCCCTGATTGCTTGCGGATTCCCATTCTGACCATCGGACGGCCGTCGATCTGCACGACGCGATTGATGTCCTGATAACCGTCGACCACTTCGGCGACATCGCCGACCCGGATCGGCTTGCCGTCAATAACAGTTATTATAGTGGAAGAAATCTGATCGAGAGATTTGAACTCTCCCTGAGTCCGGACATACATATCGCTGACTCCTTCGCGCATATCCCCGCCGGGAAGCGTAACATTCTCCCGTAAAAGTGCCTGCTGAACATCGGTCGCCGAAAGCCTGCAGGAGGTCAGACGATCCCGCTTAAGCCTGACCTGGATTTCGCGATAAATCCCGCCCCAAACATCAACCGATCCGACACCCGGTATTTGTTCGAAGCGCTGTGATATTTCACGCTCAAGAATCCGGGTCAATTCCTCCATACTTCGATCGGATTGAGCTCCGAGAATCACCACCGGGAAATTGTCAGGATCGAATTTCCACAGCCGCGGCGAATCGACCTCAGGAGGGAAATCATCCCGAATGCGGTCGAGAGCCGCCCTGACATCATTGGCGGCGGCATCGATGTTTGTCCCCTGTGTAAATTCCAGCGTAACGCGGCTCCGTCCCTCCTGCGACCTCGAACGCACCTCTTCGACATTGGGAACGCTGGCGATAGCGTTTTCGACGCGATCAGTAATAATCGTCTCGATTTCCTCAGGTCCGACATTGGGATAGCTGGTTGAAATCGAAAGCAGCGGGTATTCTATGGGCGGAAGCAAATCTACCGGCAGATAGCGGAAACCCATTATTCCCACCACGATGATGATCAGGAAAACCATAGTGGTGGCGATGGGACGGTTGACCGCTATTTTGGTGATATTCATGATCTCAGCCTCATCCTACAAGGCTTCAGATACCGGGTGCAATCGTATCTCTTGCGGTTTTTTGCTGCTTTTGAATAATTTCCTGCAAAAGATTATCGCTCTGGAGATTCTGAAGTTGCTCCACCCATGTCCAATCCACCGGGCGGACTTTTGCCTGGCCGGATTCTCCTGCGAGGAGATCCTGGCCGATAGATATCACCCAACTGCCCGGTTCCACACCGCGGATTCCGGCGCTCATTCTTCCTTTGGCAATTACATCGACCGGGACGAATTCGAATGCAATCGGATCGGTCAGGCTGCCGGTTCCGCCGGCATCGAGCGGTTCTACAGGTATCCGGTTCAAAGTATCACGGCTGATATATATCCCGGTGGCCCCGGTCAGAGGATTTTCATACAGAGCGCTTAGCGGTACAAGGGTGGCCTGTTCGCTTTCTCCGTAAAATATATCCGCGGTAACGAACATCCCTGATTTCAGATAATGACCCGGGTTGGCCAAATCAATTTCAGCCTCAGTGCTGTGAGTAACGGGGTGAAGAAACGGTGATATACGCGATACGGAGGCGGTCATTGATCCGGAAGGTAAATTCGCGCCTAAAATTTCGGCTCGCTGGCCCGTTTCAATATAATTAAGCTTGCGGTCAGTCAAAACGACTTCCACGCGGACACTGTCCAGTTGCCCAAGCGTGAACAAACGGGTCCCCGGGTCGACCATCATGCCGACTTCGGCATTTCGATTTCCGACGCTTCCATCAACGGGAGCGCGGATCACAGTTTGCGTCAAGGCCTCTTCCTGCTCGGCGACATTGGCCGAGGCCTGCTCGACACGGGCCCGCGCCAGTTCCACATCAGCCTCGGCCGACAATGCCTGCGTTTCAATGGTCTCGAGTTCGGCCTGGCTGGTTAATTCCTTCTCGGCCAGAGCCCTGGCTCGTTTGAGCTCGGCCTCGATTTCCTTCAATTTGGCCTCGGCCTGACGGGTCTGCGCCTGCGCAATCTGGTGGGCTGCGCGAGCCTGCTTCAGTCGTTCCTGAAATTCCCTATCCCGAAGAGAAACCAACGGTTGTCCCTTCTCGACCTCATCGCCGTTTTGCACATGAACGGCGATAACGAGGGCGCTGATCTCGGGAAATATCTCGACCTGATTAATCGCTTTCACCACGCCGCTAAGCCGTTCCGTCAAGGGGAGAGAACCATATTGTGCCTGAACCGCTTCCACAGCCGGAATCAACCGCTCGCGACCGTTATTGTTATTATCAGGATCTCCGGAACAGCCATAGATCAACAGAATTACAAAGATCGAATATAATATGTAGCCTGTTCGTCGTATTATCATCGTAATTTTTTGAATTTTTGTTGCCGGCCTCACGGGCGGGAAGGGCGATGCAGGCAGATCCTTTCAAATCTCAATAATTTTACCATCTACTAAAGTTAATACAACCGGCGTCATTGTCAAGTTCCTTCGGGCCCTTTTATAATACGTATAAGGACGGATTATCCGCAGTTTGTTATCTAAATCCGGCCTCCTACCATAAAAATTAATATTCCGGACACCGGTTCCGGCTAAAGAGTCAACTCCCTTATTTAAAAGCCTGCTTTTGGCTAATAGTATATCGGAACAATTAATCGGATACTTTGTTAATTAATCTAATGAATTGCACATAAAAAATGTTATAATACGGATAAGATTGCGATATATTGACATGCGAGTCGTATATACTGAAAGTGCAATTCGGCGCAAAGAGAAGGAAAATAGAGTCTATGGCTGAAGAGATAAAGCAATTGATTGTAGGAGTGCCGAAAGAAACCTTCCCGAATGAGCATCGGGTGGCGGTAACAGCCGATATCGCTCCGCTTTTTATCAAAGCGGGCATGCAAATTGTTCTTGAATCCGGGGCCGGGCTTAATGCGGGAATCACCGACGAACAATATAAAAATAAGGGTGTCGAGGTCGTCGAAAATCGTAAAACCGTTTTTGATAAGAGCCAAATTATTTTACAGGTCCGAGGCTTCGGTGCCAACCCGGTCAACGGCAGTTCTGATCTGGATTTGTTTCGGGATAATCAGTCGCTCATTTCATTTTTTGAACCACTGACTGCAAGTAATGAAATCAAGGCTTTCGCCGAGCGGGGTGTCAATCTCTTTGCGATAGAATTGTTGCCGCGAATCACGCGCGCCCAGAGTATGGACGCGCTTTCCTCGATGGCGACTATCTCCGGATATAAAGCGGTCCTTCTTGGTGCGGAATTGCTTCCCAAAATATTCCCGATGCTTATGACGGCCGCAGGAACCACCGCCCCGGCACGAGTTTTTGTAATCGGCGCCGGAGTTGCCGGTCTGCAGGCGATTGCGACCGCAAAAAGGCTCGGCGCCGTCGTTAAGGCTTATGATGTCCGACCGGCGGTTAAAGAGCAGGTGGAGAGCCTCGGAGCGGCTTTCGTCGAAATGGCGATTGAGGCCGCCGACGCCGAGGATAAGAGTGGATATGCTAAGGAGATGGGTGAGGAATTCTATCGCAAGCAGCGGGAGTTGACGAAAAAAGTCGTTGCCGAAAGCGATATCGTTATTACCACCGCTGCGGTTCCGGGAAAGACAGCGCCTGTGCTAATCACAGCTGATATGGTTGAAGGGATGAATCGCGGCTCGGTGATAGTGGATTTGGCCGCGGAGCGGGGCGGCAACTGCGAGCTGACCAAACCGGATGAAAGTGTGGTCAAAGATGGTGTAACGATTCTCGGCCCCGTTAACCTGCCCTCGACAGTGCCGTACCATGCCAGCCAGATGTATTCGCGAAACCTGCTGGCGTTTTTAAGGCATCTTGTTAAGGACGGTGCCATGACTTTTGATGAGGATGACGAAATTACGAGAGAAACGCTTTTGACCCGTCACGGTAAAATTGTCAATCGCCGACTTCGTGAATTATTCGGTATTGGTACCGATTCGGAAAGGAGTACAAATTAATGGATAACTTCGTAATGATTCTGACCGTCTTTATTCTGGCGATATTTGTCGGTTTCGAAATAATAACAAAAGTGCCACCAACATTGCATACCCCGTTAATGTCCGGCTCCAACGCTATCTCCGGGATTACCGTTATCGGTGCCCTGGTTTTGGCCGGACAAATTAATAGCAGTCCGCTGGCACAAATATTGGCATTTGTGGCGGTGATTTTCGCTACCATCAATGTTGTCGGCGGCTTTTTAGTGACTGACCGGATGCTAAAAATGTTTAAGAAGAAAGATTAGTCGTGCTCAGTCAGAATATCGTTAATATTGCATATCTTGTTTCAGCGATGCTTTTCATATTCGGTTTGAAAGGTCTCGCGCACCCGAGAACAGCCGTCAAAGGAAACCGTATCGCGGCCCTTGGCATGCTTGTGGCCATCATAGCTACTCTGCTCAGCAGTAAATTCGAATGGCAATATATTATTCTGGGCGTGGCCATCGGAAGCGTCTTTGGTGCCATTGCCGCCATGAAGGTCAAAATGACTGCGATGCCCGAGATGGTCGGCCTGTTCAACGGCTTTGGCGGGGCCGCCTCGGTCCTGGTGGCCGGTTCGGCTTTGGTGGCGGCCATGCAGTATGCATCAGCCAATGCACCGGGTATACAGATGAAAATAGCCATCGTGGCTTCCGGTATTATCGGTTCGGTAACCTTTTTCGGCAGTTATGTAGCCTTTGGCAAACTTGCGGAATTCCTGGCGGTTAAATGGAAATTATACCCCTGGCAAAAAATTGTAAAGTACGGCTTTTCCCTCATAATTGCCGCCGGTGCGATTTGGTTCGGAGTAATATCTTATCGTGAGGCAGGTACACCGCTGACTATCGGATTAATGCTTTCGGGGATTGCCATCGGCGGGCTTTTACTTCTAAAGAAGGATAGATTCCCCGGCATGAATACACTGAAGGTCGTACTTGGAATTCTTACCCTGGTACTGGGTGTACTTGTTGTCCTTAATCCCTGGAATACGATGTTATTCTGGGTTTTGGTCGGCACTTCCGGCGTCCTGGGCGTGCTTCTCACATTCTCCATAGGCGGCGCCGATATGCCGGTGGTCATTGCCCTGTTGAATTCATATTCCGGTTTGGCCGCTACGGCGACCGGTTTTGTGATAAATAATAATGTCCTTATTATATCCGGTTCGCTTGTCGGCGCCTCGGGAATAATTCTTACCAACATAATGTGTAAGGCGATGAATCGCTCGATCGCAAATGTTCTTTTCGGTGTCCTCGGACCGACCAGCGAGACACCATCGGCCGATGATGTCTATGCCGGAAAGATTAAGGCCACTTCAGCCGAAGAAATCGCAATGTTGTTTGACGGCGCCCGGCGTGTCGTAATCGTGCCGGGTTATGGTATGGCTGTTGCCCAGGCTCAGC
Source organism: uncultured Ignavibacteriaceae bacterium (assembly GCA_964467955.1). Lineage (GTDB taxonomy): Bacteria > Zixibacteria > MSB-5A5 > GN15 > PGXB01 > CAYXTW01. The sequence goes on along the minus strand of CAYXTW010000009.1, from coordinate 45,996 downwards.
ACGCCGTGAATGAACTGGCGAATCTTCTCGAACAGAAGAATATTGATGTCAGTTATGCCATTCACCCGGTGGCCGGGCGGATGCCCGGGCACATGAACGTTCTGCTGGCCGAGGCTAACGTGGAATATAATAAACTGCATGAAATGGACGAAATCAACCCGATGCTTCCTCAGACCGATGTTGCCCTTGTTATCGGCGCCAACGATGTAGTCAATCCGGTGGCCCGCACCGATCCCCATTCGCCGATCGCGGGGATGCCGATCATCGACGTTGATAAAGCGCGAACGGTTGTGGTCATCAAAAGAAGTCTTAGACCGGGATTTGCTGGTATTCCCAATCCGTTGTTTGCACTCGATAATACGTTGATGTTTTTCAATGACGGTAAGAAAGCAATTCTGGACATTATTTCCGCAGTAAAAGAATCATAGCATTAAAATTCAGACGCAATTCCCGAATAGCGATATTCGATTCTTCTATTCATCCTGATTGGAGGCGGAAGCTGCCGGTACAAGCAGTACCGGCGCAACTGTCTTGCGCGCTACCTTCGCGGCTACGGCACCGGACCAGAAGGCCTGTGTCCCGATCGTACCATGCGTACCGAGAATTACCAGATTCGCCTCCGTTGCTTCCGTAGCCCTGACAATTTCTTCGGCGGGCTGGCCCCGACGTACCTCACTGGTTGCCGTAAGAGATTTTTCTTCAAGATTCAATTGATGGCGATGCAGGTATTCCTCGGCTTCAACCGCCTCCATCCCGAGCATCCGATCCGCGGTACTTGGCTGAAGCCGTACCGATTGGGTCCAGCTCCCCGAAACGAGATTAAGGCTGGGAACAACTGTCAGCAGATGTACTGACGCTTTGCAGACCCGGGCCAGTTCCGCAGCCACGGCGAGACCCTGCTCATGATCGGGATCGCCATCAAGGGGAACGAGTAGTTTCTTCAAAGTACAATCGGATGGCGGACCACCATCGAGGTTTCGTATGAATAACACCGGCACGGCGGCGGCGGCGATCTGCTGTGCGATCGAGCCGAAAAGGAATTGCTTCGCACCGGAACGACCGTGAGCGCACATCAGCGTAAGATCGGAATTGGTTTCGCTCACATGCTGCAGAATACTGCGCGCGACATCGGCAACTTCCTCGCTGTGAACATGAGTTTCAACCGCAGCCACTTTGGCAAACCAGCCTTCCGCAACCTGTTTCAAATAGGTTTCCGCTTTATCGACATCACGCAGATGCTCACTGCCATGTACTTCCTGCGGCGCATTTTTTTCGATAATATGAATCAGCGTGACGGCGGCTTGCAGAGATTTTGCCAGATAGACGGCCAGGGGAAGTATTGACTCGGCCAGCTGCGATCCGTCCAGCGGCAAGAGTAATCGTTTGTACATACTATCCTCCCGCAAAAGTTGAATACAACAGGTAGAGATTGAGGGCGATAATCAACAGGGCGACCAGCGTGATTGCCAGTGAAGTCAGCCGCCGATTCACGAGGACACCCATGATGTCGGCCCGTCGCGTAAACAGAATCAGCGGTACGATTGCGAAAGGCAGCCCGAAACTGAGTACCACCTGGCTCAGCACCAAGGTGCTCGTCGCGTCCAATCCGATGATTATAACGGCCAGTGAGGGCAGCATCGTCACCAATCGTCGCAACCAGACCGGGATATGGCGGCGCAGGAATCCCTGCATGATGATCTGCCCCGCCGAGGTTCCGACCGTGGCCGACGAGAGACCGGCCGCCACCAATGCCAGTCCGAAAAGTCGGCTGGCGGCGTTGCCCAATAGCGGCTCAAGGGTGCGGTAGGCCTCTTCAATCGTGGCCACCGATGTCAGACCTTTGTTGTGGAAAGTTGCGGCCGCCATAATCAGCATCGCCATATTCACCAGACTCGCGATACCCATGGCTATCACAACGTCATCGATTTGATACCGGAATAATCGCTGCAGTTTTTCGGGCGCGCGTACAAGAATACGTCGTTGAGTTAATGCCGAGTGAAGAAAAATTGCATGCGGCATCACTGTGGCTCCGAGAATACCGGCGGCCAGCATGACGCTTTCCCCGCCGTGAAAACGCGGTACAAAAGCTCCCACTACAACCTGAGAAATTTCCGGCCGATCCATAACCGTCACCACCAGATAGCAGACGGCAATCACGCCGACCATCGCCGTTATTACCGCCTCCAGCGGCCGAAAGCCGTAGCGTTCCAGAGCCAGAATCAAAAAAGTCACCACGCCGGTAATCACCCCGCCCGCCAGCAAGGGGACTCCGAAAAGTAAATTAAATCCGACTGCGGCACCGAGGAACTCAGCCAAATCGGTCGCCATCGCAACCAATTCCATCAGGACCCACATACCATACGAAACCCATGGAGGAAAGTGCAATCGGCAGAGTTCGGCCAGATTTTTGCCGGTAGCGATACCGAGCTTGGCGGACAGCAGTTGAATCAGCATCGCCATAAGATTGCTGGCGACAATCACCCAGAGCAGGGAATAGCCGAATTTCGCCCCACCCTCGATATTTGTGGCAAAATTGCCGGGGTCGACATAGGCAACACTGGCAATAAAGGCCGGACCCAAAAACGGAAGCAACCGCGAAAAACGGCTGCGGCTCCCTACGCCCTCCAGAACCCGATGGGCAGAATCCAAAGTATGGCGGTCACTTATTACTCTTGGTTTTCCCTGGTCGCTTCTTTTCTTCATGTGCATTCAGCCCGGCTGTACGGAAATTTAGTGCCGCTGTTTTGGTCTAAAATAGTATTCAAAATACTCGTGGGCAAGACTAAAATCGCTATTCGCTATCGACGCACCGTCGGATATTATCCATGATATCCTCGAACGATTCAATCTTTTGTAAATCCTGAACAAATACGTTTAAAAAGCGATTTTTTTATAGTAAATTCCGCAACTTTATGGATATTTACTGCAGAATATGGAAAAAATCATATTTACAATAGTGGCCTTTATTCATATTTTCAAAGACCAAGTGTTATAGAAGCCTTTAAGGGAGTTCGGTATGGCAATTATCGCAATCTTCAGCGGATCATATTGTCGGGCGGAGGAAGTCACTGAAAAAGTAGCTGAAAAATTAAGTTATCGGCATTTAGGCGATGAGCTGATACAAATGACTTCTGAAAAATATAATGTGCCCGCCGATAAGCTTTTGAAAGCAATGTACGGGCCGACACCGTTTTTTAATAAATTGACCCGCGAAAAAGAGCGCTATGTCGCCTATCTTAAAGCGGTTCTGGCAGAATGTATTCAGACGAATAATCTCGTTTATCACGGGCTCGCAACTCTTCTTCTTCCGGCCGACATCTCGCATATTCTGAAGGTTTGTATCAACGCCGATCATCAGTATCGGATGAACCTGGCGACGAAAATCGAAGGTATTTCGGAAAAAGAGGCTGATCACCTCGTCAGGAAAGACGACAACAAAAGATTTCAATGGTCGCAGTACATCACCAGATTATCCCCGTGGGATGAAGAGCTTTACGACATTACCATTCCCATGCAAACCTATTCCGTCGATGAAGCAGCGAATATGATAATCGAGAACGCGCAAAAGCCGGCGGTAAAAACCACGCCGGATTCGGAAAAAGTTGTGGCTGATTTTTTGCTGGCCACGCGAATAAATGTTGCGCTGGTTGAGAAGAACCATGACGTGGAAATAACGTGCGATTCAGGTACCGCCACTATTGTAATCAACAAATTTGTCAAACGTCTGGAGCATAAAAAAAGCGAACTGCAAAAAATCGCGGAAACTGTCCCCGGAGTCAAGGATATTATTGTTAAGGTGGGCCCTAAGTTCCATATGCCGGCGATTTATCCTCCCGAGGAATTCGAAATCCCGCAGAAAGTCTTACTCGTCGACGATGAAAAAGAATTTGTTCATGCCCTCTCCGAACGCCTGCAGTCGAGAAATCTGGAATCGGCGGTCGTCTACGATGGCGAGGAAGCTTTATCATTCGCCGAGGGGGATGAGCCGGAAGTCATGGTCCTTGATCTTAAAATGCCGGGTATCGACGGTATCGAAGTGCTGCGACGGGTGAAGCAGAATCATCCTGCCACCGAGGTAATAATTCTGACCGGTCACGGCTCGGAAAAGGAGGAAAAACTGGCCGCCGAGCTGGGAGCGTTTGCCTACCTTCAAAAGCCGGTCGATATCGACCGACTATCGGAAACCATGAAAAAGGCCTATAAGAAAATACGTGAGTCAAAAGACAAAAAAGCCTAAACCGAATACAGGGGGATAATAATTTCTGGGCTTCCCCGGGAGCATCTATTATTGGCGGTGGAATATGAATATCTTTCGAAAAATAATTCTGAATATTTTGCCCGTGTATTTCAGCGAAGAGGCGGCGCCCGAAGAAGGCTGGGGGAGGTATCGACGACTTTGGAGAAGGGTGGCGTTTCTGACCGCTTTTGTCTCCCTCATGCCCCTGATAATAATGACATTTGTCAATTATTATCAATACAAAAGAGTCTTTGAAGAGGAAATGATTTATCCGATTTCCCGCCTGACATCCAATACCCGACGTTCCCTGTCTTCCTTTATAGATGAAAGGCGCTCGGTGCTGGATATGATAATTCGCGATAAAGAATACGACGAACTTAAAAATCAGGAGAAATTGACAATCCTTTTCAGAAATCTGAAAGAATCTTTCGGTGGTTTTATCGACATGGGCGTGATCGATGCCGACGGAATTCAACAGTCTTATGTCGGCCCCTATGAATTAATGGGAAAAAATTATAAAGACCAGAGCTGGTTTCAGGATGTCCGGCTTCGGGGGATATATGTCAGCGAGGTTTTTATGGGCTATCGTAAATTTCCCCATTTTGTCATTGCCGTTATGCATGAAATCGACAAGGGCGGCTTTTATGTTTTGCGCGCCACGCTCGATATGGAAACGGTCAGCAGTAATATTCTGGCATTGAGTCATCGCCCATCGACCGATGCGTTTATAATCAATCGCGACGGTGTTCTGCAGACCGATTCAAGATTCTACGGAAAAACATTCGATACCATTCATATACCGGTTCCGCCCATTTCCGACAAGACTGAAGTCGTGGAACGTCTTGATGATAACGGGCGGCTGTACATACTCGGTTATGCCTATATAATTCAATCCCCGTTTATATTGATGGAAGTGACCAAACCTGAAGAACAGATGAAAAACTGGTTTTCGCTGCGCAACGATTTGCTCTGGTTCTTGGGAGTAAGTATATTTCTTATCATCCTCGTAATATTATGGGGCGCCAACTATCTTGTCAGACATATCCTCGAGGCGGATCTTCGCCATGCCCGGGTCCTTCACAATATCGAATACACCAGTAAAATGGCCTCAATCGGAAGACTGGCGGCGGGGGTCGCTCACGAAATCAATAATCCCTTATCGATAATTAATGAAAACGCGGGACTGCTTAAAGATATTGTGGCCGCCACCGAGGATTTCCCCCGGGCGGAAAAATTTCTGAAACATATTGAAGCCGTTACAAAATCGGTCGAGCGTTGCAGTACCATAACCCACCGCCTGCTTGGATTTGCGAAACGAATAGATACGCAAATCGAGACGATTGATTTGAAAAATCTAATCCAGGAAGTCCTCGGATTTCTCGACAAGGAAGCCAAACATCGTAATATTACGATTGCTTATCACATCCCCGAATATATACCGACCATCGAAAGCGACCGGGGGCAGCTTCAGCAAGTGTTTTTGAATATTATCAACAATTCCTTTGATGCCTTAAGCGACGGCGGCAGACTTGATATCACGATTACCCCCTCGGAGTTGAATCGTGTCTCCATTTCCATTAAAGATAACGGCCACGGTATCTCCGAACATGATCTTCAACATATATTTGAGCCTTTCTTCACTTCGAAAAAAGAACATGGAACCGGATTGGGACTTTCCATCACGTACGGCATAATTCAAAAACTGGGCGGGGATATTTCGGTGGAAAGCAAGGTCGGGGTGGGCACCAGCTTTACGGTAATGTTGCCCATAAAACATGAATAAAGCGGGGAGAGACAATGAACCCAATAAGTGTATTGCTGGTCGATGATGAAGAAGACCTGTCATTGGTGTTGGCCGAAAGGCTGGAAATGAAAGGTTTTATCGCGCGGGGGGTGGTCAGTTCGGAAGAAGCGTTAGACCTCATTGAAAAAGAGGAATTCGACGTGATGATAATCGATATCAAGATGCCGGGAATCGGCGGTCTGGATTTGATGCAGCGAGTAAAACAGAAACGACCGGAGACTCAGATTATCCTATTTACCGGGCACGGAACCGATAAAGAAGGTGAAACGGCTATCGATGACGGGGCGTATGATTATTTGATCAAGCCGATAAAAATAGAAGACTTAATCGCAAAAATCGAAAAGGCGGCAGGAAAATAAATCGTACCTGATGATTATGCCGATAAATAAGGAACAGATACTCAAAGACCAGGCGATGATTTTCCTGGGAAAAATCATGGCCAGCCTGTCCCACGAGTTGAATAATACCGTTGCGATAATAAAAGAATATAACGGGCTGCTTGATGATCTTCTTCTCGATGCCCGGAAGGGAAGCCCCATCGATGATAAAAAAGTCGAAAGAGTCTCCAAAAAAATCGCCTCTCAAACCGAAAAAGGCGCGGAAATAATAAGAAGATTCAACAAATTCGCACATAGCCTGGACAATCCCATCAGTAGCATCGGATTAAACTATATGCTGCAATCCATTATCGCCTTATCCCGGCGCCTGACCGAAATCAAGGGGATATATCTGAAACTCGATAGCGTTGATGATTCATTATCTCTCAAAACCAGTCCCCTGCTTTTTCAGCAGGCAATATTTCAGTGCTTTGAATTATTTATGGCAAATGCCGATGCAAATACACAGTTGATTATCTCGGCGGAAAAAACCGATGATAAAATTCTCGTCGAGATTGCGGGCACAAAATTGGCAGATGACAGGGCAATTGAATCAAATATGCAGATACTCGATATTATAATGGAGCACCTTAATGGTTCTTTTGAGAAAAAAACCGGCTCCGATGACAACCAGTCTATCGTTCTCTCGCTGCAAGACCTGAATGCCGCGCGAACCTGACAATAACACCATGAAGAATCATTTCACCAATACGATTGGCTAAAAACATGGAAAGATTGATAAGCCCAAAAATCTCCCGGCGGAAAGGCTGATAGTAGTTTGAATCCGATGTTATTGCGCTTTTTCCCGTTTCTGGCCTGGTTTAAAAAATACCGCATCCACTATCTGCGTCTCGACTTCATCTCCGGCCTGACGGTGGCGCTGGTCCTTATTCCGCAATCGATGGCCTATGCCCAGCTCGCCGGCCTGCCCGCCTATTATGGTCTCTACGCCGCCTTTTTGCCCCCCATGATTGCCGCGCTTTTCGGTTCAAGTTTCCAGTTGGCCACCGGGCCGGTGGCCATGGTTTCACTCATGACAGCCACCGCTCTGGAGCCGATGGCCACGGCCGGAAGTGAGTCATTTATTGCTTATGCTGTTCTGCTGGCATTACTTGTCGGTATTTTCCAATTTTCGCTCGGCGTGTTGCGGCTTGGCCTGGTCATAAATCTTCTGTCGCACCCGGTCGTGAACGGTTTCACGAACGCGGCGGCTCTGATTATTGCCACATCGCAGTTATCCAAGATCTTCGGAGTTCATGTCGACAGCGCCCAGCATCATTACCAAACCGTATATCTGGTTTTAAAGGCGGCGATCAGTTATACTCACTGGCCGACTCTGACAATTGCCGCACTGGCATTTTTAATAATGATTGTTATCAAGTGGTTTAACAACAGACTGCCCGGTGTCCTTATCGCGGTCATTATTACAACCGTAATCTCATGGAGCATCGGATTTGAAAGAAATGTCAAAATCGATATATCTCAAATAGAATATCCTGAAGCGGTAAACACTATCAGGAAGTTCAATGCCCAGTTAGCCAGAATCGACAGCTTGGTGGAGCAAAGGGTACATATCAATTCGGAAATTCATAACGGGCAAGAAAAAAACGATCCGCATTCGATAAAAATGCTGGGCCTTCAACATCAGGTAGACTTGCTCAATGTAAACATTTCAGCAATTAAGGATAATGCCTATGAATATCGCTCGGAACTCCGAAGCTTGAGATTCGACGCCGTGAAGTCTATGGACGGCAAGCTGAAATTCTACAAAAGAAGTACCATCCCTGATGGTACTCCGATTGAAGGTCATAACTGGCAGCTTAAGGTCGGCAACAATCATCTGGCCGAAGACGGCCTCATTATTCTCGGCGGAGGTGACGTCGTGGGCAATATTCCGAGGGGCCTTCCGGGAATTCAAATGCCCCGGGGAGCGTTATCGGACATGATAACGTTATTTCCCATGGCGATAATCATTTCACTTCTCGGATTTATGGAAGCGATTTCAATTGCCAAGGCGATGGCGGCCAAGACAGGTCAGCGTCTTGACCCCAACCAGGAATTAATCGGTCAGGGATTGGCCAATATAGTGGGTTCGGCAGCCCAGAGTTATGCCGTCTCGGGTTCTTTTTCCCGTTCGGCGGTAAATATCCAGGCCGGAGCGCGAACCGGTCTGTCGAGTGTATTCAGCAGCGGCGTCGTGGCCATCACCCTGCTGTTCTTTACACCGCTTTTATATCATCTGCCGCAGGCTGTCCTGGCGGCAATAATTATGATGGCGGTCTTTGGGCTGATTAATGTTCGCGGTTTTATCCATGCCTGGAAGGCTCAGTGGTACGACGGGATTATCGGAATTATCACGTTTGTTTGCACGCTTATTTTCGCGCCTCATCTTGACCGGGGGATAATGATTGGCGTCGCGCTGGCTCTTCTTCTTTATTTGTTGCGCGTCATGAAACCGCAAATCGCCATTTTATCGATGCATCCGGATGGTACTTTCCGGGCATCGCGGCGTCATAATCTCGCCAGATGCAGGCATATTGCCGTCATCCGCTATAACGGATCGATCTTTTTTACCAACGTGAATTATCTGGAGGAAAAAATCACCCAGCAAATCGAATCCATGCCGGAATTAAGACATATTCTTATAGTCGGCAACGGCATTAATGAGTTGGATGCCTCCGGCGAAGATATGGTTTCATTATTGGTCGATCGAATACGCGAAAGCGGATATGATATTTCCTTCAGCGGGCTCAATGACCAGGTCCTCGATGCCATGAAACGTACTTATCTCTACGAGAAAATCGGCGAAGACCATCTCTATCGCAATGCCACCCGGGCGATTGAGAGTATTCATGAAAGAGCCCACCTGAATTCAAATGAAGATATCTGCCCGCTGAAAGAAGTCGTCAAAATGGATAATCCCGGCGGTAAATAATTATATCGCTGTGTATCTATTGAGGGCTGAAAATGACTGCGTTGCCGCGCTATTTTTCGTCATCGTCGATGCGCAAAAGCGCCCTGAGAATGCCCATCGGACTGGAACCGGCGGCGAGAATCTCGATTTCTTCCTTACGTTTTTTATTATATTCGAATTTCTTCCTGAGCCTTGTTTCATAAGCCTGCTTAAGAATATCCAGAAGTCTATCTAGATCGTATGGTTTGGGCAGGTAGTTAAAAGCTCCCAGCTTGGTACACTCAATGGCCGATTCCATAGAGTCATGCCCGGTCAAAATGATTACTTCAAGAAATTTATGCTTCTTTTTAAGAATCTGAAGAACTTCCTTGCCGTCCATTTCCGGCATTCTTAAATCGATCAGGGCCAGGTCGAATTTGCTTTTGCGAGCCGCCTTTATGGCATCTTTGCCATTGGTCGCCGTGACAACGTCGAAATCTCTGCTTCCCAGACGTTCCGCTATAACCTGAAGAAAGTCAACTTCGTCATCGACTATAAGCAACTTAATCTTTTTTGATTCTGCGGGCATTTTATTTTTCCTTACATATTTCCGCCTCAAAAGTTATGCCTAATCCTGTTTATTGGCAAGACTTTTTTTATGCTATTAAACACGGAAAGCAGCCTCAGTAATTACTCTTCCCATTCTTAATCAAGCATTGAAACCGACGCCGAGCTGCACTTCGCCACTGAACACGGAAGCGGCCGGATGATAATCAAGTAATCAATAACCGCTGGAGAGATGCAGGGTTACATAATCCGCGAACATTTTATATGAAGTTCTTTAAAGTTTTTCTTTTTAAACTCCGAATGTAAATGGTATGAAGAAGATTCTGGTGACAATGATTACGATTCTTGGCAGCTGGCTTGGCTGGTGGATCGGGGATCAATTCGGCCTGATGACCGCCCTCATTCTCAGTATGATAGGCGCCGGACTGGGAATGTATTTCGGCCGGCGTTTAATCCAATTTTGATTATTCTTATCCACATAGTTTCTTGAGAAATCATTATAATACTCGCTATTTATTGACATTTTTCCCCGAAGTGAATAATTTGTCGGTGATATGAATGGATTCGGTAATATGCGTGTTTGGAAAAATGTTGTTTCTAATTATTCAGACAACGAAAACGGCACAATATTCAAGAGGTTTTTAATTATATGCAGGTTTTGCCGATTATTGTGACGGATATTGAAAGATGAAACCCGACACGAAAATCAACGGCATTCAGCCGGGCGTATTCTGGGCTCTGTCGAATCAAATATTGGAGCTTGCCAGTAAAGGTTATCCCAGAGCGCAATTCCTCAATGATATCACACAATTGATTTTGGAAACGTCGAAGTGCGATAATATGGGGCTTGTTTTCTGGGATGGAGGCCGGCAATTTTTCTGTCGGGCCTCTCGTGAAGATGGGCGGGATTTCAAATTTAAAGAAACCGTTAATTCATCCGGCGTCAGCAAAATAATCACGTGGAGTTCAAGCAAGACGGAGAATATAGAAAAATTATGCCACGATATAGTCAACAGGCAATTCGATCCGTCATTACCATATTTCACGGATGACGGCAGTTTTTGGCTGACCGAAATAGACAGTCAACTTACCTCCGATTTTATAACGGCCAACCCGGATGAAGAACCGGGAATCAGTATCCAGAAAGATTATAAATCGGTGGCTATAATACCGGTTGACGTTGGACAGGATCGCGTCGGCCTGATGGAACTGACAAGTAAGACGCCGAATTTTTTCAATAAGCATCAGGTCGGGCTTTTCGAGCAAATGGCGCGAACCATCGGCAGCGCTCTTACTCATCGCCGATTGCAGGTCGCTCTCCGGGAAAGAGTCAAAGAACTGACCTGTCTTTATGGTATCGCTAAACTGGTTCAGCAACCCGGCATTTCGCTCGATTATATTTTCCAGGAAACCGTTAAGCTGATGCCGCCAGCCTGGCTTTATCCGGATATTTCCTCGGCTCAGATCGTCCTGGATGATCAGGTATATATAACGTCGGGATTCGGCAAGGCGGTTCATAGTATAAAGGCCGATATCGTTGTCGACAAAAATGTGCGGGGATTCGTTGAGTTGCGCTATTCAGAAGAGCGCCCGCCGCTTGATGACGGCGCATTTTTACGCGAGGAAAGACACTTAATCGATACGATTGCGCAGGAGTTATCGATTATCATCGAGCAGGTCGAGGCGGAAGCGGAAAAACTCAAACTGCAGGAGCAGCTGCGGCATGCCGACCGATTGGCCACCATCGGGCAGCTTGTGGCCGGTGTTACTCACGAACTTAATGAACCTCTGGCAAATGTTCTTGGTTTTGCTCAACTGGCAATAAAGGATACCGCGTTATCGGAGCAGGTGCGTCAGGATATTGACAAAATTATCGATGCCGCCCTGCACGCCCGTGAGGTTATAAAAAGACTGCTCATGTCGGCCAGGGACGTACCGCTGACCAAAAACGAAACAAATTTGAACAGCCTGATTGAAGATGGACTTTATTTTCTTAAATCCCGATGCGACAAGTCCGGAATACAACTGGTCACCGACCTGGCGGAGCAATTACCTGAAATTCTCGCCGATCGCTCGCAGCTGATGCAGGTCCTGACAAATCTGGTCGTAAATGCAGTTCAGGCCATGCCGCGGGGAGGAAGATTGACTATTAAAACCGGAGCCGACATCGGTTCGGTGTTATTAATTGTGGAAGATACCGGAATCGGCATGAGCGACGACGTAAAGAAGAAAATCTTTGATCCCTTCTTTACGACAAAAGACGCGGACCAGGGAACCGGTCTGGGATTGCCGATCGTTCATGGAATAGTAACTTCTCACGGAGGCAAAATAGAAGTGGAAAGTGAAGCGGGTTCAGGAACAAGGTTTATAATTCGACTGCCCGCGGAAATGCCCGGGCAATTCAGGGAATCCGACAATGGCTGATACAGTCAAGCGCGAATCCATATTGGTCGTCGATGACGCCGAGAATACACTTGAAGTCATTCAAAGAAATTTGTCCGCACGAGGCTATCAGGTCTATACGGCCGGTGAAGTGGACGAGGCGCTTCGTATTCTTGAAAAGGTCGCCGTTGATTTGGTCGTAACCGACTATAAGATGCCGTGGGTCAGCGGCCTGGATCTGGTCAGGCATGTTCGCGAAAATTATAAGGATACGGAAGTGGTGATGATTACCGGATACGCCTCGATTGCCGGGGCGGTCGAGGCGGTCAAATCCGGAGCGGTAGATTATCTCGCCAAACCTTTCACCGAAGAGGAATTATTCAGGACGGTGGAGAAGGCCTTGGATAAGTTGCATTCGCGGCGGCCCCCGTCGCCTCCCACCGAAAAACAGGGTGTTGAATCCTACGGTCTCCTCGGCAATTCGAAAGCGATGGTAGAGGTCTTTCGGGCCATTAAGAAAACTGCATCGACATCCGCGACGGTTTTGATTTCCGGAGAGAGCGGAACCGGCAAGGAGTTGGTTGCTCGCGCCATCCATTACCACAGCGCTCGCGCCGCCGCTTCTTTCGTGCCCGTAAATTGCGGCGGCATACCCGAAAGTCTATTGGAAAGCGAACTTTTCGGACATGTCAAGGGTGCATTTACCGGGGCGGTTGAAACGCGCGCCGGTTTTTTCCAGACCGCGGACGGGGGCACTATATTTCTTGATGAAATCAGTGAAACCAGCCTGGCCATGCAGGTTAAACTGCTTCGGGTTCTGCAGGATAAAAAAGTAGGGATGGTGGGTGACAGCCGATCGCGGGAAGTGGATATACGGATTCTGGCGGCGACCAACCGCGATCTCCGGAGCCTGATCCAAAAAGGACTTTTCCGTAATGACCTTTTCTTCCGTGTCAGCGTCATCACGATTACTGTGCCTCCATTAAGAGAGCGAGGGAATGATATTTTGCTGCTCATATCTCATTTTGCGGAAAAATTCGCCAATGAATTGGATAAACCGACTCCCCGATTTTCCGATGATGCCCTGGAAGTCCTGAAAAACTATAATTGGCCCGGTAATGTCAGAGAGCTGGAAAATGTCATACAGCGTCTGGTTGTCATGATCGACGGCAGCTCTATAGATGTTCCTGACTTGCCCGATTTGATGCGTTTCTCAGCTATGCGAAAGACCGGTCTGAATAGGACTATTGCCGAAGTCGAGGCGGCACATATAAGCGACGTCCTGGCCAGTGTCAAAGGCAATAAAACCAGGGCGGCTGAAATTCTGGGAATCGATCGAAAAACGCTCCGGGAAAAACTGAAGAAATACCAGCAGGATAAATAAGCCTTATTTATTCAACCGGGGCATTATTCCCCGGTGGGGCGATATCACCCAAAAATCATCTATTTTATTATTGGATAATTGATTAGCTCATTATTCGATGCAAAAAAAAAGTAGATTGCTTAATATTTTGCCAATCAACGGCTTATCTCACGAATCCGGCTTCCTTCCCTACATATACGATTCAGTTTTGCATCACAAAAAGCCAGTGGCATATCTTTTGCTTGTGAAATATTTAACAAAGTAGGTAAAAATGTAACGAATATTAAGGGACATATTAAACCTCACTCGGCACCTTCAATAAATTCACAAAGTCAAAGAATACTGATTCATCGAGTGGGAAAAGTATGTTCCTTTAAAATATTTGGAATGAGAGTATATATTCGTGGCCGGGATAGGGGAGAAAAATAATGCCGGATTGTGTTCATCATGCATCAATGCCCCTATCTGTTGCCTCCGTCAAAAGCGCGGGTTTGATGCAATCTATTGTGAGATGTTTGAAGTTTCAGCCGATCCGATCGGCGATAACAGAGCCGGTGGAAACGAAGATGTCACAGCCCCCGTCATCGAGCCGAGCAGGTTTAAGGGGCTATGTATCAATTGCGCCAACAGGGAGACATGCAAAATGGTAAAGCCTGATGAGGGTGTCTGGCATTGCGAAGAATACTGTTAAGTAACCGGACATGTAACGAAAGACAGATTTAAAAAAAGGACGAATTAAAATATGGGTGAAATTACAGGAGATCAAAGAAAAGAAAATTATCATAAAGGCGAACTTATATCGACTCTTGAGCGCATCCAGGCAAAGTACGGTTATCTCCCCGAAAAAGAACTACGAACGGTGGCATCGGAATCCAATCATTCATTGGTCGACATATATGGCGTAGCCACATTTTACAGAGCCTTTAGCCTTAAGCCCCGAGGTAGACATCTCATCTCTGTATGCCTGGGGACGGCCTGCCACGTCCGGGGGGGGGCTGCAATTGCAAAGGAAATCGAACACAATTTGAAAATCCGGGCAGGAGAAACAACCCCGGATAAGGAATTCACATTAGAGACGGTAAACTGTCTCGGTGCCTGCGCGCTCGGACCGGTGGTCGTCGCGGACGGACATTACTTTTCGAATGTCAAAACTTCGGGAGTCAAGGACATTCTGGCAAAAGCCCGAGACGGATTTGACATAATTAAAATAGATACCGATCAGCGCGTTTTTCCCCTGGAAGTCAGCTGCGCCCGATGCAACCACAGCCTGATGGATCCCCGGCACGTCATGGATGGTCACGCTGTAATCAGGGTGACGGTTTCATTCGGCAACAAACACGGGCGATTGACTCTCTCCAGTGTTTACGGGAGTGACAAAGTGGAATCGGAACATGAGATACCTCCGGATACGATTGTTCAAATGTTCTGCCCTCACTGTCATGCCGAATTAATCGGCGGCTCTAAATGCAACGAATGTGGAGCGCCCATGGTACCGATGATTGTTCGTGGCGGGGGTGTCGTCCAGATATGTTCACGGCGCGGTTGTAAGGGCCACATGCTGGATTTAGGCGGCGCCATAATTGATTAATTACGATATCGGAATGCTATTGGAGATACATCGATGAAAAAACTCACATCAGTTCAGGAACTTTTTGATTTCCGTCAACGCGTCTTAAGTGAAAAGGACATTGAATACGACAAACCGACTCTGGTGATATGCGCCGGCACGGGGGGGCAGGCAAGCGGGGCCAATGATGTAATCAGAGTCATCAAACGATACATTCTCGAGCGTAGTCTTCAGGAGAGAATAGCCATTAGAATAACCGGCTGCCAGGGTTTTTGCGAAATGGACCCCTTTATTCTGGTTCAACCGGGCAGGCAGCTTTATCCCAAACTCAGAATGGAAGATATCCCGCTCGTAATCGATTCCGCCGTCAATGGATATGTCGCCGAAAGCCTGATATACAAAGATCCTCGCGTGAACAAACGTTATCATAATCAGAAAGATATCCCCTTCTTCAAAAAACAGACGCGGACTATTCTGGGCTGCAATGAAAACCTGGATCCGATAAGAATTCTGAATTATATCGAATTGGACGGATATGCTGCGGCCGAAAAGGTTTTATCCAATCCTGATTCGGAGTGGATTATCGATGAAGTGCAGAAATCAGGGATTAGGGGTCGCGGCGGCGCCGGCTTCCCGACCGGAAAAAAGTGGGAATTCGCTCATGCTTCAGGCAGAGATAATGAACAAAAGTACATAATTTGTAACGCTGACGAAGGCGACCCGGGCGCCTACATGGACCGCAGCCTTCTGGAAGGAAATCCACATGCAATCCTGGAGGGCATGCTGATCGCCGGTGTCGCTATCGGCGCCACCAGGGGAATCGTCTACGTTCGCAGTGAATATCCGTTGGCTATCAAGCACACGCTCATTGCCATCAGGCAGGCCCGCGATCTGGGTCTTCTGGGAGAGAATATTCTCAATACCGGAATAGATTTTGATATTGAGATTTTCCGTGGGGCGGGGGCCTTTGTATGTGGGGAAGAAACGGCTTTGATTAAATCGATTGAGAATTTAATGGGTGAGCCGAGGCAACGCCCGCCGTATCCGATCGAAAAAGGACTCTGGGGGCATCCGACATGTATCAACAACGTTGAAACGCTGGCCAACATCCCCGTGATAATCAACAAGGGGGGTAAAGAGTACGCTAAAGTCGGTGTGCCCGGTAATACCGGCACGAAGATATTTTCGCTGGTTGGAAAGATAAAAAACACCGGGCTGGTTGAAGTTCCCCTGGGGACAAAAATCAGCGAAGTCGTTTACGATATCGGCGGCGGTCCGGTCGGCAGCGCCAAAATAAAGGCGGTTCAGACCGGCGGGCCTTCGGGCGGATGTATACCCGCCGAAAAATTCGATTTGTCTATCGATTATGACAGCCTGACCGAAGCCGGCTCGATCATGGGTTCGGGCGGCATGATTGTCATGGACGAAAACACCTGCATGGTCGATGTCGCCAAATATTTCATGAACTTCTTGAAAGACGAATCGTGCGGCAAATGTTTTACCTGCCGCAAGGGCACGCAACGCATGTATGAAATCCTCGATGATATTTCCAAAGGCAAGGCCACGCTGGAACATCTTGACCTGCTGGAGGAACTGGCATTGGTCGTGAAGGATACGACCATGTGTGGTCTGGGACAATCGGCCTCAAATCCGGTCCTCAGTACATTGCGCTATTTCCGAAAAGAATTCGAGCGTCATGTCGTCGATAAAAGGTGCGACGCATTTGTTTGCAAGGATTTAGTCGGCGCACCGTGCCAATCCGCATGTCCGGTCGGGACTGAAGCCTGGCGCTATGTGGCTCATATTGCACGAGGCGAATATGAAGAAGCGTATCAGACTATCCGTGAAGCCAATCCGTTTCCATCGGTGTGCGCACGCGTATGTCATCATCCCTGTGAGGAAAAATGCCGCGCCGGGACTTCCGGCGGCGACCCTATCGCCATTCGAGCGCTCAAACGCTTTATAACCGACCGTATCGAACCCTCGTCGTACAAACCGAAACGGGACGTTTGGACTGACGGCGAACCTCCCAAGGTAGCCATAATCGGCTCGGGGCCGGCGGGACTTACGACCGCTCATTACCTTTCTCTGAAGGGATATAAAATCACTATTTTTGAGACGGAAAATAAACCGGGTGGAATGTTGTATTGCGCCATTCCTTCCTATCGTCTTCCCAAAGAAGTCATCGATAAAGAAATAAATTCTCTTCTGGATGAAAACATAACTTTAAAATGCAATACCGCGCTCGGCCGCGATATCACGGTTGACGGTCTGTTTAATGATGGTTATAAGGCGGTTTTTCTGGCTCTGGGAGCGCACAAGAGCAAACCGCTCCGATTGGAAAACGAAAATGTGGAAGGTGTGTTTCCATCGATTCAGTTTCTGAAATCATGCAATATTAAAAATCAACAACTTGCCAGAGGGAAAGTCGGGGTCATCGGGGGCGGTAATTCGGCCATCGATGCCGCGCGGATGGCCATTCGTCAGAAGGACGTGGAGTCCGTGACCATACTCTATCGACGCACCCGAGAGGAAATGCCGGCTTTCAGCGAGGAAATCGAGGCGGCCGCCCAGGAAGGAATTAAAATTGTGACACTGGTTACGCCCGCCAGAGTAATCGCGTCGAATGGTCATTTATCCGGTCTTGAGTGTATCAAAAATGAATTGGGCGATATTGATTCGAGCGGGCGACGCCGACCGGTTCCCATTCAGGGCACGGAATACACTGTTGAGCTTAATACATTAATCGTAGCTATCGGCGAAGATACTGGAATCGACGCTATTGCACCTGCCCGGATGAGTCGAATTGAAACTACGAGATGGAATACGGTTAAGGTTAATCCCCGGACCCTGCTGACAAATCGGCCGGGTGTTTTTGCCGGAGGCGATGTTGTCCGCGGCCCCAATACGGTTATCGAGGCCATCGCCGATGGTAAAAAGGCGGCCGGAATGATTGATCGCTATATCCGTAATGAACAACTGGACGGACCGTCCGAAACCTGTATACCCCGGATTTATGTAGAGCCGTCGATAGCCGAGGAGGAAATCACGTCAGGTAAACGAATTGAGACGCAGCGTGCTCCGGCGGAATGGCGTAAGCGTAATTTCGCCGAAGTGGAGGTTTCTCTTTCCATCGACGAGGCCACATGTGAAGCCAAACGATGCCTGCGGTGCGATCTGGAATTCACTCAACCCAAAGTAGAAATAGATGAACATGTTACAACAGGAGTAAAAGTACAGTGATCACTTTAACGATAAATGGGCTTGAGGTTTCTGTAGAGAAAGGGACAACTCTCCTTGAAACTGCCAATTTTTACGGCTTTCCCATTCCGACCCTCTGCCATATGGAAGGTCTGACGCCGTATGGCGCCTGCAGGTTGTGCGTCGTTGAGATCGGAGAGGGACCAAACGCCAGATTAGTGACATCGTGCACTTATCCGGCCCAGGAAGGTTTAAAAGTAAGAACCGCCTCGAGCCGGGTTGTGAAAGCACGTCGAATGATTCTGGAGCTTCTGCTGGCTTCCTGCCCGCAGTCAAAGACCATTCAGGATCTGGCCGCGGCTCATGAAATTCGGCAGCAGCGTTTTCGGCAGGAGTATGAAGATTGTATTTTATGCGGACTATGTGTACGTATGTGCGAAGAACAGATGGCGGCCAAGGCCATTGGCTTTCGCGGCCGCGGGCAGAATCGCAGCATAGGAACACCCTTCGATATCAAGTCGGAAGAGTGCCGGTTGTGCGGCGGATGTATTTATATCTGCCCCGCCTGCCAGTTGCGATGTACTTATACTGATCCGGAGAAAGCAATTTGCGGCGGATGCGCCAATCTCGCTCCGCCATGCTTGGAAATTGATAAATTCGATAATATGATGTGTTATATGGAGCCCTGTGTGGCCTGCGAAATTGTCAGAGCGCCACGGGACAAAGGAGGAAAATAACGATGTCACTGACGAGAGTAAATCGATCTGCGGCAACATTGACCAAAAACAGGACGGATGATTCTATAACTCCCATTTCGGGTATGTGCGTTACCTGCGTTGATGGCTGTATCGGTATGTGCGAAATCGGCAAATCCGCTTATCGCGGGCATGAAGTTATCTACCCGCAACCATTCGGGGTTATTACCACGGCGTCTGAAAAAGAGTATCCGATTGATTATTCGCATTTGAACATTATTGGCGGTGTCATTGGAGCCGAGGGCATCGAGGCCGATAGCGATAAAGCGATATTTCCGAATGTGAATCTGGAAGTTCATTTCGGTCATGATAATGGCATTAAATTTAAACTTCCTATCATAATTCCCGGAATCGGCTCGACCGATGTCGCCAAAAATAATTGGGAAGGACTGGCAATCGGTTCGGCCCTGGCCGGAACCGGACTGACTATCGGTGAAAACGTCGTCGGGATGGACCCGGAAGCGGTGATAAAAAACGGCCGTGTCGTTGATACCGCCGACCTAAAACGTCGTGTGAACCTTTATAAAGATTACCAGCGCGACGGCTATGGGGCCATTATCGTTCAGGCGAATATCGAAGATACTCGGCTGGGAACTCAGGAATACGCCATGGAGAAGTTGGGTGTCGAATGGGTTGAATTGAAGTGGGGTCAGGGAGCCAAAAACATCGGCGGAGAAGTCAAAATACGAGACCTAAAGAAGGCTCAGCTGCTCTATGAACGCGGCTATGTGGTTCTCCCGAATCCGACCGATCCCGATGTTATCAGGGCCTTCGAGCGCGGTTCTTTCAAGGAATTCGAACGGCACTCCCGGGTCGGAATGGTCACCGAGGAATCATTCGCCAAACGTGTCGAGGAATTACGCAAGGCGGGTGCGAAGTATGTGTCTCTTAAAACGGGAGCTTATCGACCGGCGGCGCTGGCGCTGGCCATGAAGTATGCCTCAAAATACAAAATCGATGTGCTTACCGTTGACGGTGCCGGCGGCGGAACCGGGATGAGCCCTTGGAGAATGATGAATGAATGGGGTATCCCGACGGTAGAACTGCACACGCTGATGTACCGATATGCGAAGAAACTGGCTGACCGCGGTGAATATGTGCCGACATTGATTCCCGCCGGCGGATTTACTTTCGAAGATCAGATGTTCAAAGGTCTGGCTATGGGGGCACCGTTCGTGAAATTGATCGGTATGGCTCGCAGCCCGATTGCGGCGGCAATGGTCGGAAAAACCATCGGCCGAACCATCAATGATCGCCAGGTGCCCGTATATGTCGAGCGCTTCGGCAATACCGTGGACGAAATTTTCGTTACCGCCGCCGACCTGAGAAAAGAACTCGGCGACGCTGAATTTGAAAGACTGCCGACCGGCGCAATCGGCCTCTATACATACTATGAACGACTGGCACAGGGCCTGCGTCAGCTCATGGCCGGAAGCCGCAAATTCAGTCTGGAGCACATGACACGTAATGACCTGGTGGCTTTAACTCCGGAAGCAGCCGAAGTTACGGGATTGAGGCATGTGATGGATCTCGATAAGGAAGAATCCGACGAAATCCTCAATGGATAAATTCGCGTGACCGGGGATGAGCCGCCGGCTCATCCCACCGTGCAACTGTTTTGCCGTTGCTCGGTTGCCACGAAACCAAAAAGCATGGTATGACAAAATATGTCGGAAGGCAGAATCAATATTCAGCCGCAGGAGTTGACATCCTTCGAATCGAAATCGCTCGACTCCATGCCGGCAATTTCCTGTATCGGTTCGGGTTCAATCGGCGGCAAAGCATCCGGGCTGGCCTTTATCGAGAAAACGATTGCCTTATATTTTGATAAAAAGCCCTTTCCCGGGATTTCGGTAAGTATCCCGAGGTTTATTGTTATTGCTACTGATTATTTCGATCGTTTTCTGGACGAAAACGACCTCCGTCAATCGGTTGGATCGAATATGTCCGATGAGTATATCGCTCATGCCTTCGGGCAGGGGAAACTACCGAGAGATTTAATTGAAAAACTGCAGACTTTCGTCAGGGCCGTCAATAACCCTTTGGCGGTCAGGTCATCAAGTTTACTTGAAGATGCCATGTATGAACCATTTGCCGGTGTCTACGCCACAAAAATGATCCCGAACAATCAGGGTGATATTGAAACACGACTCGAAAAGCTGAAGGAAGCCATAAAATTCGTTTATGCCTCGACATTCTTCAAAGCCGCCCGGGATTATCACCGGGCGATCAACCGGCCGACTTCCGACGAGAAAATGGCCGTCATCATACAGGACATTGTCGGGAGACAATTCAATGGCCGCTATTATCCCGATATATCCGGCGTGGCCCGTTCATACAATTTTTATCCGATGGGTTCGGCGAAGCCGGAGGAGGGAGTCGTATCCCTGGCTCTGGGGCTGGGCAAAACCATCGTCGACGGCGGCCAGGTCTGGAGTTATTCCCCGGCATATCCGCGTGTAAATCCTCCGGTGGGAGGTGCCGGTGAATTGCTTAAGGTGACTCAGACAAAATTCTGGGCCGTCAATATGAAAAAACCATCGGTTACCAATCCCATGCATGAATCGGAATATCTTGTCAGAGAGCAATTATCGGAGGCGGAAGCTGACGGATCATTGCAATATGTGGCCTCGACTTACAGGCCGCAGGATGATCGTATCATCATGGGTGCGGGCGTTGCCGGACCCCGAATAATTACATTCTCGCCTATTTTGGTTGGCGAGCGGATTCCATTGAATGGACTCCTGATTGATCTGCTGAATTTGTGCGAAAAAAAGATACGCAACGAAGTAGAAATCGAATTTGCCGTTTCCCTGAAAACGACCCCGGAGTTATCGGCTCAACTTGGATTCCTGCAGGTTCGGCCGATGGTGGTGTCGGACGCAATCATTGATGTTACAATCGATGATATGTTAAGTGAAAACACACTGGTCGCCTCTGACAGGGCGATGGGTAATGGCAAGAACGATTCGATTAAGGATATCGTTTATGTAAATCCGGAGAAATTTAACGCCGGGGCTACAAGGCAAATAGCCCGCGAATTGGCGCTGTTTAACCGAAAAATGGTGGATGACGGTCTGCCGTATTTGCTGATAGGTTTTGGTCGCTGGGGCAGTTCCGATCCGTGGCTGGGTATTCCGGTCAATTGGGGACAGATATCAGGCGCCAAGGCGATAGTTGAGGCGACAATCCCCGGCATGGATGTCGATTTAAGCCAGGGCGCTCATTTCTTTCATAATATGACGAGTTTCCGGATTTCCTATTTTTCCGTTAATCATCACGGTAAATACAGTATTCGGTGGGATTGGCTGAGAAATCAGGAATTGGTCAACGAATCCGAATTTGTACGGCACGTTCGACTGGCGACGCCGTTAATGGTCAGAGTCGACGGTCGTAGTGGAAGAGGGGTCATTTTGAAATGACCGGCGGGATGAAATCAGAAAAATTGAGTATTGATGCACTCCGCAAGCGTGAGCGTGAACTTCAATGTCTGTATCAAATCCAGGAGATTTTGCGGGATACGGAAAAATCGCTTGACGAAGTCTGCCCCCAAATTATATCGGCAATAAATTCGGGCTGGCTGTATCCTGAAAAATGCCGGGCAAGGATAATTATTAATGACTCCACTTATGAATCAACTGACCTTGCAGAAAGTCCGTGGTTGCTGACTGCACCCATCGCCGTCCAGGATAAGACCGTCGGCAATATAAGTATTTATTACACCGAGGAAATGCCGGCAGCCGACATCGGTCCCTTTTTGAAGGAAGAATCCAGACTGCTCGGTACGATAGCCGGTCTGCTGGGACAATATGTCGTGCGGCTTAAAACGAAAGAACTTATAACCGGCTCGAATATTGTATCGTTCAAACTTTCAGATGGGCTTTTTGAAGATTGGCGGACAACCCTGGAAATCCTCAAGCAGATCGATATAGATTTTTATTTTCGGATTTCACGAAAGATGCTTAATGAACTGAACTGGGGCGGTGTCGTGGAGGCGAAAGAGATGTCGCATACGATAAATTCCCGGCTTTGGTCAACGAAGAGATTACATGCCGTAAAACCGGGTAAAATCGAGCAGGAGCGGATTTCACAGATGGCCGTCGATTTCGGGCGGAAGGCTTTCGATCTGGCGGGTAAACATTTAAGCGACGAGGATATTCTGCGGCATATAATGAGGTGGATCCAGGAAGATAAGCTGGGATTTCTCGCTCAGGTCATTAATCGTAATCTTTCGATTGCCGATGTCGCCGATGCGATTCGCCGTTATTATGACATGGGGCCGCATGACCATGAAATACAATCACCCAGCAAATCGGGTATCCAAATTTCTTTAATTCGCAGATTCCTCTCCGAGCAATCCTCATACATCGATACCGCAAAGAATTTTCTCGATATTCGTGATTTTTACGATTTACTCGGGAAAGTAATCTTCAGTGTTGAAAGTCGCGGTAAGCTCGGCGGAAAGAGTTCCGGAATGATCCTGGCCGGCAATATAATCAGGCGGAAAAACGAGGAGCATAACGTTCTCAAGAATATAAAAATCCCCAAAACCTGGTATATTACATCCGACGTTATCTATCACTTCATGCACTATAATAACTTTGACGAAGTTGTCGAGCAAAAATACAAAAGCAACAGTCAGATACGACTCGAATACCCCTACATCGAACAGCTTTTCAGAAACGGCTATTTCCCGGAAGACATCTTAAAAGGCCTGTCTGCGGCGCTTGATGATTTCGATGATTCCCCGATTATTGTCCGGAGTTCCAGCCTGCTGGAAGATCAAATAGACTCCGCATTTTATGGCAAATATAAAAGCCTTATTCTGGCCAATCAGGGCAGCAAGGAGGAACGCCTTGATGCCTTAACCGATGCCATTGCCGAAATTTATGCCTCTACATTCAGTCCGGATCCGATTGAATGCCGGGTCAAAAGCGGATTGCTGGATTATGGCGAAGAAATGGGCATAATGATTCAGGAGGTCGTCGGTACCAAAATCGGCGATTATTTCCTGCCGACCTTTTCCGGAGTGGCGTTTAGCTCCAACAGGTTCTGCTGGTCCCATCATATTAAACCTGAAGATGGTTTGATATGTATGCTTCCCGGTTTAGGTGATTGTACGACAGCCCGTCTGAAGAATCGTTGCCCGATTTTTGTATCCCCCGGACAGCCGGATTCGATAGCCGGATTGAATCCGGGCGAAATTATGCGGAGTCCCGACCTATATATTGATGTTATTAATTTGAAGCAAAATAATCGCGAATCGATTAATCTTAATCGCTTCCTGAAGGATTATGGCCATAGTATTCCCGGCATAGAAAATATTTTCGCTGATTCTAATGTCGGAAATGATGCGGTTACATTCGAAAAGCTGTTTTCGGAATCGACATTTCTTAAAAAAATGCATAAAATGCTCCGGGTTTTGGAGGATGCATATAGAAAGCCGATTTATATTGAATTCGCCTCTGACGGTAAAGACCTTTTTCTACTGCAGTGCCGGCCCCAGGGCTTGATATTCGAAAGCGGTTCTGTCCCGATACCGAAAAACATTTCGCCCGAGAATATTATGTTCACATCCAATTATAGCCTGACTGAAGGTGATATTACCGATATTACGCATATTATCTATATTGACCCCTTCGAGTACAGGACGCTGAAAGATAAATCGGATATAGAAATATTAAAACAGACTCTTGGCCGGTTAAATCGTATCCTCCCGAAACGGCAGTTTATAATTATAGGCCCCCAGTGGCGGGGCACCTACGATAATTCAAAATCTGAATCCGGCGTAGCGTATTCTGATGTAGATAATGCGGCGGCACTAATCGAATTGACCGATAAAAAAGAATATAATATATTAAACTCCGGATATGGTTTAAGCTTCATACAGGATGTATTCGAAGCAAGCATTTACTTGATACCTATTTGTCCGAAAGATGATAATACTGTCCTGAATAAAGGATTCCTTGGCGGCTTACCGAATATTTTGACCGATGTAATACCGAATTACACCGTCCCCGGCAGGATAATCAAATTAATTGATATACCGGGTAATGCGGGCGGCCGGAAACTGCGGATATCAATGAATTCCGAATTACAGCAGGTTTTGGGATTTTTAACCGCATCTGATTCTGAATCCGCCGGTAAGTATCCGATAAAGCGATTGCAGGTTCCCAAAAATGAGGATTATTGGCGCTGGCGATTAAAGATGGCCGAATATATCGCTTCAGAACTCGACGGTGAGCGTTTCGGCGTGGTCGATTTCTATGTATTCGGAAGTACGAAAAATGCAACGGCCGGCCCCGGTTCCGATATTAACATTATAATCCATTTTCGCGGAGACCCATCCCGGCTGGAAAAACTGAATCACTGGCTGGAGGGTTGGAGCCGGTCTCTGGCCAAAATAAATTACTTGCGAACCGGTTATGAATCCGAGGGATTGCTTGACGTCCATATTGTCACCGATGAAGATATCTCCAAAAAAACGAGTTATGCTGTAAAAATCGGGGCCGTTACTGATGCCGCGAGGCCTCTTCCTCTGAAAAATAAAAAATAACTTAAATAATTATTATTCTTTATAAAAACTCCGAGAAATTTAACACGCAAATGTGTCCATTCACCGGCTATTGGACGCCGGTTAGCCTTTTCGAATGGGAAACCGAATGATCAAATAAACCGGTGCATAACAGGGAAAATGTACTCCGCGATATAGCTCTCTTCTCAGGTCGGAACATCCGCCCGTCTTTGATCAGGTATGGAATTGCGCTAAAAAAATCCAACGTATTTACATCTTTTATTCGTATTATTGCAGACGGAAAGAGACAAGCCTGTGATTAGACAAAAAAATATTGTAATAATTTGAAGGAAAGAGGGATTAATTATGAAACTGATGATATGTCTGGCACTTGTTCTATCCACCATAGTGCCGGTGATGGGTGAAGTAATGACGGAATCAGTAACTTATTACGATGGCGCGGCGGAACTTGAAGGCTTCGTCGCCTATGATAATAGTATTAATGGCAAGCGGCCGGGCGTGTTGGTCGTGCATGAATGGATGGGATTGAACGATTATGCTAAAATGCGATGCCGAAAACTGGCGGAGTTAGGCTATGTGGCCTTTGCGGCTGACATGTACGGCAAGGGGATTCGTCCCCAATCTGCCGATGAGGCTTCGAAACAGGCAACCATCTACCGCAGCGACCGGCAGCTGATGCGCCGCCGGGTAACGGCCGGATTGAATGCCCTTCTGAAAAACGAACTCTGCGACAACAGCCGTGTTGCCGCCATCGGATATTGCTTTGGAGGCGGGACCGTCCTGGAATTGGCTCGATCGGGCGCCGCAATCAACGGTGTGGTCAGTTTCCATGGTAATCTCGACACGCCTGATCCTGACGACGCCAAAAACATACGATGCCAGCTGCTGGTCTGTCATGGCGCCAATGATCCCCATATAACGATGGATCAGGTCGACGCTTTCTTTAAAGAGATGCGCGCGGCCAATGTGGATTTTCAGTTCATCGCTTATTCCGGGGCGGTTCATTCCTTTACCAATCCGAATTCCGGAGATGATCCATCAAGGGGTGTGGCCTACAATGCCGAAGCCGACCGTCGTTCATGGGAACATATGAAGCTCTTTTTCGCAGAGTTATTTAAGTAGTATTATTTTCTGAATTTCCGCCTGATTTGGTTAAGCACGGCCAATTCAACGAATTTCGCGACTTTTGCCACATAAAAAGGCCTGACCAATCGCCCTCCTAAGGATGACGCGAATTAGCATTTCAGCGTACCTTCGGGGCAGCCTCCCCCGAACCTCTATTCGAAATCTGCTTTTAATTAAAACAGTCCAAAAATAATATTCCATTCTCCGGGCCGAGAATGTCATTAATCAATGGTTTGTTATTTTTAAGAAATTCCGGTTTTTTATCAGCGTTTTTATCTTCGAATCCGAAATAATTGTCCAGGTAATAGCCGGATGATTGAATAAGAAACGGAAGCTCGTTTAGAGCCTCCAGAAACTTGGCCGCATCCTTTTCGTATATCGGCATCAGATCGGAAGAAAAAGCCTCCATCAGTTCCGCATTGTGTTGAGAATAGGCCAGGAAGCCAATAAACAGAAAATATCTAAATCCCGTTTCATCGCCCGCTTCAGCTGACTTCTCATATTTATTATATAAGTCTCCCCATTTTTGCTCAACCTTCAACTCATCGATTCTTTCGATTCCGTCACTGTCTTTGCTTAAAAATTGCGGATCTTTAATATCAAGCATGGCGTTCACGAAAAACTGCGCATCGTCGCCGGTTCGATTAACTTCGGGTTCTTTACCCGAGTCGCCGCGACAGCCTGTTAACGAAATTGCTGCCGCCAACAAAATTATTATTGCTGCCCCCACGTTTTGTTTTAAGAAATTTGTCATTTCCTTTTTCCCCGGGTGAATTTTGTTCAATAATTAAATATCTTTTACGATAACGTCCGTGTTTTTCCCATTTTTGGGTACAATAGCATTGTATATCTTGAGAAGATCAATTTCCTTTATTACTATACAACCGTCCGACCAGGCAGCGCTGGTCCCCATATGAATAAAGATTCCCTTATGCCCCGGCACGCTCGGGATAAATATGCCCTCTCGGGGATTTCCTTTTGAATTCTTCTTGCTTCTCATGGTTGTCGCCGAACATCCGGTGTACGTTCTGGCCGGGATTTTCACTTTCGGATCCCACCAGCATTTTGTCGAAACATTGACCGCGCCTTGATTGAATTTTAATGTGCCGTCTTTTTTGCCCCGATTGACCTTGATTGTGTACTTGGCCATTTGAGTACTCCTTGTCGTAGTTATACTAAATATTTCTTTCTTCCATTAAACAGAAATTGCCTGCGTTCGAAGCTAAAAAAATAATAAATTATTGTCAATAGCGATGCGAGAATTACCCATCTTTTTATATTGCATTCCCGCCCGTCTTAATCGTAACATTAGACCGATGAAGATTGTCGCATTCATTGTAATCGCCTTCCTTTGCGTGTCATCGGCTTCTGCCGAAGGTATCCAGACATTTTCCTTCGGTGGTACCTTCGGATACACCACCCTATACCGGGGCCCGACGCCACGATTCACGGTCGAACCCGATTTCGGCGCCCGTTTCGAAACGTATTTGAAAGGGAAATACCGGCTGGAATTCACTCTTTCGGCTTTTAAAATACACGATGATTCGTCGACCGCTTCCGATTTCAAATTCGGCTCCGATCTCAATCATCGTACAAAAACCTGGAAAGGGTATGACCTGACCATGATTATCGGTTACCGGGTCAGCCCCTACAGCAGTTCTTTTTCCCTGCTGGCCGGGGCCGGCGGCGGTTTATCGGTGTGGAAAATGGTTGATGCTCATGCCGACACCGTTTACAAAGTGGAAGGAGTCCATGGAAATACGGTCGATTTCGCGGCCACGGAAATTTTCCTTACTCTGACCGGCGGCATGGAGTTCCAATTCGAGAAACATGTCAAACTGGGCCTGGTTCTCAGCACCAATTATTTAACCGGCATCGGTCTTGAATTCAAACCGGATGTAGAACGAGACCGAAGCCGATGGAATCTTAAGGCCGGTTTATTCTTAAGTTATTTTCTCTTTAAAAAAGAATGGGCCTCCCGATGGACCGGCGAAAAATTCGTCCTTCCACCCCAAATCGTCGCCCAGAAAGCGATTCCCGAAAAAATAGACACCGAAGAATTGACCTCGCTTAAAGAGACCGACAGCGATAATGACGGTATTCCCGACATTGACGACGAATGTCCGAAAACCCCGTCTGCGGCTCGGGGTAAAGTCGATATTCGGGGATGTCCCATCGATACCGATCGTGACGGTTTCGCCGATTATCTCGACGGCTGCCCGAATAATCCGATCGGCGCTATTGTAGACGAATCGGGCTGTCCGCTTGACGGCGATAATGACGGTGTTCCCGATGGGCTCGACGATTGCCCCGATTCCGAACCTGGTCTGGCCGTTGATCAATCCGGCTGTATTGATCTTACGATGCTCGAAAAACCGATGGTTCTTAACATAAAATATCATTCTGGTTCGTTCGAAATCGATCGTAATACCAGGAAAAAACTGGACGAACTTTATCCTATTCTTAAAAAGGCCGTCGGCGTGAAAGTCGAGATAGCCGGCTATACCGACAACATCGGCACTTCAGAGGCCAACCGGATTTTGTCCGAAAAAAGAGCCCGGCGCGTCCGCGAATATCTGATAAATCTGGGAATCCGCGCGGATAGGTTAACGGCCGTCGGAAAAGGCGAAATGAACTTTATAGCGTCAAATGCTACACAGGAAGGCCGACAAAAAAATCGCCGGGTCGAGCTTACTTTTTTCAAATAAATATATCTCCGGGACTTGATTTTTTAAAATGATATATTTATCCTTGACCGGCGCCGTTGGTATAAGATTGAACAGTTCGTAAGGAAACGAAACCGTGTTGGCGGTAAGGAGATGGGTTGTTGGCGGTTATAATGGATTTGTCGGATGTGGACCCGGCTTTATTCTCTGGTCGAAATCAGACAAAAACCGAATTCATATGCAAAAATATTAGAGGTAAATCCAATATATTTTGCCGATAATCCTATGGATGATAATTGATTTTTTGATTTTTTATGTTGATTTTTCCGAGACACTATAGTAGATTTGCCGTCTAAATATTAGGGCTATGAAAATATTATTTATTACGCAGCATTTCCCGCCTGAAAGAGGTGCGGTTAGAAGGCTTTACCAATTTGCCGAATACTTCAAAGAAAACGGCCATGACGTAACTATCCTTACCGCGATTCCCAATTATCCTGACGGTATTGTGCCGAAAAAATATCGGGGAAAATTTTATCACCGGGAAATCCAGAACGGCCTTGATATTCACCGCTCCTATGTTCTTCCGGCGTCGAATACTCAGCCGAAAAAAAGAATGCTGGGCTTTCTGACATTTCTCTCCTCGTCGCTGATAAACAGCTTTAAAATAAAAGGAAAATTTGACGTTATCCTGGCCTCATCGCCTCCCGTAACATCAGCCCTGATTGGCTATATTTTAAGCAAAATGCGCGGAAGTAAATTTGTTCTGGAAATTCGCGATCTTCAGCCGGAGATGGGTGAGCAGTACGGCAGCCTGAAAAAATCCTTATTTACGAAAGCTATTCGCCTGATTATGGACTTTTTATACAAACGAGCCTGGAAAGTCGTCTCAGTCACCGAAGGATTAACAGATTGGATGCGCGCCAAGGGTATTCCCGATAATCGGTTAAGCACCATAAAATCCGGAGTCGGTCTCGATTTTATCGATAGTCACTCCAACGGTATCCGCAAAAAATACGGCTGGGAAGACAAATACTTGATCCTGTTTTGCGGGACAATGGGGGCGGTACGAACCCTCGAGCCGGTGATTGAATCGGCTCGCATTCTGGCGAATGATAAGCAGTATCATTTCGTTTTTGTCGGTGATGGGCAGAAAAAAGAAACCTATGAAGCTCTGGTCAAACAATACAACCTGACCAACATCTCTTTCGTAGGTTTGCAGCCTCTTCAGCAGATACCATACTTCCTGCATGCGGGTGATTTACTGGTGGACTGCCTTAGAGACGTCCCCTTTGCACAATCGGTCCTCCCGGTCAAAATGTATGAATATATGGCGGCCGGAAAACCCATCGTGTTCGGGTCGGCGGCGAAGGAGGCCACTCGATTTCTCGACCAGGCCGGCGGCCTGCTGACATTCCCCTCCAATAATCCGGAGAGACTGGCCGAACTTATTCGCGCCCTGTATAAGCGGGAAATCGACGGCTCGAAACTCGGGAAGAAGTACCACGAGTATGTTCGCGAACACCACTCGACAAAAAAATGGGGACAGCGCTATCTTGAGTTGTTAAACGAAATCAGCGAATCGTAAATTTCCCCGTTATATAAATTTTTTTTATCTAAAGACCGCTTAAAAAACTTATTACCTGACCATCGTAAATCTGTTTTATTGCGGCGATCTCATCCGGCCTTCTGGCGATTGCCGCCAGGCTTTCGGCGGGTATTAAATTCAAATCCAGATCGCCGATAAACCTGTACTCGTTTTCCGGCAGCCAGAATCCTTTTGTACCAGTGCTTTGAAAATAAGGTCGTTCCTCGACCTTAAGATTATGGAATTCTTTGGCGTGGCCGTAAATCACCCTCCTGATTCCAATCCTTTTTGCCAATTCCCGTTTGATTGCTATACCATACGGCTCGAAACTCATCTCGCGATATCGCGCTCGCCATTTCATCAGCGATGATGCTTCGCTCGGCGCCAGCGATGAAAATGCCACCGCCGGTACATTTTTTCGATAATGCCTTGATGAGGCAATTACTTTCCGATCGGTAAGAATCTTCTTTAAAGTTTCCAGCGCATTTCTTGGATATACAGCTCGTGAGTGAACTATATCTCTATAAAATTCGTATTTTGTCTCACCCGGCCAGGCAGTATTCGAAGTGCGTGTCCAGTGGATAAGATAATATTTTAGCAATTTATCGATATTCGGATTAATCCGCTCCGGATCTATTTTAATCTTGTACTTACGATCCGATCCTGAATACTCCGTCCTGAAATTATCTCGGATTGCAATTTTTTTGTTTCGACCTGTTTCAAGCAATCTTTCCATATTTCCATTTCGACGAACCGATATCGGATAAATAATATCAGCTTCGTTAACTATCGCCTCATCTCTTTTTTGCTGAAAAAAATGTTTGTCTTTCTTTACATTGTTAATCTCTATAAATCGCCAGTCTGTCAATTCGTTATTCAATTCAAACTGAGTGCAAATGGCATATTTAATTTTTCCCGAATCCGCTCCCTTTTCGACCGGGATATATGTCACCACTCGTGCATTGTACGCTGAAACAAAATAAAGAACGATTTCCCATGTATTCATGCCGATCGAAGTCAAAATCGTACATCCGTCGTCAACGGCATGCCTAATCGCCGAACCGGTATTTTTTATCCAGGCGTCGCTGCCGAGCGGTCTCAGATTCTGGCGTGAATTGAGAACAGCCGCTTTTTTTCGAGAAATCGCAGGCATCACCCGTTAATGATAAATATTAATAAGAAGAATATCAAATATGGATAATCTGAAAAACGGCGCCTCGAAATCGGTCCAACCACATCAATACAGTTTTACGATTTCGATACCTCTATAGTAGAAGGTCAGGATATTTTTATATTTCCATCCATTGCGGGCCATCCCCAGTGCGCCGCACTGACACATGCCTACCCCATGTCCATAGCCTTGACCCTCGAGATCGGCCCGGACAAGTTTGCCGGAGGCGTCATGGGTCGCGTTTATTTTGAATCGCGCCCCCTGAAGAATCATTTCCGGATTGGAGGATCGTTTGATAACCCACCGAATTCTGTCTCCCTTGAAAGAATAATTCCCGAGGCTGGTTTCGACGAGCAATTCGGCAATTCTTCCCCCGGCTGTGCTTGATTTAACCTGTAAATCGATAATATCACCGATATCCACTACTCGTCCCCGTTCGGCGGAAAGAAATTGCTCTATCATTATTTTCAGTTGTTGGGCCGTGTATGATTCTTCCCATTTATAATATTTCGACCAGGAACAGTATCCGCTGTCCTGGACCGCACGAAGGTACGGTTCCGGCGGTTTATCCCACACGGCGTCGATATCGTCGGTGGAGCCGCCGCAGGTCGAATGATAATAGGCGTTTATGAATTCACCGTGATATTCGGCCACGTAGCCGGACGTTTCATCGATTGCCCGCGACACAATTTGTTCCTCGGCTTCGATGCCGTTGTACACCTGATCGGAAATATCCGATTTCATATCGAACGGTTCGCCCGGATACTGAGAAAGATGACTCATCGAATATGTCCGGGCCGCCACCGCCTGGGCCTTTATCGCCTCGAATTCCTCCTCGCCCACGAAGCCTATCTCCGGCGGTACCACTCCTTTCAGGTAATCGTCCATATGGACGATATTAATCAACCGAAGATTCGAACCGCGCGTTATAATTTTAAACATCCCCCGATATCGTCTTCCTCGGTAACTTATAAAACCTTTATTGCTTCTCGGAATCACGACCACATCGCTGAATCCGGCGTCGATTATGTCTCGATCGGCCCGCACCGATATCTTGCCGTCCTCCTGACGAAGCGTAATTGGCTGTGACGCCTGATATACCATGCTTTTATCATTCTTCGTACATTCCAGAGAAAAATGAGACCCGCTGGTTACGGTAATCGATTTACTGTTGTCATCGAGAAGGATACGTACAAACGGCAATCTGACAAAGGCAGCCTCGGAACCTTCTTTCAATTCCGGAACCGCACCGCAACCCCAGACAATAAGAATAAGCAGTATCACGGCGGCGGGACGAACCAGCCACCGCCAACGACTGCCGGAAAATGGTACAACATTACTTGCCATGCCTGCTTATTCCCCAAACGGCTGTATTATTCGACCGGCAATAGTTCGACCGCCGGCTCCGGTAATATGTGGTATTCCGGCCGATTGCGAACAAATCGCCATACCGCCCATAACAGCGTAACAGGCCGCTTCCAGATAATCAGGATTAAGCCCCAATCTGTCAACAGAAAAGAATTTTGTGCCGGGCAAATTGGCGCTGAGCCGCTCTATCAGAAATACATTTCTGGCGCCCCCGCCAAAAATATAAACGTCCCTTATTTTGTGCTTGACCAGGTGGGATTTAATTGCCACAGCTATGGTCACCGCGGTAAGTTCGGTAACTGTCGTCAGAATATCATGCTTTTTCAATCTCAATTTCGAAGATACCTTTAATATTTTTTCGGCAAACTTTTCACCGAATCTTTCCCGGCCGGTCGATGGTCCGTATTTCCCTTTCAGGTAATTATCGGCCAGAAGGACCGACATCATCCTTTTTGAAATTTTTCCTTTCGAGGCCAGCCTGCCCCGGCTGTCGTACCTTTTTCCGAAGTACTTACATGTTATAATATCCATCAGGCTGTTTCCCGGGCCGCAGTCGCGCGCCATAATGCCGTCAATCGAGGCTCCCCGTGGAAATAGAAAATAATTGGCGATGCCGCCGATATTCAGTACCAGACGGCTCTCTCTACTGTTGCTCAGGAAATAAAACATGGGCATGACGGTGATCGGTGCTCCCTCTCCTCCCGAGGCAATATCAGCCTGGCGGAAATCGGCCACGGTGATTAATCCCGTGCATCCAGCGATCGATTCCGGATGACCCAGTTGCATCGTGCCGCTTTCCTTTTTTCTTCCGATCTGTATTTTACCGGGTAAATGCAAAATCGTCTGACCGTGCGACGCAATCAAATCCGGTTTAACACTTCTTCTTCTCAGGTACGTGCAAAATCTGCGAGCCTGTTCACCGTAGAAAACACCGAGTTGCCGGTCGAGTTCAATGATATAATCTATCCGTGTTTTACTTTGGCTCAGGACATCATTGATTCGTGCATGAAGACCTCTCGGATAGGAAACTGTCCGACCAACAATAAAATCGACAATCGGTTTTTTTGACGTTTTTTTAAACCGCACCGCCGCCAGATCCAGCCCGTCGGCGGACGTTCCGGAATTAAGCCCGACAATGACCAGATTTTTCTTTCGAATTATTTTTTGTAACGTCATGTTACTAAAATGCCGAAACGGCCAATTTTGATTTTATACCGGAAATTCTATCCAAAGATAGTTTCAAACGACCCTCATCTATTTTTCCATTTTCGAATGCGTCTTTAATATAAGCAACCGCTTCTTTGACCGCCTGGAAATTTTGCCCGTAGAGAAGAATATCATGTCCCGCTTTGAACGCTTTCAATGCTCTTTCGCCGTAATCGCCGAGGGAATCGGCTCCCTTCATTAATAAATCATCGGTAATAACGATGCCGTCAAAATTGAGTTTTTCCCTTAAAAGCACATGAAGAATCATCTCGGATTCCGTCGTCAAATGCCTATCGACCTTCGGCATCTGCACATGCGTCGTCATGACCATCTCGGCGCCGGCATCGATTCCGGCTTTAAAAGTAAGCGCCTCGCGATTTAGGAAAATCTGGAAATCGCTGTCGGATCGGGCCGCTTCCTGATGCGGATCCTCATACGCCGCCCCGAGCCCCGGGAAATGTTTCAGGCATGATAACAAACCGACCTTTCTGGTCAGTCTGACCGCCCGTTCGATAAACGGAATAACTCTGGCCGGACTGCTTCCGAATGTTCGTCCCTTCAGACATTTGTTTTTTTCGTTCAGGTTAAGATCGGCCACCGGCGCTAATAATAAATTCACTCCCAGAGATTTGATATAGTACGCCGCGCGATCGAATTGTTCGCTGAATAACTCGAGATCGTTTTGGCGCCCGTATTCCTCGGCCGAGGCGTACTCGGCCGGAGCGCCACGGAAGCGGCAGACACGCCCGCCCTCCTGATCGACGGCTATAAATGGAATCTCGCTTGAGATGGAAGTTATTCGCCGGATACTTTCCTCGGCGCGTCCATGAGGCGTGCAATTTTTCTCAAAAAGAATCACACCGCCGATATTCTCCGAGGCGATAAATTCCAGAAATTCATCGGAAGGCGCTTCGCCTTCGAAACCGACTATAAATAATTGTCCGATTCGCTGTATCATACTATATCACACACACCGTATTCTTCCCTGATCCCTTGGCCCGGTATAACGCCTGGTCGACAAGCGACAGCAATTCCCCGTTGGGGCGACCGTTTTCAGGGAAAGAACTGATGCCGGCCGAAACGGTTACTTTCAGTTCACCGATATTTCCGCTGCCGCCGAACGATGCCTTCTCAATTTGCTGACGAATTCGCTCACCTATTTTTGTCACCTCATCGCGCGGCGTTTGCGGCAGAATAATTACGAATTCCTCGCCCCCGTAGCGGGCAAAAATATCAACATCGCGAATGCATTCGTTCACCACGCCGGTAATTCCTTTCAAAACGATATTGCCGACCTCGTGACCATATGTATCATTAAACGTTTTAAACCAGTCAATATCAAGCATGATTAATGACAGCGGCAAATCGTAACGGTCGGCGCGGCGCAGCTCCTCTTTCAATTTCATCGAAAAATAGCGATAATTATAAATACCTGTCAATTCATCGGTGATAGTCAACTCCTCCATTTTTCGATGCAGCGTGGCGTTATCCATCGCTACCGCGGCCGATCGGGCCACAACCGACAGCATCCTCTGGTCTTTTTCCGAAAAAGCATCGATATTGGGCGATTCGGCCGTCAATATGCCGGTCGCCTTTCCCTGAGTCACCATCGGGATCAGCATAATCGAACGCGTATTACTGCGTAATGCCTGATAATCTTTACGACCGGAAATATCTTTGACAATGGCCGGCGAAGCCTGCTCCCCGACACGCCTGATCAAATCGGCCTTTTTGCTGTCAACCGCTTTCAGATGAAAATTCATCTGGCCGGCTATATTTCTACCGCGATATATAAAATTACCGCCCGGACCGATAAGTATCATGCTGCTGGCCGGGTATGACAGAATCCGACCCAAAATTTTCATGACACCTTCCACTACTTCATCAACGTTTAAAATACCCCCGAGGATTCGTGAATGTTCATAAATCATTTCCAGATGCGCCTGCGATTTTTCAAGTTCCGAGGTTCTTTGATTCAGGGTGTCGAACAGTTTCAAAAAGCGCCGTTCCGACCGTCGAATGTAATCTGAGACAAATGCTATTGCCATCGCCAGAAACCACATTAATACCAAACGAATGAACAGATTAACGATGCTGCCGGAGTCTAACGATTCGTACCCCACGACGAGATATGCAATCGTGCACAAGCCGGTCAAAATCAGTGTTGCGGGAAATGTCATCAGATAAGCCGCGAATCCCGTGGTTAAATAGTAAAGCAGGTACAAATTGGAATTATAGCCGCCGGACATCCTTATCAATCCCGCAATAAAAAAGAACTCGAACAGAATTATAACCAGATATGGTCTTTTCAGGTTATATTTGCCCCTGCGGCTGAGGATACCGAAAAAAACAAGGGCGACAAAATATGTAAGTGTCAGGATTGAATAAAGAAGAAATTCGACCTGTCTAAGCTCGGTATATAAAACGACCCAAAGCGCCCCCAGCAAGACTAACAGCCGCGAGAGCAACAGCATGGAGTCGACTTTGGGCAGAATCGTCTTGCCCCTGTCCTGAAAAATCTTCATTTTTTTTATGCACTGCTCGAGATATGCATTTATGCTATGTTATCGGCAGATAAAGGGCTTTATTTATTGTCGTTTAACAGATTATGGAGATACGACGACAGGTTTATCGGCTTTCGGCGATAAAAGTGTCTTTTTGATAGCGAGAATAATCACGCCGGATGACAGCGCTAATAATATCAAATCGGTAATTATTAGAATTATATTCATACTCGGAATATATTGCGCAATCAAATTATATATCAAGGCGGCGATCGTGGTCACCACCATAAATATCGCCGGGAAAAAAGTAAACCAGCTTTTCTTTCCGGCCAGATTCAGCCAGACCGTCACGGCGATCAGGGTCAGTGCCGCCAGTAGCTGATTACTCGCCCCGAAAATCGGCCAGATTAAACGATAACCGTTGCTGACAGCCAGGCCGAACATAAATACCACCGCCAGTCCCGAATTAAACCAGTATTTTGTAAACAAAACAGGAACCGACTTAAATGCCCGTTTCCAGAGTTCTTCAAAAACATATCGATTTAACCTTACCGCCGAATCGAGCGTCGTGACAATAAATCCCTCAACCATCAGAATACCGATAATCGAACCCAGCGCCACTGAAATCCCAAAGGTGCTGTGCGCCAGATATCCCACCGACAGCGCGAACGCCAGAATCGGATTGCCCGTTCCCTTGACAGGCCATGTTATCTGCATGTATTCGGAACCCTTCAAGGATGACGCTATCGCAAGAACCACAAGTATCGCCAGTATCGATTCCAGAATCATTCCGCCATAACCGACCGCTTTGGCATGAGTCTCTCTGGCAAGTTGTTTTGACGATGTCCCCCCTGCGACAAGCGCATGAAATCCTGATATGGCGCCGCAGGCGATAATAATAAACAACATCGGCCAGACCGGTCCCAGATGCTGATTTCCCATCGCCAGGTTAAACATCGGCAGATTGGTCGTCATCCCGTTGATCCCGCCGATAATCACCGATATCATAATGACCGCCAGACCGCCATAAAGAATCTGAACATTAACAAAATCACGCGGCTGCAAAATTACCCACACCGGCATGCCGGCGGCAATAAGAACATAAAATGACAGAATTATCATCCAGACCAAACCGGGTATGCTGAGCGGCATCCTAAAACCGGCATATATCGAAACAAAACAAACGGCAGCCGCCAGAATGAACGAAAGCGCCGTATTTAGAGATTTCTTGAAAATCAAATAGCCCAGAAGTGGCGCAATTAGCGTGATAATAATCACCGATGTCGACGCTATCCCGCCAATAACCCCCATCTCCTGCCCGGCGACCATCCTGGTATGCAATAATGTCTGACCCGCCTCAAGGCCAAGCTTCTCCACCGGCCAGACCGAAGTCAATGCGATCGCCGTCAACGATAAAAACGCCGAGGTAACCAGAATCAGCATAATTGCCGTAAATATTATAAACATAAGGAAGCCGGTGTCGCCCAAAGCCTTACGAGCAATCTCCGCCATCGAATTCCCCTTTTCTCTTATCGAGGCAAACAGCGCCGAAAAATCATGAACCGCGCCGAATAGAATCCCGCCAATAACTATCCACAGCCAGGCCGGACCGACCCCATATAGAATTCCCAGTGTTGGCCCAATTATTGGGCCCGCCCCTGAGATAGTAGCATAATGATGCGCGAATAATACCGGCGTCCGTGTCGGCACGTAATCGACGCCATCGTTTTTTTCCACCGCCGGCGTCGGGCGACCGGGGTCCTCACCCAGTTGTTTGGCGATATACTTCGCGTAAAACCTATACGCCAGGATAAACAGGATCAGAGCAACGAGAAAAAGTGTGAGAATATTCATAAAAATTTTTTAGTTGCTAATATCTTCTCGTTTAAACATTATACGAACCTAAAAACAGAGTGGCAAGGACTTTCTTTACGACGATAAGAGCAACAATAGCTCGACAGTATCGTATTAAAGAGGTGAAAAGAAAACGATTGGCTTATATGATTAATTCGATTTTAAGAAGAATATTCCTCATTTCATTACTGCTTATTTTATCTCCCGCCCTGCTCACTGCATCTGAGTTTATGTCTAAGGACGGCATGATCGTCCCGCGCGCCGATTCTGTCTTCGATGATATTTACTTGTTTGGAAATCAATCCGAGATTTACGGCTTCGTCGATGGTGATATCTTTGCCTTTTGCTATGATATAGAAACCGACGGCAATATCACCGGCAGTGTCAATCTTTTCGGATATAATGTCTTGCTGAATGGCAATGTCGGCAATTCATCCCGGTTGTTCGGATACCAGGTTGATTTTGGCGCCCATACTGGCCGCGATGTCCTGGCCTTCGCCCAAAAAATCGATATTGGCAGGGATGCTGTCATCGAGCATGACCTGACCTGCGGCGGCGAAAAAGTCACTTTTGATGGCATCATCCGGGGCGACGCCGATATCAATGCCGATATCGTTACTATTTCGGGAACAATTGACGGTGATCTCAAAGTCAGCGGCGGCGAAATTTCGATTATTTCCCCGGCCGTCATTAAAGGCGATTTTACATGCACATCCCGCGAGGAGCCGTATGTCGATGAGGGCGTGGTTATTGAAGGTGAGACCAAATGGACACCACCCAAAAAGGCGGAAACGGAGGAGAAAAAAAGCGAAGCGCTTTCGGCGTTCGGCGCCATTTTCAGATTCCTTTTGTTCCTGATGGCCTTTGTCACCGGCCTGGCATTGATACTGCTCTTTCGTAATCACACCAATGAATCGGCCGTCCAGCTTCAGAAAAGATTCTGGCACACCCTCGCTATCGGTTTTCTGGCCTGGATTATTTTTATCGGCGGCTCATTGATATTATTGGTACTGATTATCGGCATCCCGCTTTCGATATTGTTGGCCACGGTCGGGATGGTGCTTTTTTACATCGGTAAAATTTATGTCTCGATATTTATCGGTCGGCTGCTGGTCGATTTGATTACTCGCGGCAAGAAAATCGCGATTGGCTGGGAGTTACTGATCGGCCTGATTATTCTTAGTGTCGTTTTCCGGATTCCCGGTTTCGGTACATTAGTGTACATAGTGACCTTTGTTCTCGGCACCGGCGCCGCCATCGCCGGTTATTTATCATTGACCCAATCTAAAAAAGCCCCCCCCGCCACCACACTATAAATCTGTTGCAAGGAATTTTGGTGCCCCATAGCTTGGGGCGCGTTGAAAAAGTCGTTTATCATTTTCAGATACACATTCTTTATGATTATACCTCCTTTAAATGATTGTGCGCGACACACGTCCACATGTGTCGCGTTCCCCGGCAGATGTGGACATCTGCCGGGCACAGGGTGCCCCACAGCTTGTCGTAGATCCCGCGAATGAAATGCGGGGCTGTGGGATCGTAACAATACGCCGTAA
Source organism: uncultured Ignavibacteriaceae bacterium (assembly GCA_964467955.1). Taxonomy (GTDB): domain Bacteria; phylum Zixibacteria; class MSB-5A5; order GN15; family PGXB01; genus CAYXTW01. Next base: position 5,277 of record CAYXTW010000009.1, on the reverse strand, counting down.
AATATATTTTAAAACTCCAGCTTTTTCAAAATCCGCACCAAATCAATGTTAATCCCGATTCCCGGCCCTTATATAGAAACAAGAAACAGGCTGATTATGGATTACATATTTACTCTAATGGGGCAGTCGAGAATCCGCCGCGGCGGGCCAACCACCGATCTTCCGCGTTGGGGCAAGTCTCAGACTTGCCCTCTTTCAAAAAGGCAGTGCGCCAGCTTCAAAAATGTCGGGTTTGAAACCCGTCCTTACGGCTTTGGAACATTCGCGGAAAGAGAGTAAAAAAAAAGATGTTAAAATATGCGATACGAACCCAATTCATTGGACTATCAACTCCCGCAATCTGTTACACGAATTTCCCACCCAAAAAGGCTGCAAAAAAGGATTCCTTAAATATGCGAAATGAAACCATTTTTAAAGAAGCGCATCTGAATTCAGTCGTAGGGGCGGGGCTTGACCCCGCCCTCGTTGATTTTGCCGCAAACCTATTTCGAATAAGGGTGACTGCAAGAGTCGCCCCTACGATTTTAAATAAAAAATTCTCAAAAATCAAAAACGAAGCCATTTTGCCCAAAGAATATATAACGAAAATTACTACGAACGCTGAATCAATACCCGACCGCTTTGCCGCCGCGGCGGGGATCGGATGCGCCCGTTTTTTGACCGGTATCGTCGATAAAAATCATTTGAAGATCGGAGTACGGCTCACGTTCTTTAACATTATAACCCATTGTAATCAGCGACTGAATGACATTGATATCGAAACCGCCCGTTTCCAGATACAACGTATCGGGCAGCCACTGATGATGAAAGCGCGGCTGTTTCACCGTCTGACTGATATTCATCCCGAATCGCGAGACATCGAGAATCGCCTCGGCCACGGTCGTGATAATTTTCGATCCGCCCGGCGAACCGAGAATCAAAATCGGCTTGCCCTTTTTAAGCACTATAGTCGGGCTCATCGAAGACAGCATCCTTTTATGCGGCGCGATTTCATTGGCCTTGTCGCCAATCAATCCCCAGTTGTTGGCCACTCCCGGTTTGATAGCGAAATCATCCATCTCGTTATTCAAAAGAAAACCGGCCCCGTCCACCACCAGCTTGCTGCCGAAAGCGGTGTTGAGTGTGTACGTCAGGCTGACCGCGTTACCCTCACCATCGACAATGCAAAAATGCGTCGTCGATTCCGACTCGACTCTCCGCCCGACCACCCCGGCCTTGACATTCTCGGAATTGCCGGCCATTTTGGGATCGATCAATTTCCGCCGCGATTCCAGGTAGGCCGAATCGAGCATCTGCGTAATCGGATTGTTGATAAAATCCGGATCTCCAAGATAGACCGATCGGTCGGCGAAAGCCAGCCGGCATGCCTCGGCGAAAAGATGAATATACTCCGGCGAGTCGCAGCTATAGGTCGTAAATTCGAACGGCTCCAGAAGCTTAAGAATTTGCCCGACAATAACACCTCCCGACGACGGCGGGGGCATGGAGTAAATTTCCAGCGTATCGTCGAATGTAAAACTCACCGGTTTACGCCAGATCGGATGATAGTCGTGCAAATCATCATAACCGATCAGCCCGTCATACTTTTGCATTGTCTGCACGATCATATCGGCCGTCATGCCGGAATAAAAACCATCGGTACTATCGTGCGCGATTCTCGTCAATGTCCTGGCCAGGTCATGTTGTATCAGCCGCTCGCCTTTTTTAATAACTGTCCCGCGCTTAAGAAAGGCCGCTTTGGTCTCCGCAAAAGTCCTCAACTCCCTTTCATTTATCCTGAATGATTCGGCATTGTAATCATCAATAATGAAACCGGTATCCGCCAGTTCTATCGCCGGTTTAATCAGCTCCGACCATGGATGCGTTCCGTGCTTTTTCCAGAGTTCATACAACCCGGCCACCGTCCCCGGCACACCGGCCGCCCGGGCGCCGAGCAGCGATGCATTCTCGATTACCTCTCCATATTGATTCAAATACATATCGGATGTCGCCTCGGCCGGGGCCGTTTCGCGAAAATCAAGCGCGGCTATCTTACCGGACCTGGCGTCATATATCACTGCAAATCCGCCGCCACCGATGTTGCCCGCTTCAGGCAAACATACCGCCATGGCAAAACCGACCGCCACCGCCGCATCGAAGGCATTACCGCCGTTTTTTAATACTTCAAGACCGATATCGGAAGCTATTGGCGATGATGTCGTGACGACACCGTTTTCGTAATACTTTTCAACGGTGAAAGAGCCACAGGAAAAAAGCGATGACAAAATGCACACGACCGCGACGATACGAAAATATTTGGACTTGATTCTGTATCTGAAGAAATCGATCAGCATCGACCGAGACATTATCTTTTCTCTATAAGAAATATACGGCCATCCGGAAAATCTACTTTGACGGGCATACCTCTTCTCAAGTTTTCGGAACTGAGTTTTATCGGTGGCGTATCCTCGCCGGCCATAAGATCGGTAACCTTGATTCCGGCTGACAGGACACCGGCTTTTCTTAAATCCATTCGAACGATAACATTTCTGCTGCTCGTGTCGGCCGCTGACGATAATTCACCCGGCGGAGGTGCCACCATAAATAGAACGACTTTTTTGCCCGCTCTCTGGACAGCCAAATCAATCGAGGGATCGGAGCAATACAGATATGAGACGATTTTATTCTGCGTCATAAACGATTCGATAAAACTCATTTTATTATGATTGCTTCCGGAGGCGATATCAAATGTGAATAAATAGAGGGTTCCTTTATATCGAGACGATGCAACACCGACACACTTTTTGCTGACAGTAGCCAATTTTTTGACCTTGGTATCGGTCGAAAGAATGTGTCCGAATATACTCGAAGTAAACTGATAATCTTTCGTCTTGACCATATCGATCGTATTTCCGAGCGTAGTTCTTATTCTGAGATGCCTGCTGAGTACCTGACAATCTTTCATATTTTCATCGTACTTAGGCATTAAGCCGCAAAGAATAACATTAATCCCCTGCTTGAGAAGTTCAATAATCGCTTCCTGCTGTTCAGCCGGCATAAACTCCGCCACCGGCACAAAAACAAGCTTGTACTTTTTCATTTCAGGCGGATCAAGCGTCTCCTTGATGTCATATTCCAGCTTGAGCCTCATGAGGTCTCGACAAAAACCTTCGGAAGAATCCTTGAGCAATCGGTCGACATACGTGAACGGTTTGGGTTTGTCTAAGAGCCTGATCCACTGGTAATAGCGATTTCCTGTGACGCATATCTTGCACATGCGTTCGAGCTCATTGAGTTTGAGATCAAGAATAGCGGCGTTGAAACGTTTGATTACTTCATAACCGGTCGTGATAGTCCCGTCGTTGGCCAGCGGCGCGCCGTACCAATGATCATGATTGACAAACATATAATGATTGAAACCATGAAAACCGCTGACCAATCCGCCCACGATATAGAATCGGCGCAATCCATCGGGATAATTAAGATCACCGATCTTTAATTCCTCTTTGGTCGCCGCCGAACCGGAAGTAAACGATGATGCCCACGAAAAGCGATACTCGCCCCTTAAATAGCGTCCCTTCTGGATTAAATTGAAATATGTGCCTTCCGGGAAGACATTGGTTCCGAGCAGGACTTTTTCCTCGTCTTCGGAAAGATCAAATGCGGGCAATAGATCCCCCGGCCGAAAATACAGCGAGCGGAAAAATAATGGTTCGACGGTGTAAGATTTAAAAATATCCTCCAGAATAGTAAGGTACGATCTGAGAATAAATTCCCGAAACCTGAACCAGTCGAATATTCTGGGAAGACCCCGGATATCCAGCGAATCGAACTTAACGGGGGGCTGAATCGATTCAAAAGTTTCGGATTTCGTCTTATAAGCCTGATTTAATTTCTTCTCATCGGCATACCGCGATGCCAGGAATCCGGGAAAGTAACGGGCAATAACATCCGGATTATAATCGGCCGAACCGGGATCCAAATACCTTCCGAAAGAAGTCTCGAAATCGAGCTCAATCATGAAGATCGGCCCTCGGGGATGGATATAATTTTTGGTCGTCTCTATAAAGGTCTTAAAATAGTTCCGTAAGAAATGATGAAAGTGCGGGTGCAGGTAACTCGGCAGATACCCCGATTCAACGCCGGCATCATCCTTAAGCTTTAATTCCTGCCCCTGTGAATCACGGGCAAAAATTTTCAAATCGGAAAATAAAAACTTGGGGAAACCGCCATTGGGCCATTGACCGGCAATCCAGGGGCCGGGTCGCAAAATTACCTTAAAGCCGAATTCCCGGGCCAATTCCAGAAAAACAATTAGATCTTTTCGCGGATCCCGGTAACCTGTAAAATCAATATCACTGCTTGTCGTCTGATGCAGATTCCAGGGAACCGATGTCGAAAGGATCCTAAAGCCGGCGCGCTTGATTCTTTCGAAGCAGATAGACCAATATCTCTTGTCAATACGAAAATAGTGCATTTCGACTGAGAAGGGATAATATGTTTCTTTGCCGATCGTAAACTTATTCTCGATGATACCCAACATATAACACCCTATATATCATAGACTTACGTGCTTTAGGAAATCAATTTTCCCATGTTCAATCTTAACCAAAAATCTTTGTCAAGTCAATATAATTTATATAATATTCACCTCAAATTTCTTGCAGGACAAAAACTTATAAATACAACAGTATATCCCCATGATTATCATTGAACTACAATAACCAATAAATTGAATATCATCATTGATAATCAAATATAATTTCTATTAATCATTAATTTATTGAATAGTAAATGATTACGCGGAATAAATAAATTTGTGCAGGTCATAACTATAACATATTGAATTTCAGCGACAAAAAAACCCCCTGTTCTTAATAACAGAGGGTTTTATTATTTTAATAATCGAACTTACTTAAGCAATATCATTTTCTTCGTAGCGGTAAATTCTCCTGCATCAATTTTATAGAAATAGATTCCCGAGGCAGCCAATGCTCCGTTTTCAACTGTCCCGTCCCAGGTTTCCTTGTAATAACCGGCATTGTATTCCTTATTGACCAGCGTCTTGATTTTTTGACCGAGAACATTATAAATGTTGATGGAAACATCAGCCCTGGTCGGCAGAGCAAAGTCAATTATGGTACTGGGATTAAACGGATTCGGGTGGTTTTGTGACAATGAAAATTCTTTGGGAAGTATATCGCCCGGTTTGTCGCCGACAGCCGTCGGTCCCATCATAACAACCCAGCAAACCGGATCAAAGCCCACTATATTAGGTACCGAATCAAGAAGCCAGTC
>CAYXTW010000008.1:0-82303 GCA_964467955.1 uncultured Ignavibacteriaceae bacterium | reverse complement strand
AGAGGCGACCACTCACCGATATGCTCGGTGTATATTTTGCAGGGTCCCTTTGAGGTCCATCGTTCATTGGAATTGTATGTCCACTCCATATATTCTGAGCCGCCGCCACCGATAGTCGTAATCAGAAAACGATTATTCAAATAGCCGACGGCCGAGGCCTGCGCCGCCGGAGTGGCATTATCGCCGCCGGACGGATCAATCGGTATCCAGCCGTAATTGGGAAGATATACTTCGACCCAGCGATGAAAAACGTCATCGGTCGAAGCATCATCGCCGCGAATTACCACCGACCCGGCATAACGGGCCGGAAGACCGGCCGCGCGGCAGAGAGCGATATAAACAAAGCTGTACTCCGAGCAGGAGCCGGTGCCGCGTTTAAGGACCGTCGGCGCCACATTCCAACCGCCGGCGAGTTCATACTCCATGTTCGCAATAACATAATTGAACAGCTTACGTGCAATCCGGTAACAATTGGTTTCATCCCCGACTACTTTTTTCACAGTTTCCTGAATATAAGCATCATTCACCCAATATTTGGTGTCATCACTTAGATACAATTTGCTGATTTCCTTTGGTATATCACTCAGATTGCCGACCTTTTCCGGAAATATAAAAAATCTCGTCTTAAAAAGCTCGGCTTCGGTTATCATCACGGCGGTCACGAATCCCCCGGCCGGGATGTTCTCATAATGAAAATGCGCCACTTCCTGTCCCCAGCGATCGGTCAGAAAATCGGTCGGCCGTGGTTCGAAGACCGGCGCCGACAGAAGCTGCTGGTAAGGTAAATCAACCGGCAGAGCGATATAAATATCCAGCGAGGCTAATTCCCCAGGGCCGTAATTGCGTACCTGATGCGTGTATTCGAGCTTTTGCGCTTTGCCGTCGGTGCGGCTATAAGGCTCTTCGTCCTGCAAAATTATTTGATACAGACTGTCCGATTGATAATCGACGTTCCAGAGATATTCACTGCCATAGGCCAGTCCGCGTGGAAACTTTGACGGGGAGTCGAAAGTCACGATAACATTTCCGTTTTGCGGATCGACCATGTATATTTTATCGTCGGTTCGATCCGACACCCATAAATAGCGGCCGTCATATGCCAGACCATACGGGCTTCTTGACGGTGAGGGATGTTCGGTTATAGTCGTTCCGTCTTCGGTGGAAATCTGGAATAACTCATCCTGTCGATAATCAGCCACCCATAAATATTTGCCGTCCCATGTCAAACCCTGAGGCTGGCTGCAGGGAGCATAGATAGTCTTCTCGATGATTTCAGTTTCGGGATTTAATTTAAAAACAGCCTTCTCTTCCTCATCCAGAACCCATAAATATTTGCCCTCCATTGTCAATCCGCCGACCTGGTATCCGGGTGATTCAAGGGCTTTTTTAACTTCGCCATTGTCGGGATCGATTTGATAAAGAGAGTCGCTCTTGCGGTCCGCGACCCAGAGGTATTTGCCATCATATGTTAATCCGGTCGGGCAGCTGCCCGGTGTCGGAAACTGCTTTTTAATACCGCCGGTTACGGCGACAGCGATATTGGCTGCAAATAACAGTATCAAAAATAGAACGACCTTAGCCAGACTGATTGTTTTCATGTTACTCTCCGAAATAAAATACATGTGTACGATTTATGCATTAGATATGATGATATCTTTTTAAAACGACTTCGGGTATTTTTAATCTGCACTACCGGAACAGCCGTGTATAGTCGTCGTACTCGATTACCGGCCACGTCTCGGTTTCCAGGATTCCCAGAGTATTGATATCCGAAGCGATCTTAAAGGCGGCCGTCGGATCATCGGAATTAAATAGCGCCAGATAATCATATCGGCCGAGCGTAGCATACAGGCTGTCAATAGTGATGTTATTCTTGCGAAAAACCTCAAGCGATTCATTGATGCGCAGCGGTAGATCGGAATGCAATTTTTTGGCGCTGGGATTGATATTAAGGGCCATGATAAAAGTTGCCATGACTTTTGCTCCTTATATAACGAGATTTATACAACAAGTATAAAATATTCGAAATCGATAATCAATTAAAATATAAACAGACTGACGGCGCCAATCAACCGGCCATTAAATCAGGAGAATGGATGGTTTTTTGAAATTAATTTTCCAACAGATTCAGATGATTACTTTAAAGCATAAAATCTGAATATTTCTTCTTCAGGCCTTCAAATCGGCTCTTATATATAACGAACGTTTCATCCAAATCCGGCTTTCGGCAGTAAATGCGATTGTTATCTTTGCTTTCTTTCGCAAATTCGGCTGAATGAGTGGAGCCATCATCCAACGAGATATTTATTTTAAGTGAAAAATTCTTAAAATCGATCAGGCCGCTGTCGGTGGCGTTCACGAAATCATTGGCAAATGTGTTACTGACTCGTCGTACGAAGTTAACAACTATCGCCGAGTCGGCCAGGATACTGTCTTTGTACGGTTTTTTGGCTATATACCAGGCCGAATCCGAAACCGACAGTCTGATACCATCATCGGGATAAACCAGCTCAATCTTCGCCACCGATTCCGGGCTGAATGAAAAAATGGTCTTATCCAGCCATTGTGATTTCTGCCGCCGGAAGGTATAGGTCAAAAGACCATCGGCCAGATAGACCTCGTCGGAATCCGGCTTGCGGACGTATGTGTGCGTTCTGTCAGAGGCCACTTTGCCGATAATAACTTCACTCAAAAGACTATCATCCCGATAAAATAGGACCAGATTGCCACCGATTTTATCGACCATAAAATCGCCCTGACGATCAACATTTTCGGAAATCACTTTACCGACTCGTATGCCGGCCGCCGAGGAGAGCATATTCAAAACCGCCATACTGTCGGTCCGACGAGGCAGAGGGTCGAGTAGATACCATCGACCCTGATCCTTTTGAAAGGTCAGCGTATCGACGCCGTATATGGTTACGATTTTTGTGATTTGATCGGCGTTGAGGTTTAGAAAATTCTCAATTATCCGTCCTGTAATCTGCCGCGTCTCTATCTTGCTCTGTACCAGCCAGATGATGAGAATCACCACCAAAATCGCTATCGGAATCGTCAGTCGCTTCATGCGCCTGCTCCCATTCTGCGCTTTTTCCTGGCCGCGCGCCTGAATTGCCAGCGAACCAGACCGAAGATGACCACGACAAACGGCATGGCCAGCATATTTACATATTTAACCAGCTGCTTGGTGGAATCTGAGGTCACCTTAAGTATCCGTCCGCTGACCTGCTTGGAGCGGATTGAAATCAGGCCTTTTTCCTGAGTCAGCCAGTCGGCAATATTCATCAAAATTACAAAGCTGGTCGAATTTCTTTTATTATCATCTTTGATAAAGGAGCCGTTACCAATAATGACCATCCGCGAATCATCGGTGGAATCGACATGATCCATAACCGTGTCGGCCGAAATCGTATCGGTCCCGGCATATTCGGGAATTTCCCTACCATTGAAATAGCTGTCAAAATGTCCAGTCAAGACCGCTCCCAGAGGAAGATCGGGTTCATTGAAATCTTCCTTGAAATATTTTTTCTCCGGTGATATGTCAATCGGAAGACTTCTGGCGCCGGATTCCTCGGAGCTTTTAAAAAGCCATTGTCTTTGACGGCTGGCGCCCAATTCGGGAGAAAAATCCAGCGGGCTGGCGAACAGGAGATTAAAAGTTTTCAAACCTTTGACAATCGGATTATCCGGATTAAAATTGCCTATCGCCAGATAAAACGGGTAATTGACGATACTCTGCATCTTGAACTCGCCCATGTCGCGCATCACCGGAACCATATTGCATTGCAGGTCGACAACCAGATTTTGCCTGATCCCGACTCCATAAAAATCCATCAGGCTGTCGAGATTATTATCAATCGGGTTCACCGCCGTTTGCTGTATATTTATATTGAACTTGTCAATCAGGAAGGCAACTTTCCCGCCTCTCATGATAAATTGATCGATAAGATAAAGCTCCCAGTCAAGAAACGGCTGTTTGGGCGCCACGATAAAAAGGGCCTCGATTTGATTCGGAATATTCTTCAGATTTTTCAGATTTAAAGACTGGACACGATATTCCTTCTGGAGCATCTGGTTGGCCCAGGTCATGTCGCTTGAAAGATCCGGTTCACCATGCCCGGTCGTAAAAGCGATAGTCGGCACCCGCGTCTGGATCAACTTATTTATAGCGCTCGAGATATCATATTCAAGCGTGCCTGTATTTTCGATAAAGGGAATTACTTCCTGCTTGTCGCCGTAAAGGAGCACAACCCCCTTGAATCCCTTGATAAATTCAGTTTTGTTATTGCGAAAAACATTAAACTGGACCGGCGGTATCCGGTAGCCCATTGCTTCGTCTTCGCGGCCGGTCTTGACCGGATCAATGAATTCGTACTGAAGGTAACCGCCCGAATATGCCTTATAGTCATCCAGCAGATCTTTCAAATATCGCGCATCATTATTATGCGGCGCCGGCAGGTCTTCGGTGATAAAGGCTTTGACCGTCAGCCGGTCATTGAGGCTTTTAACCAGATTAATTGAGGCATCCGACAGTGAATAAATATTTTCATCAGTCAGGTCGGCCCGTGAAAATATATTCAGCGAAATAAGGTTAATAATAATTAAAATCGCCGCGACAATTACTATCAGCAAACCGGCCGTTGATTTTGTTTTTACGTCCTTTGTCGCCATTATTTCCACTTCCTGCTCTCGAGCGACTGCACCGTCAAAAACAAAAACAGAAACATCATCGAAAAATAGTATATCAAGTCACGACTGTCGATAACACCGCGCGCAATATTGTCGAAATGATAATCAATCGAGAGATATTCCAAAATCGATGCAATAAAACCGGGGAAAAAGACGATGACACTGCGCAGGATAAAGAGCGTAAAGATTATCACAAAGGCAACGATAAAAGCCACTATCTGGTTTTGTGTCAGGCTGGAAGTAAAAATCCCGATTGACAGATATACGCCGACAATCAGAATTATCCCCAGGTAACCACCGACGGCGGCGCCCAGATCCGGTTCGCCGAGGATTGAAATCGTTATATAATGAATCAGCGTTAAAAATATAGTAATGGCGACCAGTAAATAGGCGGCCAGAAATTTGCCCAGGACCAACTGCCAGTCTTTGATCGGCAGCGTCATCAAAAGTTCAATCGTTCCCAGTCTCTTTTCCTCGGATATCAAACGCATCGAAAGCGCCGGTATAAAAAACAGGAGAATAAATCGCTGCATGTTGAAAAGCGACCGCAGATCGGCGGTGTTACTCAAAAATAGTGCCGTTGAAAACTGCCAGCCGGCAATCAGCAGAAAAAGGGTAATAACTACGTACGCCACGGGCGAATCGAAATACGATCGGAATTCTTTTCTGGCCAGAATCAAAATCTGGTGCACTTCGGTTTACTCCTTTTGTGTCAACTCCCGGAAAATATCTTCCAGCGAGGTTTCCACGCGTTTCATCTCCATTAAAACCGAATCGGTCTCCATGCACAGCCGGAAAACATTTTCGCGCGGATCGGTCCCTTTGACCGTTTCGACATGCATCTCGACAAGATTATCCGAGACCGGTTCGCTGGATATAATTCTCTCGATACCGGGAACAGAAGTGATTTTTTCGGAAAATGTATCCAGATTATTCTTAATCTGCAGCGTCAGAATCCCTTTCCCTTCGAACGAGGCCTGCAACTGCGTCGGGCTGCCGTCCGCGACGATTTTTCCGCGGCTGATGATAAGGACCCGATTACAGGTCGCCTCAACTTCCGGCAAAATATGCGAACAGAGTATAATCGTCTTTTGTGAACCCAATTTCCTTATCAGGTTTCTGATTTCAATTATTTGATTGGGATCAAGACCTGCCGTCGGCTCATCCAGTATCAAAATCTCGGGGTCATGAATCAACGCCTGCGCCAGACCAACTCTCTGGCGATACCCCTTGGAAAGTTCACCATTGTTTTTTTGCAGAACATCGCCCAGGCCGCAAATCTCGATTACTTCCTCGATTCTTCTGCCGTTGATAATACCCTCCTCCCAGCGCATACTCTGCATGAACTTGATATAATCAAGAACATTCATGTCCAGATAGATGGGCGAGTTTTCCGGAAGATAACCGATTTTCTTCCGGACTTCGAGTGATTCGGTTTCAATATTTAGATTATCTACCAGAACCGAACCGGAGGTGGCTGCCAGATAGCCTGTTATAATCCTGACGGTGGTCGTTTTACCGGCGCCGTTCGGTCCCAAAAATCCGACGACGGTTCCTTTTTCGACATCGAAAGAGATGTCATCAACAGCCAGAGTCAGTCCGTAATATTTGGTCAGATTTCGAAGCGATATCATTTTCCAGAGTCAATTATCAATTTTTTATCAAATTAATCGCGCAAAATATATAAATTCCATTTTTTGTCAAGCTCTATCTACAATGCCGATTTTACTATCGAGTATATTTTTGGTTCCGAAAATTGCAAAACTTTTTTAAGCTGAGAAATGGCCGAAATATCCCACGACTATACAACTTTATTGACAGAAAAGACTATTTTCATTATTTTAAGGACGGAAGGTGGCCGAGGCGTAAGTTGTCGAATGCCAAAAAAGTATTACCCGTCGAACGCTAATATTATCCAAGGAGGTTAGGCTATGGAATGTTCGGTAAAAAATAGACAAAGATCAAAGTTTAAGGCAATATTGCTGGCGTTTTTGCTGATAATCGTTCCCTTTTATTTCTCCTATGGTTTGAACATCACCGCCGAGTTCACCGGTCCCGGTATTATTTACGATATGGAAGAAAAAATACAGGTGCAATCACCGTTTAGCGTTGAAATCTATTTCGAATATATTCCCAGCGATTCGGCACGCATAGGCTTTTCAAGTCCATTTAGATTTTATGGCACCGGCGACGTTACTACTCTTATTAATCCGGGACATGTCTCTGCTGGCCTAGACTTCTCAATATTTTTGCCACCTTATTCCGGAATTACTTATCAAAGCTGGGATGGCGATTTGACAAATGGCGATCCTGCGGGTGATCAGTTTCACTATGCCAGCATATACAGCTGGCCGCCCGGCAGCGGAAATTTATTGGCTTTTATAGTTAATTTTGACGGCATTGTGGGTAACAACAATGCTACCGGGCAGTTTTGTATCGATAGCGGTGATTTTATCAATAATACAAATGATTGGTTATTTCAACCACCCGTACCCTTCGGTCCCATTTGCCTTGATATCATCTATTTATGTTGAGATGTCAACGACGATGGCGATAGAAACATTTTTGATGTTACATATCTAATAAGTTTTCTTTATGTGGGCGGCCCGGCCCCCGATCCGCCTGAAATAGCCGATGTTAATAATGATGGAACTGTGAATATGTTCGATATAACTTATTTTATTTCATATTTATATTTGGACGGCCCGGAACTTAATTGCCCCTGATTTCGTATATTCCATCATTATGATAACCATTCGGGTGATGACGCCGGCCGATTTTGATTTCGCCCTTACGATGACCGATATTGAGAAGTGGGGCTATCTCAGAGCTGATTTTGAACGGCATGTTGATTTCGAGCCGGACGGCTGTTTTATTGCGCGGCAGGATAATGAATATGTCGGGATGATTACCACGACATCGTACGATTTTTTCGGATTTATCGGCGGTCTGATTGTCCCTGAGGGATATCGCGGTCAGGGAATAGGTGAAATGTTAATGAAAAAGGGCATTGAATATCTCCGGCATAAGGGCGTGCAGACTATCGAGCTTGATGCCGTATTTCCGGCCGTACCATTATATAGAAGGCTTGGTTTTCGCGACAAGTACTTATCACTCCGTTTCTGCAGAAATCCAAAAAAAGCGGACGTTTCTGAAAAAACTCATCTGGCTTCGTCGATCGATGATATTATCAAATTCGACAAAGAAAAAATGGGGCTGAATCGCGCCCGGATGCTGGCGGCATTTTCTGAACAGATGCCCGATTCGATATACGTCGACAAGCAGCCTGAAACATTTGGCTATGCGGTCGTTAAACCGTGTGCGGGGAATTTTTCGATGATCGGCCCGATGGTCTGCGACGATATCCGAAACGCACGAAATCTATTGGAATCGATTATCGTAAAGTACTGGGACAGGGCTTTATTAATCGGTGTACCGGAGATGAAGGAGGACTTCATCGATTTATTAACCCGTTCCGGGTTTGATTTTTGGCCACCCTCTCTTAGAATGCATCTTGGCGAATGTGCCGAGTATGAAAAGCACGTTTATGCGATTCTTTCCCCGGGGCAAGGATAAAAAGACCGATTTTCCGGATTCCCAATTTCTTTCAGTATTGACAAAATACAAACATCTTGTATATTATTGCGGTACATAAACTAATTACCCCTCCTGACGAGGACGTGTTGTTAAAATGACTTTTGCGCGGGGAACAAAAAAATGTCCATGAATAATTCGAGAAAGCACACTATTAATCGACAGTTCATTTTCCGTATATTATTCAGTCTGGCGATTAGCTTATCGCCCTGCTTCTCTTTCGCTCAGGACTCAAAAAACAATTTGCCGGTTCCTGTTGGCAAATCCGATCCGAATTTCGATATCAGAAACACATCGGTAACCCGCTGGGTCTCGCCTGATAACAGCCGACCCACAACTTATGAAGAGTGGCGCGCACAGGTTGGAGATGTCGGCCCTTTTCAGATAGAACGGAAAACCGCCTTCGAAAATAATAATGATCGCAAAGGCGTGGAGTTCTGCGTGATTATCAACGCCGTGCTTTATAACCAGGTGCAATCGTCGATCGATCAATATATTATGGACCTCATCGGTGAAGGTTACGATGCCGAGCTCTATACAACGCTCGGTGGTTCCCCTGAGGATTTGCGTGCATTTCTGCAGGACGAATATGCCGACGGTATGTCCGGCTGCGTCCTTATCGGCGATTTACCGGTACCATGGTATGAAACCGATTTCGGTGATCCGCCGGAGCATGAAGAATTTCCTATAGATCTTTTTTACATGGATTTGGATGGTGTTTTTGCAGACAACGACTACGACGGTAAATATGACTCTCATACCGGCAATGTTTTTCCCGAGATTTATGTCGGCAGGCTGACCGCTTCGCCCCTGACGCTTGACGGCGCTAATGAAGTTGATCTAATCGAGAATTATTTTTACAAAGATCATTTATACCGGTGCGATCTTTTTCCCGTCGGTAATCGGGCTCTGGTATATATCGACGACGACTGGGCACCGGGCGATTGGTGGAATATGAACGTCGGTGAGTCATATCGCAATCGCACTTTCATTCGTGATCCCTGGGAAACGTGGAGCCCCGATTATAAGGCACGCCTCCCGCTGGATTACGAATTTATCCAGGTTTGCGCGCATTCCTGGCCGCAGGGGCATGGCTTCAAGCATCCCGATGACGAGTGGTCATGGACATTTAACTCCGAAATTAAGGCCATCCAACCGACGGCGCATTTTTATAATCTGTTCGCCTGTTCCAATGCCCGCTATATCGAACCGGACTATTGCGCCGGATGGTACACTTTCAATCAGGATCACGGCCTGGCGTCTATCGGCAGCGCCAAGACCGGCTCGATGCTTTATTTCGAAGACTTCTATCAGCCCTTCGGGCAGGGTGAAGAAATAGGCAAGGCTTTCAAGGACTGGTTCTACCAACGTGCGATCGGCGGTTTCGATGAATGGGAGATATCCTGGTTTTACGGTATGACTCTGATCGGTGACCCGACCTTAAAGATTCAGAATAGGCTTAGCGGCGAGGTGTTGCAATTCGACAATGGCACGGCCTCGTACATGACGCCCTTACCCGATGGCGGCGGATATGATTTATATAATGTCAGGTTTACCGCGACGGAGGAGTGCACTCTGTCGTCAGTGAGCGTCACCGGCATTCTTCCCGAATCACCTTTCAGAATGTATATCTGGAACAGTGATGGTACTTATCCGACGACCAAAATCGACTCTGTCGATATTCCCGACGGCAACCTGGGATTCATTGATCTTTATGAAAAGCAGATTTCATTCAAGGAGGATGAGGATTTCCATATCGGTTTTACAAATCTCGAGCCCGCCCCGCTTGACACGCATTGGTTTTATATAGATAATGGTACACCTGAGCAGAATCGCAGCGGATTATACGACGGCAGTAATTGGCAAACGCTCCATGAAGCATGGGGAGCCGATTACAATTTCCTGATTCGCGTCGAGGTTTGCTACCCGCCCGATCCGGAAGTTCACATAATGACAACATCACTTCCTGACGCAAATGGCAGTTTATCTTACTCGACTGTCGTCGAAGCTGAAGGCGGTAACCCGCCGTACACATGGGATATAACCGCCGGTAACCTTCCCGAGGGATTAAATCTGGAGACTTCCACCGGGGTTATTTCGGGAACATCAACGGCATTGGGCACTTTCCCGTTTACCGTCCGCGCTGTCGATTCCGATATTCCATCTCTGGAGGACGTACAGCATTTGAGTATTACGGTTGCCAGAACCTGCGGCGATGCCGACAACGACGGCACCATAAACATTTTCGACGTTGCGTTTCTGATTACTTATTTGTATCTGGATGGTCCCGCGCCCGATCCGCTCGATATGGGTGATGCCAACGGCGACAGTATCATAAATATTTTCGATATTACGTATTTGATCGGGTTTTTGTATAACGGTGGCCCGGAACCGATTTGTAATTGAGAATGTCCGCTTATTCGACTCCCCGACCTCGATTGACTGCCTTGGGGGACATCATATTTTGCGGCCCGGAGGGCGGGATTATTGAGTAAGAATAATCTATTGCCGACCGGTACGGCCGAATACAGAAACTGCCCGAATTGTGCGTGCGATAAATTTCGTATAAAATATCTGGAGCAGGATTTTGCGATTGTAAAATGTAAAAATTGTTCGCTGGTTTATCTGGCTAATCCGCCTGATACGAAGACCCTGTATGAAAGCTATTATGATGAAATAATCTATAATGCCGCCGATTATCGTCCGGATTCGGGCGATAAACGGCTTTCGACGCTTTTCGCCATAAATGAGCAAAGACTGGAGTTTATAAAAAAGGAAAAAAGGCGGGGCGATTTACTGGATGTCGGTTGCGGTTTTGGATTTTTTCTCAAAACAGCGTGTGATGCCGGTTATTCGACAACCGGAATCGACGCTTCTGCAAAAGCGATTGAATATGCAAGGAGTGAATTTGGAATAAATGCGGGAAATGAGACGCTGGAAGACATGGTCAAAAAAGGTCTTGCATTTGACATAATTACACTATGGCACGTGCTGGAACATTTCCTTAATCCGCTCGATGAATTAATTAAAATTCGCAAATT
The DNA here is from genome assembly GCA_964467955.1 of uncultured Ignavibacteriaceae bacterium. Classification (GTDB taxonomy): domain Bacteria; phylum Zixibacteria; class MSB-5A5; order GN15; family PGXB01; genus CAYXTW01. Next base: position 70,979 of record CAYXTW010000008.1, on the reverse strand, counting down.
GCTTGGAAGCGGCGGAATATGTTACGTCGAAGTTCCCAATCTTGACAGCCTGAAATTTAAAGCGTCGAGGCAAAAGTGGTCCGGAGGCAATCATCCGAAATATCATCGGTCATTTTTTACGGCAAAAACGCTTGAATTGACCTTAAAAAAAGCAGGCTTTTCTCCAATCAACAGAATTCGCGCATCATATAAAACGCCGGAAATGTCTGTAATCTATATTGGCATAAAGAGGCTTTTAAATTGGGCCGCTTTAGACTCTTTTCTGATTTTCTCCGCTGAAAAAGAATAATAATTCAAAAGTTGTCCAATGCGTGTCACGATAGCAATCAAACAGAAATTACGATATTCCGATTGAGATTAACTGAAGCCTCCTATTTTTTATTGCCAATCTGAAAAAATTTATTATATTTCATTAAATTTACCGGCTTTGGAATACTCCGGTCTGAATAAAAAATTCTGAATATGATTGTTGAGCGAGAGACAATAAAATAAATAAATCATCCATTTAAGGAGAGCGCAAAATGAACTATGCGAGAAAGCTATTTGCACTTGTGATTTTAATCCTTATGCTCGCCGTCGCGACATCGATGGCTGTGGTCCCGAGCACGATTAATTATCAGGGGCGACTGACTGATGACGCCGGCAATCCGGTCGACACGACGGTCGATATGACTTTCTCCATCTGTCTTGATTCGGCCGGTTTGGCCTGTATATGGGGAGAAACTCAGGATTCAGTGGTTGTGACTGACGGTTTATTCAATGTAAAACTCGGCTCCGATTCCGCCTTGACCGATGAAGTCTTTAATGGCGACAATCGCTGGCTGCATGTTCGGGTCGGTTTTCAACCAATCGAACCGCCCACCGAATTAATAACCACACCGTACGCATTCCGTGTTTCGACGGTCGATGGTTCCGCCGGCGGACTTATAATTGGCGACGTAAATATTGTCACCGGCCTCAGAGGTCCGGGCGACCTTTATGTGGCCGGCGATGTCGGCGTCGGTACGACCTCGCCGCAGGGAGCGCTTGATGTCAATTCAACTTCCGGGGCTCTGGTAGTCCCAAGGATGACCACCGTGCAAAGAGATGCCATTACCGCCACTAATGGAATGGTTATTTATAATACGACCGACAATCAGTTCAACTTTTACGAAAATGGCGCCTGGGTAACCAAATAAGGGAGGAACGATGAAAACGATTGTTTTTTATTTTGTGTTTTTGTCGCTTTTCTTCGTCTTTATCGGTGCCCTTTTCGGCGGTGATTCGGACAACAAAGCCGGTGAGGAAATCAACTGGCAGGTGTTATCTTCGGGCGGCGGAAGCGGCAGTTCGGCATCATTTATATTGAATGGTACAGTCGGGCAGACGGCCGTAGGTACGGGAAATTCAGCCAATTTCGATTTGAATCAGGGTTACTGGCAAAATTTTGCCGGCGGTGAAGGTCCATGCGATTGCGAACCGGGTAATGCCAACGGTGATGCCACCGTCAATATTTTCGACATCACATACATAATCAGTTACCTTTATCTGGGTGGCCCGGCCCCTGTTCCGTACGAGCTTTGTAACGGTGATCCGAATAAAGACTGTACATGTAATATATTTGACATTACATTCGTTATCGGCTTCCTGTATCTGGGTGGCCCGCCGCCGGCCACGTGCGAAGAGTGGTTGACCGCTTGTGGCCCCCCGCTTCGGAAGTAAATTATAAACCGAGTTCCGAAAGACGGATTATTACGGCGTCAATCCTGCAAAAGCGGGATGACGCCTTTTTTAAGAACGCTAATGGGGGCGGCGTGAAATAAGAGTGGACAATAAGAGAAATATACTCCGCAACCAATGTAAATATTCGTCTTGATTGTAATACTTGACAATCTACTATTCATTTTAGATATTTCAAGGCTGATGGAACTAAATGATTTTCAAATCGTTATTGTTAAAAAGTACAAGTGATAAATAAATCAGGAGGTTTGATGAACCAGAGTAAATTTTTGATGAAGCTGGTGATATTCGCCATTATAATGGTTGTATCGACAGCCTGGGCGTTCGATTTTTCGGAAATCGAAGACAAGATTTCCGAGTACGACCTCGACAACGGCCTGACGATAATCGTTTTGCCGCGGCATGACGCCCCGGTGGTATCGTTTGTCACGATCGTCAATACCGGCTGCGCCGACGACCCCAAAGGAGCCACCGGAATAGCCCATATGTATGAGCATATGGCCTTTAAGGGTACCGAAGAGATCGGTTCGAAAGATTTGAAGAAGGAAGAGAAATGGATGGCTGTAGAGGATAGCATTTTCCAATTGATTCTCGAAGAGCGTTCCAAGGGTGATCTGGCCGACTCGACGAAACTGGCCGAGCTTGGCCAGAAGATGGCGGTCGCGACCGATTCGGCGTTTTCTTATTCAGAAACGAATGAATATGGACTGATTGCAAAACGCAACGGCGGTGTCGGCCTGAACGCCGGGACCACTTTTGATCGAACCGCATACTATATAAGCTATCCCTCCAACAAGCTCGAGTTGTGGATGGCCATGGAATCGGATCGTTTTTATAAGCCGGTACTGCGGGAACTTTTCAAGGAGAAACAGGTCGTGGCCGAGGAACGCCGCTACCGCGTGGAATCGATGCCGATCGGCCGACTTGTCAACGAGTATCTGACACTGGCGTACAAATCGCACCCGTACGGGGAACCGCTTATCGGCGAGATGTCGGAAATCCAGAATTACAGCCGTCCGGTTATGATGGAGCAGTTCAAAAAATATTATATACCGCGGAATATGGCAATCGGAATTGTCGGTGACGTCGATCCGCAAGAGGTTTACAGACTGGCGAAAAAATATTTCGGGCGTCTGGAGGATAAACCGAAGCCGATGGAGTTGATGATCGATGAACAACCACCGTTCGGAGTGAGGAAATCGACGATAATAGAAAAATCGCAGCCTATGTGCATTTTCGGTTATCAAATCCCGACTGTAAATCATCCCGACTGGAAGGCGCTTCAGGCGCTGGCGAGTTATCTCGGCTCGGGACGAACGTCGGTATTATATAAAAATCTGGTCAAAGATAAAAAGAGCGCTGTCGAGGTGGAGGCCTTCACCGGCTACCCGGGAAGTAAGTACCCTTCGCTGTTTTCGCTGTACTGTATGCCGTCGAATGAAAGCTCTAACAGCGAAAATGAAGCTGAAATCCTGGCCGAAATCGAAAAAGTTAAAACCGAACCGATTCCCGAAAAAGACCTGGAAAAAATCAAAGCCAGAGCCAAGGCCAGCCTGATAAACGGCCTGGCTTCCAATGCCGGTCTGGCGAGTCAACTAGCGACATATCAACTCGTGTACGGTGACTGGCGGATGCTGTTTAAAGAGCTTGATAAGGTTAACGCTCTGACCACTGAGGATATCCAGAGGGTCGCCAAAACATACCTTGATCCCGAGAAAAGATTCGTGACCTATATCGAAAAACCGGAAGAATAAGAAAGGGTGAGGATAATGTACAGAAGAATTTCAATTTTAGGTTTTTTGCTTATCGGGATTTTCTGCCTGACCGGCTTGAACAGCTTTGCCGAACGGACAATCGATAAAATAAAATATCCGCCGTTGCATGAAATTATTCCGCCTCAGGTGGATACGCTGCGGCTGGACAATGGTATCAAGCTGTTTTTACTTGAAGACCATGAACTCCCGATTGTCCACGCGCGGGTAAGGCTGGCCGCCGGAGAATTTCTTAATACGCCGGACAAAGCCGGATTGGCCGAGATTTGCGGGACGGTTATGCGCACCGGCGGGACGGCCCGGATGACGGGGGACGACATAGATGAGGCACTGGAATCAATCGGCGCCGCGGTTGAAGTAAATATCGGCCGCACCGACGGATCGGCAAGTATGAATATTCTCTCGGAATACGTTGATACCGGGCTGGAGATTTTGGCCGACGTTTTGCGCACCCCGCAATTCAATCAGGATAAAATCGACCTGGCCAAAACAAGCGAGAGAACGAGTATCTCGAGCCGCAATGACGATGCTTTTGATGTCTGTGCCCGCGAATTCAGGAAGATAATTTACGGCAAAGATGGTCCATACACGCTTCAAACCGAATATGCCACTGTCGATGATATTACCCGTGACGACCTGATCGATTTCCACGATAAATGGATTACACCCCAGAATGTCATGATTGCCGTCTGGGGTGATTTCGATTCCGATGAAATGATTGCGAAACTGAAGAAATATTTCGAGGACTGGGCGCCCGGTGCGGAAAAAGTCCCGATGCTGCCTGATGTCAGCTATGAATTCAAGCCGGGAGTGCATTATATCGAAAAGGATGACGTGACGCAGTCGACGGTTCTCGTGGGTCATATCGGAGGCAAGACGGGTGATCCGGATTATTTTGCTCTGACGGTGGCCAATAATGTTTTGGGAGGATCGTTCGGCAGCCGGATGTTCAATGAGATTCGTTCCAAAAAGGGATTGGCTTATTCCACCGGGGGGAATTTTTCGACAACAATCGCTTATCCGGGGATTTATTACAACTATGTCGTCACCAAGCTGGAGACGACGGTTGAAGCGGCCAAGGCGATCCTGGACGAAATACGAAGAATGCAGACCGACCCGCCGACCGCAGATGAACTCGCAACCGCCAAGGAGAGCTATTTGAATTCCTTTGTATTTAATTTTGATTCAAAGGGCGAGATAATCAACCGCATGATGAATTACGATTATTTTGACTTTCCGCAGGATTTTCTGATGACGGTAAGGGAAAATATACAGAAGGTGACCGCCGATGATGTTATCGACGTGGCCCGGCGGCGTTTCCATCCCGACGCGATGCAAATTGTCGTCGTCGGCAAAGCGGATGAATTCGGGGAACCGTTGAGCGATCTGGGAACCGTCGATACAATCGATATCAGTATTCCCAGCGGTGAAACGGAAGAAGAAGTCGCCATCAACGAGGAGACTCTGGCCAAAGGTATGGAACTGTTAAAAAAAGCAGTTAAAGCCTGCGGCGGCGCGGACGGTTTTGCCAAAATTAAATCGACGAAATCCAGTGCGACGGTTAAATTGAACACTCCGCAGGGAGAATTCGCACTGGAAACGGAATCGATTTATGTCTTACCCGACAAATCCAAAGAAATCGTTACTCTTCCAATGGGCCAGATGATTACTGTCAGCACCGGGGATTCAGGCTGGATGAAGCAGGGCAATCAGATTATAGACCTTAGCAGTGATAGGATAGCGGATTCCAAAAAGGAAAATTTCCGAAATACTTTGCATCTGTTTAAGAGAATCGGCAGTCCTGACTATCAGGCGGTATATGTCAAGACTGAAGAGATGAATGGCAAGATGACCGATATCGTCAAAGTCATATCGCTTGATGGCAAGATGTCCTTTAAACTCGGCCTGGATCATGAAACCGGATTACCGGTGAGCCAGATGTACTTCGGAGAAACCATGGTGGGGCCGGGTAACCTGACTCAAACTTATTCCGATTATCGAGATGTATCCGGGTTAAAAATCCCATTTGCGATTAATATAGAATCTGACGGCAATAAGATTGCGGACATCATTATAAAAGACTACAAGTTAAACGCTGATATTCCCGCCGACGCTTTTAATAAGCCATAAAGGCCTGTATTAAAACGACTTAAGGCCGGCAAGCCGAGACTTCAAATTCCTCGCTGCCGGCCTTTATATTTATATAAAATTGTTCTAAATAATGAAAAATAAATGGGCTTGCATATAAAAAAACCGGATGAAATCAGCTTATTACGCAGCCGATTATTCCGGGAATTTAATATTACCTGGCAAAGCCTGAATTCTGAAACTTAATAAGAAGAATCGTTATAAAAATACATTGCATTTTTTCGCACCCGGGATGGCTCTCAGGAATCCAAAAACTTCAATTTTTTTATATTTTTTCATCAAACATCCGACAACTGGCGGCGTCATTAATTAAGGCTAAATATTTATAGATTTTGGGCTTGTAGAAGCAGATCGATTATATTAAATTATGCGCCCATAAGGCAGGGCAAGTAGCAATAAAGAGGCCGAGATGAAATTATCAAAGCTCACAGTTTATACCGCTTACCTGTTAATAATAGCCGTCTGGCTGGGTGGGGCCAATCTGTATGCCAGATTTCAATATAAGCCGGGTGAAATCCCGAGCGCATCATTTAAGACCACAGCCGGAGGTTGCAGGGATATTGTAAATTATGCTGTTCACAATGTCGGCTTAATCGGTCTGACGGTGGCTAATATGGGACACTTTGGCCGGGGCTTTCTCCAATACGCGGGCGTTTCCCTTCAGGGCGATGTGCCCTCCTGCACATATCCTTATCCGGGATTGAACAGCTATTTATTTGCCGGTTCTTTCTGGATCGGCGCCATCGTGGGCCGGGATACGCTGGTTTCGGTCGGCGCCGACGGCTGGGCATATACTATGGAAATGTGGCCGGCGCCGGACCCGGAGGGTAGAATCGTGCATCGGTCGCTGTCCAATCCAAATGACATAGATGCCGTTTCGGAACAGGATTTCATAAGCGTTTATGTTGATACGGTAACGGATCCCTCCTGCGTAGCTGATGACGCCTTTGATAACCGGCCGCACAAGCCGTTGAATATCAGGGTCACTCAGCGAAGCTATGCCTGGAGTTACGCCTATGCACAGGACTTTGTTTTATTCGATTATTCGATCGAAAATATCGGCCGGAAGGTTTTAAATAAAGTGTATATGGGAATATATGTCGACGGCGATGTCGGTACGTGGGACGTCTGGGATGACGCTCAGGATGATATCTGTGGTTTTCGTCGAACGACCAAAGCGATAAAAGATTGTCCCGGTCAGGATTGGCTGGACACGATTAACATTGCCTGGATTGCCGACAATGACGGAAAAAGATCCGGCGAAGTACCGCCCTGTCCGGATGCCCTGACATTACCGGCCGTAACCGGCACCCGAATAGTCAGAACGCCGTCAAGCGATACGCTGAAATATTCATTTAACTGGTGGATATCGAATCAGAATCCTCCCGACGATTTTGGTCCCCGTCTGAAAGATACGATAACGGATCGCTTCCGTCAGTTTGCGACCGGCGGTCTGGGAACGCCGATGGGAGATCGCGACAAATATTATATCATGAGACATGAGGAATTCGATTACGATCAATTGTTTTCCGCCAAGGACAATACCGGGGCCGGCTGGTTGCCCCCCACATCAAATTCACCCGGTTTTGCCGACGGCTGGGACACCCGGTATTTATTGTCTTTCGGCCCGTTCGATATCAATCCCGGCGAAGTCCTTCCGATCAGTTTTGCTTATGTAGCCGGAGATAAATTTCATACCGACTGCAATGCCTACAATGATTTATTTTTTCACAATGAAACTGATCCCGATAGTACATACTATAAGTATCTGGGATTTGATGATCTGGGAAAAAATGCCGTCTGGGCATCATGGATTTATGACAATCCGGGGATCGATACCGACGGCGACGGATACAGAGGTCCGTTCAGATTGTGTTATCGTGATTCGGTGCAAGTCTGTGATACGATTCCTCCGGATACGATTAATTGCGTCTGGGAATACACTCAGGTTGACACGGTTTACACGGCCGGTGACAATGTGCCCGACTTTCTGGGGGCCTCTCCCCCGCCGCCTCCGGAATTATGGGTGGTCAATGATTTGGGCGACACTTTAGGCTCAAAAATCATCCCGCGTGTTATCAACAACAGTGAGGGTGAACTTCGAGTGCGCTGGAACGGAATGCTGTCGGAGACGACCAAAGATCGTTTCAGTAATCTAGATGATTTCGAAGGTTATCGCGTCTACCTGGCGTTGTCGCCGAATCCGGATCAATTTTCCATGATTGCCTCGTATGATCGGGAGGATTACAATCGATATACATGGAACGGCTCGGAATGGGAACTGGTGGATATTCCTTTTTCGCTGGATTCGCTAAGAACGCTTTACGGGAGGGATTTTAACCCTCTTGATTATGGTCCGGATAATTTTTATAAGTATGTCAGCCCGGACAATGAAATCAGTAGATATTATTTTGCGACGCAGGATTATAACCAGTCCGATCTGAGTGATCCGGATGGTATTCATAAGGTTTATCCCGATGAGCCGCTTCCGAACACGAGGAGTCTGGATTCGGCGCGGATTTACTATCCCGAGGAACTGACTGAAGACGGATTATTTTTCAAGTATTATGAATATGAATATGTATTGGACGGTCTCCTGCCGTCACAGTTATATTATGTTGGTGTAACCGCTTTTGATTATGGTTCGCCGGGTGAGCTGGAATCGCTGGAAACTCCGGAATACAGGAATTATGTTGCCGAATATGCCGCCAATACGAACACGACCGTTGAGCAGGGCGGTTTGAATGTCATTGTCTATCCCAATCCGTGGCGTATCGACGGCAATTACAAGGAAGAAGGATTCGAAGGACGGGATTACATTGACGGCCCGAACAAGGGTCACCTGGTAGCGCAGCAGGGGGTTTCGGATGAGCGGACGCGTGCGATTCATTTTCTGAATCTGCCCAACAAATGCACGATTAGAATATTTACGATTGATGGCGATTTGGTTCGTGAGATAGACCATGATTATCCCAAGGATTCTCCGCGAAGTATGCATGACCGCTGGGATATAATAACGCGCAACACTCAAACGGCGGTGTCCGGTATTTATTATTATTCGATCGAATCCGAATACGGCAACCAGATCGGTAAAATCGTCATTATTATGTAATTGACCATTTAAGAAGGACATAGCTGGCGAAAAATCTTCGTGTAAAATATCGGCCAATATTCTTGACAGAAGGGAACAAACAAAAAGAGATAATATTTCCCTTGAAGTTTTCTTGCATATTTTGTAGATTATATGGTTATAAAATTGCTGAAACAATAAAGAGGCTGAAATGAAATTATCGAAGCTCACAGTTTATACCGCTTACCTGTTAATAATAGCCGTCTGGCTGGGTGGGGCCAATCTGTATGCCAGATTTCAATATAAGCCGGGTGAAATCCCGAGCGCATCATTTAAGACCACAGCCGGAGGTTGCAGGGATATTGTAAATTATGCTGTTCACAATGTCGGCTTAATCGGTCTGACGGTGGCTAATATGGGACACTTTGGCCGGGGCTTTCTCCAATACGCGGGCGTTTCCCTTCAGGGCGATGTGCCCTCCTGCACATATCCTTATCCGGGATTGAACAGCTATTTATTTGCCGGTTCTTTCTGGATCGGCGCCATCGTGGGCCGGGATACGCTGGTTTCGGTCGGCGCCGACGGCTGGGCATATACTATGGAAATGTGGCCGGCGCCGGACCCGGAGGGTAGAATCGTGCATCGGTCGCTGTCCAATCCAAATGACATAGATGCCGTTTCGGAACAGGATTTCATAAGCGTTTATGTTGATACGGTAACGGATCCCTCCTGCGTAGCTGATGACGCCTTTGATAACCGGCCGCACAAGCCGTTGAATATCAGGGTCACTCAGCGAAGCTATGCCTGGAGTTACGCCTATGCACAGGACTTTGTTTTATTCGATTATTCGATCGAAAATATCGGCCGGAAGGTTTTAAATAAAGTGTATATGGGAATATATGTCGACGGCGATGTCGGTACGTGGGACGTCTGGGATGACGCTCAGGATGATATCTGTGGTTTTCGTCGAACGACCAAAGCGATAAAAGATTGTCCCGGTCAGGATTGGCTGGACACGATTAACATTGCCTGGATTGCCGACAATGACGGAAAAAGATCCGGCGAAGTACCGCCCTGTCCGGATGCCCTGACATTACCGGCCGTAACCGGCACCCGAATAGTCAGAACGCCGTCAAGCGATACGCTGAAATATTCATTTAACTGGTGGATATCGAATCAGAATCCTCCCGACGATTTTGGTCCCCGTCTGAAAGATACGATAACGGATCGCTTCCGTCAGTTTGCGACCGGCGGTCTGGGAACGCCGATGGGAGATCGCGACAAATATTATATCATGAGACATGAGGAATTCGATTACGATCAATTGTTTTCCGCCAAGGACAATACCGGGGCCGGCTGGTTGCCCCCCACATCAAATTCACCCGGTTTTGCCGACGGCTGGGACACCCGGTATTTATTGTCTTTCGGCCCGTTCGATATCAATCCCGGCGAAGTCCTTCCGATCAGTTTTGCTTATGTAGCCGGAGATAAATTTCATACCGACTGCAATGCCTACAATGATTTATTTTTTCACAATGAAACTGATCCCGATAGTACATACTATAAGTATCTGGGATTTGATGATCTGGGAAAAAATGCCGTCTGGGCATCATGGATTTATGACAATCCGGGGATCGATACCGACGGCGACGGATACAGAGGTCCGTTCAGATTGTGTTATCGTGATTCGGTGCAAGTCTGTGATACGATTCCTCCGGATACGATTAATTGCGTCTGGGAATACACTCAGGTTGACACGGTTTACACGGCCGGTGACAATGTGCCCGACTTTCTGGGGGCCTCTCCCCCGCCGCCTCCGGAATTATGGGTGGTCAATGATTTGGGCGACACTTTAGGCTCAAAAATCATCCCGCGTGTTATCAACAACAGTGAGGGTGAACTTCGAGTGCGCTGGAACGGAATGCTGTCGGAGACGACCAAAGATCGTTTCAGTAATCTAGATGATTTCGAAGGTTATCGCGTCTACCTGGCGTTGTCGCCGAATCCGGATCAATTTTCCATGATTGCCTCGTATGATCGGGAGGATTACAATCGATATACATGGAACGGCTCGGAATGGGAACTGGTGGATATTCCTTTTTCGCTGGATTCGCTAAGAACGCTTTACGGGAGGGATTTTAACCCTCTTGATTATGGTCCGGATAATTTTTATAAGTATGTCAGCCCGGACAATGAAATCAGTAGATATTATTTTGCGACGCAGGATTATAACCAGTCCGATCTGAGTGATCCGGATGGTATTCATAAGGTTTATCCCGATGAGCCGCTTCCGAACACGAGGAGTCTGGATTCGGCGCGGATTTACTATCCCGAGGAACTGACTGAAGACGGATTATTTTTCAAGTATTATGAATATGAATATGTATTGGACGGTCTCCTGCCGTCACAGTTATATTATGTTGGTGTAACCGCTTTTGATTATGGTTCGCCGGGTGAGCTGGAATCGCTGGAAACTCCGGAATACAGGAATTATGTTGCCGAATATGCCGCCAATACGAACACGACCGTTGAGCAGGGCGGTTTGAATGTCATTGTCTATCCCAATCCGTGGCGTATCGACGGCAATTACAAGGAAGAAGGATTCGAAGGACGGGATTACATTGACGGCCCGAACAAGGGTCACCTGGTAGCGCAGCAGGGGGTTTCGGATGAGCGGACGCGTGCGATTCATTTTCTGAATCTGCCCAACAAATGCACGATTAGAATATTTACGATTGATGGCGATTTGGTTCGTGAGATAGACCATGATTATCCCAAGGATTCTCCGCGAAGTATGCATGACCGCTGGGATATAATAACGCGCAACACTCAAACGGCGGTGTCCGGTATTTATTATTATTCGATCGAATCCGAATACGGCAACCAGATCGGTAAAATCGTCATTATTATGTAGTACGCGGCAAAATGTTATTAGGCCCACCTGTCACCGGCGCCGGCAAAACCGCAGGCAATCGATATTGCAAAACGCGTCGAGCCCGGCGACGTTATATTACTTTAATTGCCTTTGGCGTATTAATCCAAAATAGTTTTTTATGGGCATATGCAAGAACGGGCGCATGAAGTATTTATGGCTTATGGTTATCCTGATTATCTTTCCCCGGATGCTTTTGGCCATAGGTTTTCCCAAAGATTTCCGGGACGGCAAAGCACACATAAAACTCCCCAAGATTGCCCTCGGTGATCAGCCGAATGTCGAAATTGCTGTTCATAATGTCGGTGAGGTCTGGTTGACGGTAACCAACATTGGCCAGTTCGGGTTGGGGTATTTGGGAGATCAGGTTGATCCGTTGACCGGATTGAAGGCCCCTTCCTGTGAATATCCGGGCGGCTCCAATATCAATTACCTGTACGTTGGCGGCTTCTGGATCGGGGCGATAGTCGGGCGCGACACCCTTGTATCGATCGGCGTCGACGACTATTACAGCGTGGTGGAATTCTGGCCTGATTCCCGGAGCGTCATTGAAAGGAGGTCGATCCAGCCTTCGAATCCTTTTTTTTCCAATGATGCCAAATCGGAGCAGGATATAATCGCAGATTATTCGGATATTTTGACCAATCCGCAATATGTTTTGACTGATCCCACGGATGGTCGCCCGCACATTCCTCTGAATATTGAAGTAGAGCAGGAAAGTTACGCCTGGAGTTATGAATACGCTCAGGATTTCATTCTCTTTAATTATTCGATCAAAAATATCGGCAGTAAAGACTTAAATAAGGTCTATATGGCGATTTATGTTGACGGCGATGTCCATCATTCGTCGAAGGTAGGGAGCGATGGATATGGCGATGACCTGTGCGGTTTTCTGCGGACTTTTCCCTCGCCGGGAAGCGCCTGCGAATTTCTGGATACGATTAATATCGCCTATATCACGGACAATGACGGTGATCCCGACGAAACCGGAAAGTTCACTAACAAATCAGCAACCGGCGTGGCCGGGGTCAGGGTCGTTCGAACACCGTCCGATTCGCTCAACTATTCCTTCAACTGGTGGGCGACCAATTACAATCCCAGCCAGGATTTTGGGCCGCGTCGAGCCGGGACGGTTGATGATCCCTTCCGAAATATGAACGGGATTCTGGGGACGCCGAATGGTGATGCCAATAAATATTATGTTATGAGACACAATGAGTTCGATTACGACCAACTCTTTGCCGGGAAAGATCACTCGGCGGCGGGGTGGCTGCCCCGACCGGACAACGCCGCCGATATCGCCGATGGATTCGATGCCCGGTATTTGTTGTCGTTCGGGCCTTTCGATATCTCGCCGGGAGAGGTTTTGCCGGTTTCCTTTGCTTGGGTGTTGGGCCAAAATCTTCACCGGAATCCTGATGATTATGAGAAATATTTTAACATAAATGAGCCCGAGCGATATTACAATACATGGGATTTTTCGGATCTGGCGAAGAATTCCATATGGGCGTCCTGGGTATATGACAATCCGGGTTATGACAGCGACGGCGACGGCTACATGGGGGATTTCAGGGTCTGCGCTTTTGAATCGACATTGGTCTGCGATTCCATCTCACCCGACTCGGCGGCGTGTGAATGGGTATATACGAAAGCCGACACCATCTATTATCAGGGTGATGGGATTCCTGATTTCCGCGGAGCGCAACCGCCGACGCCGCCGGAATTGAGAATTTATCCCCGGATGACAAAACAGGATGGCGGCGAGCTCGTCGTACGGTGGAACGGGCTTCAAAGTGAAATGGAAAAAGACATTTTCAGCAATATGCGCGATTTCGAAGGGTATCGAATTCTGGTTTCGCTTACGAGCAATAGGTCCGATTTTACCATTCTGGCATCTTTTGATAAAAAAGATTATGACCGATGGGTATGGTCCTATCAAAAGGAAAAATGGGTCCTGCCGGACCCGCCATTGACCCCTGACTCCTTGCGTAAGATATATGGACCGGATTTCGACCCCATGAATTATGATTCCGACCATCCTTTCCGGAAGTACAATGACACTGATCCGGATTCCGTCTTCTATTTTTCGGAACAGGACTGGAATGCCGGCGACCTGTCCGACACGCTGGGTATCCACAAAAGTTTCCCCGACGAACCATTTCCCTCAACGTTAATCCTGGACTCGGCCGAAATATATTATCCCGAAGAATTGACTGAAGACGGATATCTCAAGTACTTCGAATATGAATATGTTCTTCGGGATTTGCTGCCGTCGAGATTATATTTTGTTTCGGTGACGGCCTTTGATTACGGATCGCCGGGGCACGGGCTGAAAGCTCTCGAAACCAACCCGACGATTAACGCCGTCGGCGCCTATCCCCAGAACGCGGTCGCCCTGGTTGAAGAAGAAAGACCGGAGGTCGTGGTTTATCCCAATCCCTACCGAATAGACGGTCAATATCGCGCCTATGGGTTTGAGGGTTTGGGCAGTGACCGGCCTGATGATAGAGTCCGGGCTATTCATTTTACGAATCTGCCGCATAAATGTACTATAAAAATTTATTCGATTGACGGGGACCTGATAAGAGAGATAAATCATGATTGCGCCTCCGAGGACCCGACCTGTATGCATGAGCAATGGGATTTGATCACCCGCAATACGCAGGCGGTCGTTTCCGGAATATATTATTATGTTGTTGAATCGGAGTTCGGCAATCAAATCGGTAAACTTGTAATAATTATGTAGCTTATGAAAGCTGATTAATTCATGACTCGACAAGCAATTTTTATATTCGGAGCGATTTGCCTGATGACTATTTCATCTGTTGAAATCGGTATGGCGCGGAGTTTATACACGTCGCAAATTGAATCATCTAATTACGACGTCGACGATCCGCCCTGTGCCGGGATAGCCGTCCATAATATCGGGCGTATGAATTTGACTATTTCCAATTATGGTCTTATCGGATTACCCAGAGATAATCCGGCTACCGATCCAATGACCGGTGACCCGGCACCGTCATGGACATATCCCCCCGGATACGAATTAAACTATCTCGAGGAAGCGCAGCTCTGGATCGGGACGGTCATCGGACGGGATACGATAGTCTCGACCGCGAGAGGTCTGACGTACCAGGAAGATGTGCACGAATGGTGGCCTCTACCCTGCCCGGACGGTCAAATCAGATACCGGTCCTCGACCGACAGGTGTTCGCCGGAGTTTGACAGTTCCGTTTCGCAACAGGATTTCATCGCCGTCTACACCGACACCATTACTGATGAAGACCTGACCGGGTTTGATGATTTTACCGGCAAACTCCACCATCCGATAAGAATCGAAGTCAAGCAGAAAAGTTATGCCTGGTCTTATGCCTATGCTGAAGATTTCATTATCATGGATTTTGAGATCGGCAATATTGAATTGAGAGATTTAGACAGTGTTTATATCGGTCTGTATGTCGACAATGATTGCGGCAAAACCAATAGCTATTCGTACGGATGGGATGACATCTGCGGTTATCAAAAAACGCTGCCCTCCCAGTACATCTGGGGATTGACGGATACGCTCGATCTTGTCTGGGCCGCCGACAATGACGGTGACCCCGATCCTATCACAGGCGCCTTTTTCGGCTATCGTTCGCCGACGTCGGCGGTGGCCACAAAAGTCCTCAGGTCGCCGGGTGATAGAATGTTCGATTTCAACTGGTGGGTTTCCAGCTGGGACCCCGAATATGACTGGGGCCCGAGAAAGAGCAACGGTCAGCCGGTTCGGACGTTTTACGGACGCCTGGGAACACCGGTCGGGGATAACAGCAAGTACTACATGATGGCCTCCAAAGAATTCGATTACAATCAACTTGAAATGTATCGTAATCATACACTGGACGGATGGCTTCCGGTTCCTCAATATGCGATGTCATACGGTTCCGGGGCCGACATACGTTATCTGATTTCATTTGGACCTTATAATCTAAAAGGCGGAGAAATACTGCCCCTGACGGTGGCATTTGTTTCCGGCGAACACTTTCAACCGGGATACAACTTTCTTGATTTGCAGAATAATGCCTTATGGGCTTCGTGGATATATGACAATCCGGGGGTCGATACCGACGGTGACGGTTACAGCGGGAAATATCATATATATTGCCTAAATCAGTATATTTCGCGAATCGATACGATTGTCACGGGCCCGGCCGACACGATTTTTGATACGGTAATGTCCTGTCGCTGGTCCGATACGCTGTGGTATGCCGGTGACGGCGTTCCCGATTTCGTCGGAGCCAAGCCGCCGTTGAATCCAAAAATAAGGATTTATCCGGAATTGGATGCCAATAATCTGGGCCGGATGACTATTCGGTGGAACGGATTAAAGACCGAGACAACTCCCGATCAATTCAGCCAGGATAACGACTTCGAGGGATATCGTGTATATATTTCCCACTCGGGGCAGCAATGCGATTATATGATGATGGCTTCGTACGATATCGAAAATTACGACAGGTATGAATTTTATTCCGGCTATAACAATCGAGGCATCCATATTACCGATTGGAGAATCAAACAGCCGCCGTTTACCTTAGCCGATCTCAAGCATATGTACGGCGAAGATTTTGACCCGAGCCGTTATTATGATACCGAAACTCTTTTTGCATATTACAATAGCGCGACCGGCAACACCGAGCAATATTATTTCGGCAGGCATGAATGGAATTGCTCCGATTTAACCAATACGATGGGCATCCACAAGATTTATCCCGATCAACCTTATCCGTCGACTCTCAACCTCGATACGGCTAATATGTTTTATCCCAATGAAGTTACTGAAGACGGGCAACTGAAGTATTTCGAATACGAATATGTTTTAAGGGATCTTCTCCCATCAGTACCCTATTTCGTTTCGGTAACCACATTCGATCACGGGGTTCCTCAAAATGGTCTGGCTCCCATCGAGACCGATCCCGCCGATACCAATATAACCGTCATGGGATACGCCCAGAACTCCAGCGAGATGGTTCGTGAAAAGGGACTGGAAGTGTATGTCTATCCGAATCCGTATAGAATTGACGTCGACTATCGGGAATATTACGAGGGATGGCAGGAACCAACGCTGCCGCGCGAGCGAACCCGAGCCATACATTTCGCCAATCTCCCGCATAAGTGTACTATAAAAATATTCAGTATTGACGGCGATCTTATCAGGACTATCGAGCATGATTACCCCGAAGGGGACCCGAGCAGTTCGCACGACACCTGGGATTTGATTTCGCGCAATACGATGCCGGTCGTTTCAGGTATATATTATTATACGGTCGAATCGCCGTACGGTAATCAGATCGGGAAACTCGTCATAATTATGTAAACGTGTAATAAATTATTAATCTTTTTTATGGCGATTGACTTCAGGCGGTATCTGCCCGGTAAGCCAGCCAAAACCGATGGCGGATATAATCGCCAAAGCCGATATCGCTCCCCAGGAATAAATAAAATCAGGCTTGGCGAGATCCAGCAAAGTCCCGCCCACGGCCGGACCGAGAGACCATCCGACGGTCGAGGCAAATCCGTAAATGCCCATATACCTTCCGGTCCTTCCGGGCGGAGCCAGATTGGCGGTGATTGACAGAGCCGGCGGTGAAACAAAATTCTCACCGGTCGTAATAATAATGATGGCCACGATAAACAGGCCGAAAGTGGAGACCAGGCCGACGAAAAAATATCCGATCGCGTAAATAATCGAACCCAGCACCAGCTGAATGGTCAATCGAATCGGCCGCAGGAGCCTTGTTATCGGGATTTGCAGTAAAACAACCATCAATCCATTCATGGCAAAAAGAAGACCGAGTTGCTTTTTGGAGATGCCCATAAAATCGACCGTATAAAGCGACAGCGGCGTGATCAATTGAGAAATAACCAGATAAAGAACCAGCATCAGAGCGGCATGCTTGAAAATGAGTTTGTTTATGCCGTAGGAAAAGACATCTTTTAATTTAAACGATTCATGAGACCGTTCGTGGCTTTTTAGACCTCGCAGAAAAATGGCAATTATGGAACTTGACAGCAAGGTCATACCTCCGGCAAAAAGAAATAAAATATCGTAAGATTTGGCCGCCAGAAAACCGCCGACAGCAGGGCCGATGGCCCAGCCCAGATTTCCGGCAACACGCGCGATCGAATAAGCTTCGGTGCGTTGCTCTTTATCGACAATGTCGGCAACGGCGGCGTTCGCAGCCGGTTGAAACAGGGCACCGAAAACCGAATTTACAATTACCAGCGCACCGATACCGTAAAAACCCCAGCCGGCATATATGGAATAAGACAGAAAAACAAAAATGATTGTCCGGATAAACTGGGCGCCGACCATCTGGTAATAGCGGCCGATTCTATCCGAGAGCTCTCCCCCAAAGGCCTGAAAAACAGCCCTGACGGTAGCGGACACTGTAAGGAATAAGCCTATTTGGGTCATAGAGATACCGAGTTCGGAATGAAAATAAATCGCCAAAAAAGGAAAAACCAGCGAAAAACCGACGGCAGAAGCGACCCATCCCAGTGCGAGAATCCAGAGACGGCGGTCGTATCTTTTAAAATACCCAAAAATAGCGGCCATATTATATTAACTCATCTTTCAGGTAATCCGCAACTGTATCAAAACCATTAATATCGAATTTACCATGGCCGTTTTGAGCCATTTTCAACAAAGAGCCATCATTAACGAGGCCGGATAGCATATCCGCAAAATTGATTGCCTTATGATCGATATCAAGATCGACCGCAACTCCCTCCTTCAATAAAAACTCCCTGTTGAGCGGCGAGAATGTACCTATAACAGGATGCAGAATAAACATCGGTAATCCCAATCCGACGGCCCAATTGGTACGTTCATGCGACGGCGCCACGAAATAATCAAGAAACCCAAACAGATGTAGAGTGCAAATATTCTCTTCCTTTCGGCTTCCATAAGAAATGGCAAGAATATTTTCCGATTCTAAGAGACCGCCGATATTCTCTGCCTGATTGAGATTATCAATGATCCTGACTTTCAGTCGATTCGAAATCGCCTTTTCGAGATTACCATCCTTTTTGCAGAAAACGCAGGCCTGTCCACCGTTCTTCCTTAATGAATCAAGCGCCAGAATAATTTTATCGATATGCTGATGCGGTTCGGCGCCCGACGAAAAAAAACCGCCACATAGCCGGCTGCCCTCTTTTATTCTCGACAGCCGGCGCTCGAAATAGGTGGATGCTTTTTCGGCCAATTGATTTTCGATACATAATCCGGTGACTTTAATATTAATTTCAGGTGATCCGGCCCTAAAGAACTTATCCTTTGATATCAAAAGCGGTACGAAGGTATTTCGGGGACCTTTAACCACGGCTTCATCAGGTACCGCAATCTCTCCATGCTGGTAATAGACATCGACAATATCCGATATCATAGGAATTAAAATGGGATGCGCCACGAGCGTCGGACATTTTTCTTTTTTCAAATATTTCCTGATATCCCGCCCCAGACATTTTTCCAATAAACCGTATCGACCCGGATTTCTGCCTTTTCGGATAGCTCCATACAGCCGACCGGTGATTCCGCCCTGACTCCCGATCCGGTATAGCCACCGAACAAGGCACCATAACTTTAGAGACAAACCGCGAGATGGTGCAAAAACATCGATGATATTCAAATGTATTTGATCGGAATATTTTGTTTGCGTGGATTCGATGACACCGTCGAGATAATATGGATGCCCGCGACCGATATTAGCATATAATATATTAAGCTGCCGTTTTTTGTTCATCCCGGTTCCAACACCGTCTGAATATTTTCGGGGAATATAGTTATAAGCGGCTAAAATTACAATATAGGCCGAAAAATGAATTGAATAGTCAAAATGTCAATAAATGCCGTTGAATAGGGCCTATAGAATACACTATTATTTGCCCGGGACAGTTAGATAACAAATATAACCCGGCGTCAAACGACTCCGGCCAGGTGATATAATTTATCAAGAGATAAGATATTAATCACTTTTTCGTCGATTTCAATTGCCCCTTCGAGCGACTCGATATTCATATCGGAAGAGACAGGTTCGATTATCGACAGCTTGTCTTTTGGAATTCTGATAATTTCTTCTGCGGAATCGACAATCAAACCGGCCATCCTTTCCCCCACCTCTGAAATCAGAATGCGCTGCGACGTATCATAATGAGAACCGGAGCCGAGCAGGATGTCGGCAAGACGGATAGTCTGTAAAATTTCACCGTGGTAATCGATAATCTTGCCGTCGTCCTTGAGTTGTGTACCGACGCTTTGTGTGGAGGCCGGATTAATGATTTCAACTATCCGTGTGGCATCAACAGCCAGCCAGTGTCCGCCGATTTTGACGCACAGAAACTGTTCAAAACTCTGCTGTTCCATACTTTTCATTTCCATTTCATGCTCTTCCTTTTTTTAAAAGATAATCAATTCAACAATCTCGAAGCAAGCAAATTCGGCAATTGGATCATACATCAATATATGGATATAATCTAATTCTTATAACGTTTGCAAATTAGGCGAATATAAATATAATAATTATCGGGGGGAAAATCTCTCATTAATCTTGTGAAAGATACAAATATGCATGGGCGTCTTGCAATTTATTTTATTATAACGTATCTTGTCGAAAAATAAGAAAGGATTTATAACATGAAGGACAAACGCAATACCGTATTGGCGAAAAGTCTGATTGACTATTCGGTGGGGCTGCAGCCGGGCGAGATTTTATATCTTGAAATCAAAGGTGTCGAGACGCTTGAACTGGGTAAGGAAATCATCAAATACGCGACCGAAAAGGGCGGGGTGACTTTCTGGTATTATAATGATGAATCGCTTACACGCCAGTTTCTCCGGACGGCAGACGAGGAACAGATGCAAAAGTTGTCGGATTACCATCTTGACATGATGAAAAAAGCGTCGGCCTACATTGGACTACGCGGTTCCGACAATCCGTTCGATCTGGCCGATATCGATTCGAAGCAGATGGAGCGCTTTCAGAAAATATTCTACAAACCGGTGCACCTCGAGCAGCGCGTCAAGCACACCAACTGGTGCGTGTTGAGATTTCCCAATAACGCCATGGCACAGCTGGCGGAAACATCGCAGGAAAAATTCGAAGATTTCTATTACGATGTCTGCTGTCTGGATTATGCCAGGATGTCGAAGGCGATGGAACCGCTGGTGGAATTGATGGATAAAACCGATAAAGTGCATATTAAGTCACCGGGGACTGACCTGACTTTTTCAATTAAAAACATTAATGTCGTCAAGTGTGATGGGACGCGTAATATTCCCGACGGTGAGGTTTATACGGCCCCGGTCAGGGAGTCGATCAATGGCACGATTACATATAATACCCCATCCCTGCATGAAGGTGTCGTCTATAACGACATCAGTTTTACTTTCAAAGACGGCAAAATAATCAAGGCTACCTCGGCGGCATTTGAAGACAAATTGAACAAAATATTGGATACCGATGAAAATGCACGATATGTCGGCGAGTTTTCTCTCGGCGTGAATCCTTTTGTCCTGCATCCGATGAAAGACACCCTTTTCGACGAAAAAATCCGCGGTTCGATACACCTGACACCCGGCTGCTGCTATGACGAAGCACCCAACGGTAACAAGTCGGCCATTCATTGGGATCTGGTGTTGATTCAAAGAAAAGACTACGGCGGCGGCGAGATATATTTTGATGATAAATTAATTCGCAAAGACGGCATCTTTACCGATCCGGCGTTGGAGAAAGCATTCTCGGAGGAAAACCTTCGGGCATAATCTAAAACCAAATCGGGTACAATAGAGGGGAAATAAAATCAAATGCCGGACAGAACGGAGCCTGTGGAAACGTGGATTTCGCATAGTTCGAGGGCCGGGCCTCGCGGGAAATATATCCGCATCTGGATTATCGCCCTTATTTTGACCGGTCTGACTGTTTTGGTACACATTTCCAGCCCCAGCACAATACACCAGAGTGAAGGGCAGTGGATTGAGAATATAAAGCTGCATATTACGCAGGATGTATTTCGGGTCAGGCCGTTAACGACTAACATTGTACGTTTTCTTGCCACGCACATCGGACTGACATATCGAAGCGCATTTTTCGGTCTGCAATTCCTGCTGTTTTTTCTGTTGTGTCCCGCCCTTTATTTTTATTTCAATCAATTAGGGTACAATCATAGATTCAGCGCAATCGGGATGATAATCTTTGCGCTATCTTTGCCTGTATTCCTGGCGCACTTTGAGCCGATTTTCACATGGTCGGATTTCTGGCTATATTTGATGGTTCCGCTGTCACTAGGATTGGCGATTCGACATAAATTCATTTTGGCCGCTCTGGCAATGGCATGCGCACTGGTGGCACGGGAGACGGCCGCATTTTTTATTCCCATATTGTGCGCGATAATATATCGGCAAAAAAATGGCGGCCCGGGCGAATCGATTTTGGTTTGCTTATTGACTCTTGCATTATTCCTCGGTGGACGGATACTGCTTGTCGGCTTTTATTTTCCCCATCCGGAATACGGATATCAATTTAATTTCGACGGCGCGCTGCGTACCAGTGATTCCATATTTTCATTTATTGTTTCTCTTGGATTTATCTGGGTGATCGGATTTTATCAACTCTTTCAAAAGCCCGAAGTAAATTTCAGATATGCGAATCTTATCCGTTTCGGGGCGGTCCTCACCGCCATCGGATGTATCTTATCAACTTATTTTTACGGACATTTTCGTGAAAGCCGGCTATTTCTGCCGCCGGCGATATTTTTGGTGCCGCTCGTATTATCCTATCTTAATATTCGCGGGAGTCATATTAAAGAGCTGTTCCGGAGATATAATAAATGGATCAATAGTGTCATTTTAATAACGCTTTTGGCTATTTCAATTCTGATTGCCAGGTTGCTTTTCCCGAAGTTCGAATATCGCGCCTGGCATGACGGGAACTGGATTTACATGGGAATACATATCTCACTTATGATAATTTTTCTGATCGTTGAATTAACCCGCCGACAGTTGCAGGCTGCAGACAAGTAATATATCCGGCTTAAATGGCTTTCGAGCGGCGAACCTTGGCGTAACCTTCCTTAATTATCCGAACAACCTCGTCGGGATCATCGGTCAATGAAAATAATTTCAGATCATCTTTGGACAAAGTACCGGTGCCGATGGGGCTGGACACAATCCAATCGATTAAGCCGCCCCAGAAATCGGAGCCGACCAGCACAACCGGAAAATGAAACACTTTTTCGGTCTGAATCAGAGTCAGCATCTCGAACAGCTCATCAAGCGTACCGAATCCGCCCGGCATAATCACAATGGCCGAAGCGTACTTTACAAACATTACTTTGCGGGCAAAGAAATAGCGGAAGTGGAGCGATATATTTTGATATTTATTAGGCTGCTGCTCGTGAGGGATTTCTATATTCAAACCGACCGATTGCGACTTGCCTTCGTACGCGCCGCGGTTGGCGGCCTCCATGATACTCGGCCCGCCACCGGTAATGATGGAAAACCCGGCATCGGACAATTTTCGGGCGACGTCGCGAGCCAGTTGATAGTATTTCGATTCCTCGGGCAGGGCCGAGGAACCGAAAATGGAAACGGCCGGATGAAGATACCGCAGCGTATCGAAACCTTCAACGAATTCCGACATAATTCTGAAAACCGACCAGAGGTCGCGATCGGCGGGCTCTTTTTTCCCTTCACTTGATGAATTCAATTTATGCATCGAAATATTACTCCAAAATATATTATCGTCTTATTTCACTATAACAAAATAATCGACAAATGGTCAGAAAAAAACATAACGTTTATTCCAATTCTGTCAGGACGACACCGGTGATAACGATTATCCCGCCGATAACAAAATTCCGTCCGATCGTCTCATTTAATAAAGGAACGGCAACGGCCGAGGCGATTATCGGCTGGATATTTTGAATCACCGCCACGCGCGACGCCTCCATGTATTTCAAAACCCAATACCACAAGAAATAAGCCAGAACCGAGACAATAACCGCCAGATACAATATGGAAATCCAGGCGGCGGTTGATAAATTACTTAATTTAAAAGATAGGAATTTATAAAAACCATACGGCATATATAAAAGAGAACCGTATAACAGCGCCAGGCCGGTTACCCGGAAAGCACCATACTTGACCGCCAGCGGCTTGACCATCACGGTTGCGACTGCCCAGGCCACGACGGCGACCAGCACAAGTAAATCGCCGACCAGATGACTTCCACTGAATTGCACGTGCCCGCCGGAAAGAATAAGATAGACACCGGCGGCGGCAATTAATATTCCCAACGTGCGCCTGATGGTGGCTTTTTCATTCAGAAAAATAATAGCCAGGATATAAATAAAAATCGGAATGGTTGCAAAGAGCAGGCTTGAATGGCTGGCGGTTGTTCTTGATTGCCCGACGAGAAATATCACCTGATTGAACGGTATCAGAACAATGCCGATTACAAAAATTCTGACATGATCCCTAAACGGGATGGTTTTTTTCTTCCTGAGAAGAAACAGAACCGGAATATAAAGTATTGAGGCGAATGCGAATCTTAAGAAAGCATATGTATATGGTTCAATCTCATTTAAGCCCAGTTTGGCCATCGGAAAGGCAAAAGCGGTTACGATCTGATGACCGAGAATTACCAGATAAAGAAACCAGAGTGGCTTTTGTTTTTGATCCGAATTACTCAAATAGAATAGACATCAATATTAGCTGACAATTATATTTAAACAATTACCATTTAGTACAGTCGGTGCAAAGTTGCTATAGCAATCCCTTGGCATAGCCACCATCAACCGGAATCGAGGTCCCGGTAATAAACGAAGCCTTCTCCGATGCCAGAAACGTAATCAATGCCGCCAGTTCTTCCGGTTGACCAAGACGTGCCGCCGGAACGCTTCCGGTCCAACCGGCATACACTTCGTCAATACTAATACCGCTCGCTTTCGATTGATGTTGCGCCAGATTTTTCAGGCGTTCCGTCTCGGTATAACCGGGGCAGACGGTATTGACGGTAATCCCCGAAGCGGCATATTCATTTGAAATCGATTTGGCAAAACCGGTCACTCCGGCCCGAAGGCAATTCGAGATAATCAGATTATCAATCGGCTGTTTCACCGCCACGGAAGTGATAAAAATAATTCGTCCCCACTTTTTCTCTATCATACCGGGCAGTACCGCTCGGGAAAGATTTATGGCCGAAAATAATGTCAAATCGGCGGATTTTTTCCAGCTTTCTTTATCATGTTGCATAAAAAGGCCTGCAGGCGGGCCGCCGCAGTTTGAAACCAGAATATCTATGGGACCCAATCGGTCGGCGGATTGCTTGACAATATTCTCCGCGACATCTGCTTCGGAGATATCTCCGGCAACAACCAGTGGCTTAATCCCCGTTTGTTTTTCGATTTTTTCGCAAGCCTTTTGCAGATTTTCCCCGGAGCGGGAATTGATGGCCACTTTCACTCCTTCGTCCGCCAGAGCCATAGCCGCGGCAAAACCAAGACCGGCCGACGCGCCGGTTACAAGAGCCGTTTTATTTTTAATCTTCAAGTCCATGGTCAAGCCTTGACTTTCGATAATTCATCAATCAAGGCCAATGCCGAATAACAGCCACGCTCAAAATCATCTATAGAAAAACGCTCATTGGGTGAATGGGCGTTATCGTCGTGCTGCCCCCAACCCAAAAGAAGTGTATCGAGACCGAGAACGTTTTTGAACGTCCCGACAACCGGAATCGAACCGCCTTCTTTAATAAAAACCGGATCGACCTCGAAGCCTCTTTTGATTGCCTTCCCGGCCGCTTCCAGCCAGGGTCCGTCGGTCGGCACGACAACGGCGGCGGCGCCCCCGTGAATATTGATTTCGCAATCAACATAATCAGGACAGATTTTCCGAAAATAGCTTTCGAATTTCTCAAGAATTTC
Source organism: uncultured Ignavibacteriaceae bacterium (assembly GCA_964467955.1). Taxonomy (GTDB): domain Bacteria; phylum Zixibacteria; class MSB-5A5; order GN15; family PGXB01; genus CAYXTW01. The sequence goes on along the minus strand of CAYXTW010000008.1, from coordinate 45,373 downwards.
ATCCGGCGTTTGATTCGGAACCAGCCGCATTGTTATTTTGGCCGAGGTCCAGGAAGGAATAATGGTCTTCCCGCCTTCCCCCTGATAGCCGCCGGTTATTCCGTTGACATCCAGCGTCGGCCGTGACCAGAGTTGCTCATAAATGGAATAGCCCTTTTCGCCGTGCAGTTCCCGGGAGCCGACTTCGGCCAAAAATTCGTCACGAGCGAACGGTAGTTTGGTAAACTGCTCTCGTTCCCAATCGGTTATCGGAATGACATTTTCGTAAAAACCGTCAATCAAAATACGACCATTGTCATCATGCATACCGGCAATAATCTTTGACAGGACATTGATCGGATTAGGAACCGAACCTCCGTAACTGCCGGAGTGCAAATCATGGTCGGGCCCGGTAATTTTTACTTCAACAGACGCAATCCCACGAAGGCCGTAGGTCACGGCCGGCTGATCTTTTCCGAACTGCGAGCTGTCGGAAACAACGATAATATCAGCTTTCAGCAACTCCGCATTATTTTTGACGAAATCGCCCAGGGCCTCGGCGCCCGATTCCTCATCCCCCTCGAAGATCATCTTGATATTGATCGGCAACTCGGTCCCGGTTTTCATATAAGCTTCCAGCGCCTTGACGTGTGTCATGAGCTGGCCCTTGTCGTCGGTCGCACCGCGCGCGATAATGCGGCCGTCCTTAATAACCGGCTCAAACGGCGGCGAATGCCACAAATCAAGCGGCTCCACCGGCTGGACATCATAATGCCCGTAGTACAGCACGGTTAATTTATCCGGCGAACTGATTTTACTTCCGAAAACCGCAGGATGAGCCGCCGTCGGATAAATTTTTGACTCAATTCCAATCGAATTGAGATGATCCACCAGCCATTCGGCACAGGCCTGTATATCCTTATTGTGCTCGCTTCTGGCCGATATGGAGGGGAATTTCAGTAATTCGATTAATTGGTCAAGTCTTTGTTTTTCGTGCTCATCCAAATATTCTTCCGGCGTCATAATACTCCTCACTTGATTTTCCGAATCGGGTTAAAATTCGCAATTTTGATATAGGTAAAAATAAGCATTGCCACAAGGTACGCATTGGCATTTAAAAAATCAACCGCTCACGGGTCATTTTGCTCAAAAAAGGTTGCCTTTTTTCGGGAACCAAATATACTTATTGTTTTATAATGTTATCAATGAAGGGTATTGTATGCGTGCTTTACAGCTTTTTCTGATCTTGTTGTTGGCCGGCGATATGACAGCTTCTGCCGGCGCCAAGCTGGAAATAATTCCGGATAAACTGGACTTTGGAAGAGTTCCTCAATATACGAAGTATTATCGAAAAGTTGTCCTGAAATCGACCGGGGATACGCCGGTCCGAATCAACAAAGTCAACTCATTTTGTGACTGCATCCTTGTTCCTTTTAATGAAGCGACTATTCTGCCCGGCGACAGCCTGGTCGCGGAAATAGAATTTTTTTCCGCTTCCTATTCGTCCGATCGCGAATGGCGACCTCATTTTTATTACAACGGGCCGGAGAGAGACAAATATATCAGGGTCATGGCCGACATTGTCATTGATCATCGGAAACTAAAACCGATTTATGTAAATCCCCATAGCATTGTGGCCTCGCAATACGGCGATTCGGTGCAACGTGAATTTCCGCTGTATATTATAAATGTCACTTCTGAAACGGTCCCGCTTAAACTTATTTACAACGATGATGAATTCTATGACCTTGATTTTCCGCTTTATATTTTACCTCATGATACGGCCGTCGGAAAAATAACTCTGAATGACAGAGGCATTGCCTCGGAATTTGAAAAATCGATAACTTTTGAGTACATCAACGAAAAATCGGAGGAAAAGCATTATTCCATTCCGGTCAGAAGGAAGATTTTCAAGCCAAATGGACGGAAGTAATGGAAAAAGCCAATAATGAGCTTGACAGAAAACGTATTTTAATTAGATTATAACATATTGCTAAGATAGCGCTTACAAATGACGATAAGATGAAATATTTCGTGATATTTGGAGGATTAATATGAAAATCGGAAGAATGAGTTTGTTTTTATTGGTTGCAATTGCGGTTTTATGGAATTTCGCTTATGCTGGACCCCAGCTTTCGATTCCTGACGCGTCATTCGATTTCGGATACGCTCCTCAGAATTCGACCATAAGTCATGTTTTCTGGCTTCATTCGACCGGGACCGATAGTCTTAAAATCATTAAAGTCTCGCCTGGCTGAGGCTGCACAAAAGCTCCGCTTGAGAAACAGGAGCTTGCTGTCGGGGACAGCACAAGACTGGAAATAATTTTCTCGACCAAATCTTACCGCGGCCGCCGGGTCAAAAAACCGTCGATTCAGACCAATGAAGGGCCGGATATGAAAAGAGTCGAAATTGATGCCGATATTATTACCAATCCGGATTCCACTTTCCCTATAATAATAAAACCGTACAAGTTCAATATTTCGCAATTCGGAGAGAAAGAACGAAAGAAGATGGGATTCAAAATATCCAATATATCCGATGAAGATATTGATATAAACCTTATCGATATGCCGCAAAATATGTTCAAATTGAAGTTGCCGAAAAAGGTGAAAGCAGGAAAATCCGAGGAAGGTAGTATTGAGATACTTGACGATTATATCCCGCAGGAATTCAAAAAGTCGATAACTATTGAACTAACCGATAAGGCGACATCACGTTTCACGATCCCGGTCGAGCGGACAATCAGAATTCCCGGGCAAAAACCGGAGGAGCATTCCAAAAGATAGTAATAACATGATTTTCGATAAAAAAACCCGGTGAATTCCACCGGGTTTTTTAATTCTCCAAAGAGAATTAATCGCTTTGCAAATCGGGAAGAATATAACCCTCTTTATATGTTTTGGGATCGTAATCTTTCAGGAATTGATCCCATTCCGGATTGAAAATTTCGCCCTTGGCATTGGAATGCACCAACCTGTAATCGCCGGAACCGTCGATATCCTGAAAAACAAACACAACACCGCCTTGCAGGGAATAATACGACCAGAGTTCCCAGGGTTTGCCCATACTGGGCGCAATCGCATCCTCACGATCATCCCACGCCTTATATTGAAGCAGCACTCTTCCCCGATCAGTGCTCCACCCGTCATTCTTTCCCTGCATGGTCGAGAAATGTTCATTGGCATACACATAGCGATTAAAAACATCATCGAGATATTCATTCGCTTCGGTAGAGGGATCGGGATCCTTGTCTTTGAAAAACTGATTGACAAAGCGGACTTTGCCCGAATCGTTCAGCGTTTCCAGCATCGCCAGCTGTTGCGGCGCCATCAGATATTTAACCAGATGTCGTTTGGTTTCCAGGCTGGCCGTGTCGTAAGGGTACTTAACGGTAATAACCGGCGCAAATTCCATGGCACCGGTCCTCGGGAAAATAATAAAGCGGGACGATACCGTATCGGCCTGGCCGGAGCTCATGTCGCGGGCAATAAGCCTTACGGTATATCGGTCCGGTTCAAATCCGGAGATATTCAGGATGTTGGAAATAACAGCCGATGAGCCGGGCTTGGGCTGATCCAGGTCCCCGAAATCATAGTATGAATTACCCTTTCCGTCAAAGATATGATAATTCAGACTGAAGGAATCGATAGTCCTGCCTTCGTACGCGAGATTATATATCTCGGCGTACACATAAAGACTGGTGTCATTTTCCGAAAATACACCCATCGGATTGGGGATAACTTCCCGCTCACTTTTTATCAACCGCTCATTATAGTGAGCGTCGGAATCATCAGTGGCCCGGATGCGATAGGCCAGTTCAATACTGCTGAGGTTAAGTAAATCACTGACAATCGGATCGATCTCCAGTCTATCGTAAAGAAAGGAGCCTTCTCCCTTGCCGACAACATCAATTACGGTCAATCTCGCAGAATAAACTCCAGGCGGAACCATTAAAGACAGACGATTAAAGATACGGATATTCTCATCCTGGGCGTCAAGCGAATCCTTCGCGGCGATAAAAAAAGTCATATTTGAAGAATCGATCGCCTTAGCCGAACTATCGCTCAATATTATTTCCGCATATATACCGCCGATTAAACCGTCGCCGGGATTCTTGCCGGGCAAAAATGTGAATTGATTGCGATGAACGGCGAAGGGAAACTCGACATAAACATCCGGGCCGGTCCTGGGATCGGGATAGAGTGAGATGCCGCCCTGAATATTGATCCGGTTCGAGCCGATTGCCGCTGACGTCAAACATATTACTGACGCGATTAGCATCGGAAAGAAAACATTGATCCTGATTTTCGCTTTTGATTTTTTCATCTTTTTATTTCCATTACATTTTACCATCATAGGGGTACTGAAGTTGATAATCACCATCACCCCATTCATCAACGAATAAAAATCTGCGCGGGTCCTTAAGTCGATAATAGTACCAGATTACATAAGCTTTTGAGTCCAACTCGAAAGGATAATCCTCGATATGGTCGGGCTGGCCGAATTGTATCAAAATCATACCTCTATCGGTGCGCCATCCCTCAGTTCGCATTATGCTGAAATATCGATTGGCATATTCAATCCGGTTGTAATAACTTTGCTTGGCTTCATTTTCTGCTGTTCCCGGTGAGGGATCGCGGGCCGCCCAGAATTCGTTCCAATATTTCAATCGCGCTTCGGGGGTAGTGGCGCTTTCCAGTTTATCCATTTCGTCCTTATTTGCGATATATTTCAACTGCTTAATCGCCTTTTCATAATCATGCAGAACCATCGCTTCCGGCGACCAGTAAATCGAAAAGTTGCCCCTGGCCTGCGCCACAACTCTCTGACGCCATCCGCGCAGAGAGATATCCAGCGTATAATCGCCGGACTTGAAACCCCAGAGAGATAAATCGCGGGCACGCCTGATGACATTATCGCCGGCGGCGAATTCGGCAGTAAGACTATCGCGAAAAACAATGTCCATTTTATCATCGAGTATTTGCGTTTCGATAACAACTCCTTTACGATCCGCGGAACCAAGATAGATTTCGTAGTAGTACTTTAGAAATGCGGTTGAATCACCAGCATAGATCCTGGTCACGGATGGAATAACCGTCATGTCACCCTTGGCCAACTGAGAATCAACGACACCGGAATCGACGACACGGGCGAACTCTATACCGGATAACATCGGCTCGCGATTACCGTATTGTTCAAGCTCGGCCTTTAAATCCCGGGAAATATCAGCCCCCGTATTTTTATCAAGCAGATGCAATTCGATTTTGTATTTTCCCTGCGGTAATAATAGATCGAACATACTGATTCGAAAATCATCCGGAGAAGTAGTATTCTTATATTCCGGAACGGTAAGAGTCCGATCGCGGCTGGCAGCGGTAACCTGCCGCCCGTCGCGATCATAAACGGTCAGATCCAACTCATAGGCGGCCCGATATTTATTTCCTCGTCTAACAAACTGCAAGCTATTGTTGAATATTTTGTAGTATACTTCGAGGCGGCTAAATCCTTCCCGATCCGTCCTGAACTGGGCGTAATCGAGAAAAAAACTGCCCTTGCCCGAATAATTGCCGATCGGCAAAATATCCTGACCAAAGCAATCAGCAACGGGAAAGGCTGCCAAAATAAGCAAAGCCAAAAAAATATAGGCTGTTTTAACCTGCATAATTTACCCGCCTCCTTCCGCCTTCCCATTAGAATCTACGCAGAATGCGGTCGATTGGCAATAGCTTTTATCATTATTCGTAGTGAAGCGATTCGATGGGATCAACTCGTGCCGCCCGATAGGCGGGATACATACCGGCAACAAGTCCGACCGATACGGCCACGACGAAGCCGAGCGTAATAAACAGCGGCGAAACACCGAAGGGAAGCGGAGTGGCAAGACCGATTAAAAGCGCGGTGGCAAGTCCGACCCCGATGCCCAAGATACCGCCCGAGCCGGAGAGCGTCATAGCCTCAATCAGAAATTGCCAGAGAATGTTATTTCGTCGTGCACCTATAGCCTTACGGACACCTATTTCGCGGGTTCTTTCCGTCACGGAAACAAGCATAATATTCATGACACCGACTCCGCCAACCATCAGGCCTATCGATGAAATGACAATCATGGCGATGTAGATATATTGCGTGATATTTCCGACCATTTCCCGAAGATTTTCCTGACCGAAAACGGCGAAATCATTTTCCTTATCATACGGAACCTGCCGAACTTTTCGCAGAGTGACAATTATCTGTTCTTTGGCCTCCTCGATCTGGGCCATTGATCTGGCGCTGACGACAAGCGTCAGGGCCTCGTCCGATGGATACATTTTCATAAAAGTCGCAAGAGGGATGGCAACCTTATTGTTCTCGCCATTATCGAACATATTTTCCTGTTTTTCCCTTACACCAATTACGGTGAAGCGATAATTATTGACACGTATCTGTTTGCCGACCGGGTCCTCTTCGGGGAAAAGGGCGTCTTTGACGGTTGTTCCCAGAACACAAACCCGGGCGCGAAAATCATTATCGATATCGGAGATAAAACGACCGGAGCTGACCGAAACATTATTTACTTTCTGATAATCCGGGACCACACCCACTATCGCCGGTCGGTTGGCCTGCCTGCCTTTATATTTGACGACGTTTCCTCCGGGCGCCCAATAGTGATTTTCCGGAGAAACAGCTGCCACGGCCGGGCAGTTTTCTCGGATAGCATTGGCTTCTTCAATGGTCATATATTTCCGATTACGCTCCTCTTCGGTAAGATCATCATAATTGGTTTCCGGCGGAAAGCGATCGACAAAAATAACATTGCTTCCGAGTTCATCGATCGAACCCTGGACGGCATTGTCCAGACCCTCGATAAGCGATGTCATGGCGATTACCGACCAGACGCCTATCAGGACGCCGAGAATCGTCAGAGAGGACCGGAATTTATTACTCCAGATGGAACCGAGCGCCAGCAGGATGCCGTCTTTCATTTCAACTAAGGTCATTTTCCTACTCGAAACTTAAAGCTTTGACCGGTTGCAAACGGGCGGCTTTCATGGCCGGATAGATACCGAAGAAGAGACCGACGCCGGATGATATAATAAGTCCCAGAACAATGGCATATAACGACGGCGACATATTCATATTAATCAGCCCGATTAGGACTTTACCCAATATGACGCCGGCCGCAATTCCGATCAGGCCGCCCCCTAACGAGAGGACCAGTGATTCGAACAGGAATTGCCATAAGATATCTTTCTGGCGGGCGCCGATTGATTTTCTGATTCCGATCTCGCGAGTCCTCTCGGTAACCGAGACCATCATGATATTCATAATAATAATGCCGCCGACTATCAGACTAATGGAGGAAACACCAACCAGCCCGAGCCGCAGGTACTTGGTAATATCATTCAGGGCGGCCATAATCGAATCGGCCGTCAGAATCGCAAAATCATCTTCCTTATCGTAGGGAACATGTCGGTAGGCGCGCAAAATAACGCGGGTTTGATCCATCGCCTGATCCATCACCTCCAGCGTCCTCGCTTTAACTAAGATATCGAGCGAATTTTGCGGCGTGCCGAAATCTTTTACATAGGTGGAAAAGGGAATCATGACAAAATTATCCATATTATTCCCGAACGAGGAACCTCTTTTTTTGGCGATACCGGTGATTTCATATTTCATACCGGCGATTTTTATAGTCTTCCCGATGGGGTCCACAAAAGGGTACAGTTCGTCCTGGATTCCGGTGCCGATAAAGGCAACGCGCCGGCGAGTGAGGTCCTCTTCGTGAGAGTGAAATCTCCCCTGGCCGACTTCAAAATCAACTATGTCGATAATCTCCGAAGTCGCACCGGCGACAAAGCAGCGACTTATTTTTTTATTGCGGTATTTCACTTCCATCTCATCGCGGACACGGGCCGAAACAAGTTCACAGTCATCACACCCTTCTTCGATGGCTTTTACATATTCGAATTTCATCGGTTTGCGTTTCAGGGCCTCCCAAAAACCTTCTTCGCTGGTTATTATGCCCCACTTGGAAACGATAAACGTGGTCGGACCAAGGCGATCGATTTCAGTCCTAATCGATTGAGTTAAACCTTCGAGTGCGGATATAATAGTAATAACCGATGTCACGCCGATAATGACACCGAGAAGTGTCAGTACCGAACGCAATCTGTTGACGCCCAGCGCGTGGATTGCCATCCGGAAAATTTCCCAGAAAATCATCATTGCAGCGTCGTCCCGTTGGCAATTCTATCTTCCTGCGTAACCCTCTGATCCTTTTCGATCCGGCCGTCACGGATATGCAATATGCGATCGGCGTAGCTGGCGATATCGGCTTCGTGAGTAACGATAATGATGGTATTGCCATTTCCATGCAGATCGGAAAATAGCTGCATAATTTCCAGGCCGGTTTTGCTATCAAGGTTACCGGTCGGTTCATCAGCCAGAATCAGGGAAGGCTCGTTGACCAGAGCACGGGCGATGGCAACTCGCTGCCGTTGTCCTCCCGAAAGTTCATTGGGGCGATGTGTCATACGATCGGTTAAATCGACGACTTCAAGCGCTTTCTTGGCTTTGGCTTCGCGCTCAATCCGGGGGGTACCATTATAAATCAGGGGCAACTCGACATTATGCAGGGCAGTCGAGCGCGGCATCAGATTAAATGTTTGAAAGACAAAACCGATTTCTTTGTTCCGAATGACGGCCAGTTCGTCATCTTCCATCCGGCTCACCTTTTTGCCTGCAAAAAAATATTCGCCCTGGCTCGGCGTATCCAGACAGCCGATGAGGTTCATCAGAGTTGATTTACCGGAACCGGAAGGTCCCATGATGGCCACATAATCCCCTTTCTCAATCGATATCGTCACGCCGCGGAGAGCATGCACCTGAATGCTCCCCATGTCATAAGTCTTCCAGATATTTTTAGTTTCAATCAGCGGCATCAGGAATTCCCGGGTTTCTCTTTTTTGGTGACCTCGACATCATCACCATGTTTGATAGTTCGAAGAGTCTTATACGGGCCGGTAATTACGGTTTCCCCCTCGGCAACACCGGATATAATTTCGATTTGCTTTTGATCGGCGATGCCGGTTTCGACGGGAACGAATTCGGCTTTGCCGTCCTTAACGATAAAAACGCCTTTTATCTCTTTCTTTTCTTTTTTCTCCTCTTTATTTGATTCTTTAGTCGAATCAGCTTCCGTTTCCGTTTCAGAGTTGACCATTGTATCATTATTGTCAATAGAGGATGATTCGGCGGCATAGGCTACGCCCTTTTCCGGTTCATGCATGGCCTTCTCCAGCGAATCGGGATCAAGCGACCGCATAACGATGGCGCCGTAAGGGACGGTCGGAATATTTTTCTTTTCATCTGTCACGATATCGACCGTGGCCGACATACCCGGCTTGATATCAACATTACTGTCCATAAAGAGAACTTTGACCTGAAAATTAGTTGATTGATCGGTGGTGCCGCGCCCGCTGACGACGGCAGTATTGCCGACCTCCACCACCTCGCCGTTGAACGTGGTATCGGGGTAGGCATCGACCTCGATTTTCGTCCTTTGACCTTTCTTGACCTTTATAATCTCCGTTTCATCAACATCGACTTCGACCTCGAATGTTGCCAGATTGGAAATGGTCATTAAGGTTTTACCCTGAGTAAACGCGGTTTGCGCGGCGGCGATTTCACCGACCTCGGCATCAAGGAAGGTGACGATACCGTTCATCGGAGCGAGAATGCGCGTCCGGCGAAGATTATCGACTGCTTTTTCATAACGAGCTCGGGCCTGTTTGGTCTGGCTGAGCATGGCCTGGTAAGTATACTTATTATTTAAGTATGTATATTGGGCCTGATCATAGACGCTCTGTGATGTAAGGTCGCCCTCGAATAATTTCTTCTGTCGCTGATACTCTTCTTCGGACTGCTGATAAAGAATGCGGGCCCCTTCGGTGCGCGAATCCATTTCGTTTAAGGAGAATTCATATTGTTCGACATCTTTTTGAAGCTGAACCGTATCCAGCAGAACCAATAAATCGCCCTTCTGAACATCCTGCCCCTCTTTAACCGGTATCTCAATGATTTCGGCGGTAACCTGCGATGTGATATTGACTCTCGTTTCCGGCTGTACCCATCCGGAAGCCGAGACTTCTTCGGTAAGGTCCGTAATAGCAACCTCCTCGGCCTGAACAGGGGTCAGATTTTTCCTGTTGCCGGTAATGTTCAAAACAACAACGACAACAACAACGACGATGACTCCGATAATGAGAAGTTTTTTTGATTTTTTCTTCATAAGACCTGACCTTTTTTTATACTCTATTTATTATCTAACGCCCATGGCATTTTCGAGTTTTGCCACGGCCAGATTATAATCAAATTCTGCCTCGATTTCGTAATTTTCCGCCGTTATCAAACTGACCTGGGCATCAAGCACTTCCAAAATCGTCGCCGCCCCCAGATTGTATCTTTCCTGCACCAATGTCATATCTTCCGTCGCTGCCGCCTTATTCTCCCGCGCGACCTTCAGGGCTTCGTCGGCACGGGCAATATCGAGATGACTTTCACGGATGTCATGGAGGACTTTATTTTTGGCATAGTAGTAATCGGCCCGAGCCGTATTAAGAGTCGCCTTCGCCCTCGACATATCGCGTTTGCGACTGAAGTTTTCGAAAATAGGAATGCTTAATATAGTCCTGATATTCCAATAGCCATCTTCGACCTTGAATTTCTTCACCTCGCTCCAGCTTGGATTTGTCCATGTATGACTGACATCGATATCCAGGGAAGGGAGATATTGACCGAAAGTCGATTTAACATCATATTTGGCGGCTTTTAGATTATATTCATACGAGATTAATCCGGGATGATTCGCGAGCCCGAATTTCATGGCATCGGCTTCCGTACCATCATATTTCCTCGTTTCGTATTCAGAGGAAAACTCGACGTCGGAATCGACATCGACACCGATCAGATAGGCCAGATCGGCATGCGCCACCTTAACGACGTTTTGAGCTGCGATCAGATCGAGCTTATCATTGCCGTACTGCACGGTAGCTTTTAAAACATCGGACCGGGAGGCTGACCCTACTTTGTACTTCGAATCGGCCAGTTTGAACTGCTCTTCCCCCCTTTTAACCGCCTTTTCGCTGATTTTTTGCTTTTCAATTGCTTTCAGATAGGCGAAATAACTTAACTTGACACCATAAATTATATTATCTTCGGAGGCCTTAACGGCATAATCATAATATTTTTTATCTGCCCTGGCTCCGAAGTAATTAAATATTTTACTCCCGCCATTGAACAGGTTCATCCGCCCGGTCGCACTTAAGCTATAAGACTTGCTGACGCCTCCCGACTGATATGGAAATACGGAAAGCGTATCATTGATCGGGTCATAGCCCACAATATATCCGGAATCCTGATGAGTACGAGTTTCGGTCAGGGTGGCGCTGGCGTCCAGGCTTGGGAGAAAGGCGCCGAAGGCCTGCCAGACATTGCCGCCGGCGATGCGGGCATTACCGCGGGCGCGAATAACATCCTGATTATTTTTCAGAGCCAGTTCGATACAATCATCAAGAGTGAGCACTTTCGCGAAACCAGTGCTGCATATTAAAAACGGTACAATTAAGAGAATTAATATCTTCCTATAAAGCGGGCTCATTTGATTTCTCCTCTTTTAATAGACTATGGAACCTCCGGTAAACAAATTAGCTGCGGCTACAAGGGCTATAAAAATTAACCATACGGGGAATAATACGTATGCAAACTTTTTTGGTTTCATATTATATATAATGCCTAATCCAATGACGGTTGCGATAATCCTCCAGATTGTAAAAGCATCGATCTGGCGGAATAGATAGAATAAGAATGAACCGTCATCGATAGGTTTCAATAGGCCGAGCCCGGTGTATACACCCATCTCTCCCTTGGCCAGAATCAATAATCCGCGGACAACATCACCGAGCAGCCCGATTAAGGAAGCAAAAGCGACAGCACCCATTATTATCCAAAAATTCGCTTTGCCGCCGAAAACAAAATTGCCGCTGATGAGAGAAATGACTGTTATTATAATTAGTGATATAAACGTCATGAAAATGATAACAAGCGGCGAATACCATTTGAAGGGATGGGCGAATTGCTCGTCGATTCTTTTCATCGTTTCATCGTACCGATCGGCAGGCATATAGTCCCGGTATTTCTCGATATTTTTCGTGATGGTTTCTTTCATGTCCCGCGAAGTAATCGGCAATGTAATATAATATACGGCGAAACCGATTATCACCGTAATCAGGAACGGCAACAGCCACTCGGTTTTCTTGTGGAGTGACCCGAATACTTTCGACGGCTCGTAAAAAACACCGAAGACTTTGGATGACGCGCTCATCTGATTTCCCCGGATCTCTCCTTCCGTCGGCAGGGACGTTTTCTCATCTTCCATTTTGGACTCCCTATTTTTTACAAAGTTCCCTTTTTCCTCTGATTTTTTTATATACGATTTAAGCTATCTAAATATTCGAATAAATCAATTATTTTGAAAAAAAGCCGGCCCGAAGCGACCGGCTTGAAATAATTTTTATTATATCTTTTATTCTCGGACCAGATGGACCTTAATCCCGGGAGAGCCGTAGTTATTTTCTTCGACTCGCTCGTCCAGGAGCTTCATATCAAAGTCATCTCCGCGTTGTTGTTCGGTCCCGGAACCGTCCGGCGTCAAACTGTGAACCATATTATAAGAAGGCGTCGTCGACCGGGTGATAAACAGGAAAAACGGAAAATTGGTATTCCTGTCGAAATTATCAGGTTCCAAAGTGATAAAAATATCCCCCCTTCTGGTATTAAGGGAATTTTTATCGGCAAAATAGTAATTATCGGCTCCGCAGGGAAGATTCCGTATAAAATCCTCACCCGGGAAATTCGGAACACGCTTGTTATCCGAATATATATTGGGTGTATAATCGGCTTTCGCAAAACTCTTGAAGGAGCCGGTAGAAATTATCGGCCATTTGTCCGGTTCGTCGAAATAAGAATCGATGGTGAACGGCAGCCAGGCCGGTTTGGTCAGCCGACCGAGTTCATCACAATCGACCGGTTGATACGGCGGCGCCAGATAGGGGGAAATGACCCAGCCTTTATAATGCCAGCCGGTACCTGTCAAATCCGCCGTTTCCTCAAAACTTGCACTAAAATAATCGAGCGTATCGATTCTTCTAACGAAAGAGGTGTATGTCAGTCTGAGATCATAGTCTGATAACGGTTTGATTTCCACAGAAGTGCTGGTTCCCTTGCAAGGGTCGACGGCATATGTATGCACTGTTGCCGTATCGAAATTGACCGGAAAGGCGACATTATCGTATGTCACGCTTATATGGGTAAAAGTATCTATCAGAAGCGTATCGGGGACATAATTAAAATTCGTATCGACGATCACGCACGAGATTGCCAGCGTATCCAGGAGCGTGTCGTAAATTACGGTATCATAGGCAAGAGGACTGATAGCGGTATCATACCAGTGAAATTGATCACTTATATTAATCCAATCGGTGCAATTTCCGAATGCATCCTCGCCGCCGCAGTTCCAATAGGATGTATCAACAAGTTTAGGAGTAACATCGACAATCAGCGTATCATACGGATATGACGGATTTACGGCCACGATACCGGTTACATCCACCCATCGTATGCAATTTAATTGGGCATCGACGCCAGCACAATCCCAGTAAGTCGAGTCATAATATAGCCGGCGGTCGGTTCTGAATGTTGACGAGGTGACATTGGTAGTGTCCATAATAACATTGACTCGATAATCGTAGAAGGCAAACCAGACGCCGCTCGCGTCCTGAGAATGCGAATCCTTATCGGTCGGCGTTTCCATCGCAAATGTCACTCGAGCAAAACTGAAATCAATCGGAAAGACCAAAAGCATCGGCGATAGATCCGGATCCACAATGGTATCTCTCAGCATAGCCGGCCCGGCCGAATCGGGTTCTAAATCCGGAATCGTTTCAACCGTTACCGCCAAATACTCGTAGAAAGGATCGAGGAGATCGTAGGAAACCGACCAGACGGTGTCGAGGCGATTGGAATCCAGATCGTAAAAACGATAGAGGTAATTATTCCATAAGAAATTGCCGATCGGATAATAATTTTCGGCCGTATCGACCGCCCATAATTCATAGCTATATCCCTCCGGGGTGGTCGGTAATTGAACAGGTGACATATATATTTCGGTTACCGATATTGGCGCTGCCACATCTGCAGGCTGTGTGCAACCCATGACCAGAATAGAAACAATAAGGATTAAGGCGATGGAAAAAACGTGTTTATAATGCCCGAGCATACTATATTCTCCTCCTTAAAGGCCGGAAATTTTAAACTATCAAGCGATTATACTTTCTGGAGAACCGCCTGTCAAGCCCTAATTTACAAATTCTCTTATCTATACCGGCGCCTTCCATTATAAAGGTTCGCATTCTAAAGAAATGACGTCCGAAGTCGATAATTAGAGTAAATAATTTCTATCATTTTTCGGAGTTTACGTTGAAAGTTTGCCCAAATTGCAAAACAGAGAATCCCGTCGACGGCGCCGATTTTTGTCAAAAATGCGGGACAAAATTGTCAGTAAAAGATGGCAATCTCGATTCCAAACGGGATGATGACCTTGAATTTGTCGTTACCGAAACAACCGGGGCACATGCTCCGGACCTCTTAGGCGCGAGTGGCGACGGCAAACCGAAAGGTCCTGCCGAGAGCGGTGATAAACTTGAAATTACCACTGAGGCGAATCTCCTTGAAAATTCATCCACCGGAGAAATCGACCTGGGTGTCGATCCGGATAAGGACATTAAAAAACCTGATTTACCTGAAATCGTTCCCGAGCCGATGGAGGCTCAAAAAGAGCCGGAAATAAAAAAAGATCCCGACACGATACCCGGAAGACTCTCGGAGGAGGAACTCGCCGCCGTAAAGAAAAATCTTTACGGCCCCGAGATTAAATCCGAAAAGAAAGCGGCCGAGCCGATAAAACCGCCTGAAAACGTGAAGAAAACGAATGAAGTCGGTGTTCGCCCAATAGAGGATCCGGCTAAGGCAAATCTTAACATTAAAAAAGCCCAAAAAGTAAGAGGTCTTGCCCTTTATCGCGGAAATTCCATAAAAATAGTGGGAAATCCGTTTCTTCATGAAGGCGATGAAATAATTTTCAACGACAAGCCGTATATTCTGCGGCCCAAAAAAATGGATAAACGGATTATCCTTGGTGCCGCGGCGGCATTTCTGATAATAATCCTGTCTATAATCGCGATTCAGCTTACAAGTAACGGGACTCTTTCCGGTGACGGGGAAATCGTCGGAATGATACTCGACGACAATGGACGCCCCTTTCTGGAACAGGCGCGAGTGTCGATTCCTTATTTAAACAAGTCCACGACCAGCAATGCCCAGGGCTTTTTCAGATTTCAAAAAATCCCGACCGGGACTTATGAAATTATATTTGAATTAGGAGATGATGCCTTATACCAGGGCAATGCCACGGTTACTTCCAATCAACTTACGCTCATGGCCTTTAGTGAATTGGAACCGGTAGCATCTGATCGGGAGTCAGCCGCCAGCAGTTCAACCAGCTCAAGAAATAAGGTCCAACCAAAAAAGATATCAAAAGCGGATACAAAATCAGGCGGGTCTGAGACTGGGGGTGTCTCCGATTCCGGCAAAAAAAGCGGTAGCAAATACGGAAAAATAAAACTCAAAGCCAATGTCGAAAACGCGCGTTTTATCGTCGATGGTCAGGTTTTGGGCGTCGGTAATAATACGTACACCAGGATTAAACCGGGAAACAGGAAGATTCAGGTTACAAAGGATGGGTATAAAGCCTATACGGAAATGGCCAATGTAAGCGAAGGAAAAACCGTCACAATTACCGCCAAACTATCGCCGGAGGAACCGGCCAGTCTAACCGGAAAAGATTATTTGAGCCTGGGAAAAGACGCCCTGGCGGCCAAAAATTACCCGAAAGCAATCAATAATCTGACTGAAGCGATTAAGCTTTCGCCCAATCTGGTTACAGCTTATGAATCCCGGGCGAAGGCATACATAAAAACGGGTGAGAACAATAAAGCTGTTTCGGATTACATCAGAGCCGGAGAGATACAGCGATTTAAGAAAGAATATAATGAGGCAATCGGCTTCTTTTCGTCCGCGCTGGAGCTTTCCGCAGATAACAACAGCGCTTTAATCGGTCGCGGCGGGGCAAAACTGGATAAAGGCGATTATCGATCGGCGATGGAAGATTTCGACGCCGCCCTAAGGAATGACATAGGCCAGTACTCGGCCCAGTACGGCATGGCCAAATGTTATTTTAAGATGGGCGAACATAAAAAGGCGGAAAAATACTTCAAAGCGGCGTATCAACTTAACGCCTCGGACCCGGAATTATACCAGTATATGATGTTGAATTATCTGGCCCGGGATGACATAAAAAAAGTCAGAGAAATATATGCTGAATTCAAGGTTGTCGCCGATCCGGCGCAGCTGGCCGAATTCAAATCTTCCAGCCGGTACGAGCCAGTCCTGAGATTGATCAAAGAAGAAAACAGGTAAAAAAATATGTGCGGCAAGATAAATTGCTGGGAATTTCGAAATTGCGGAATGGAGCCCGGCGGTATCTTTGCGAACGTATACGGTCCATGCCCGGTCCCGAAAATGATGAAATTTGACGGTGTCAATGGCGGTCGAGGCGCCGGTCGGGCCTGCTGGATGGTCATGAATTCCGGCACACAGGCCGAACCGTTTATCTGCCGCAATAACAGGCTGTCGTGTTACCATTGTGCGTTTTTTCAGCGCGTTCAAAGCGAAGAAGACAAAAAAGTGGTTGTTGATATAGGCGATAGCACGCCTGAAGACTTGAAAACCGCTCTTTCCTGATTAAAATCTTTTTTACATCCAAAAAAATATCTTTTAGTAAAAAATATTGGCCATGATTTTGTCTTTAAGATGTATTATATTAATTACAGTGACCTTTTGGGGATATAATTTGGGGAGGTAAATTGAAACTCTTGCATATTGAACGATTCAGATCAATTCTGCTGCTTGCTCTGCTTCCGGCGCTTTTTGCAATCGGAATCGGAGGCGATATTCCATCGGAAAAATACATTCCGGATATCGGCACTTTTATGAAGATCGGGCGGGCTCAATCACCATCGATGGCGCACAACACCGGCGAATTGTTTTTTACCACCGCAATGACTGGAGTAAATCAAGTCTATCGGCTGATGCCCAGCGGATGGCCGTATCAATTGACGCTTTTCGATGACGGAATCGACTGGTATAAATTATCATACGCCGGAGATAAAGCCATCGTCGGAGCTTCCGTCGGCGGCTCGGAGGATGCTCAGTTATATTTAATGGATTGCAGGACCGGGCGAGTCGAGCAGCTTACCGATAATCCCGGAACCCGCTATGGCACGGTTGTCTGGAAAAAAGACGGCAGCGGTTTTTATTATCGATCGAATGTCGAAAACGGCATAGATTTCAAGATCTATTTCTTTGACCTGAAAACCGGTCAGAGTGATAAAATTTTCGATATGGAGGGGACCAATTCGGTCGCCGACCTTTCCTACGATGAAAAATATCTTTTAATCTATCATACTTATTCTTCGGTCGGTGATATTTTATATCGGCTGGATCTGGCCAGCGGCGAATATGAGTTGATAACGCCGTATAGAGAAGATATCTTATATGAATATCCGAGTCTGATGCCCGATAATAAAACGCTATATCTTATCAGTAACGATAATAATGAGGGTATTTTGAAATTGGCTCGTTTGAATACAGAGACCAAAAATCTGGAAATACTGGAGCCTGATTCACACTGGCCGGTCGATCGACTTATCCTCTCCCCCAATCGAAAACTCGCATCGTGGCTTAATAACGAAGACGGCTATTCAAAAATATATATGTGGGATATGGAGGGCGACAGTTCCCTTCCCGGCCCGGATATTTCGGGCTATGCTTTATCGCCATTCCTGACCGACAGCGGTTTGCTTTTATTCGAATTTACAAATTCCAGACAAACCCTGGATATATGGCAGTGGGATTTCAGGTCGAGACAACTTACGAAGCTGACGCATTCGATATACGCCGGAATCGATCCAAACCTGTTTGTCGAACCGAGCTTAATAAAATATGAATCCTTTGATGGTCTTGAAATTCCGGCCTTCTTATATCTTCCGCCGGATTATAACGGTAAGCCGGCACCATTTCTTATTCATGTTCATGGCGGACCGGAAGACCAGTTCCGCCCATATTTCCAGCGCCATTTTCAATATCTTCTTTTGAATGGCTACGGTATTCTGGCGCCGAATATCAGGGGTTCGACCGGCTACGGGAAAAAATATGTTAATCTTGACAATTATAAAAACCGTCTGAATTCGGTCAAAGATATAAAAGCGGGCGCGGAGTACTTAATCGAAAACGGTTATTCGGCACCGGGAAAAATCGGCATAAAAGGCGGCAGCTACGGAGGATATATGGTTCTCGCCTGCCTGACCGAATTCCCGGATTTATTCTCGGCGGCGGTCGATATGTACGGAATCGCTAATTTTGTCACTTTTCTGGAAAACACCCGGGACTATCGGCGTAAATTGCGCGAAGCCGAGTACGGGC
Organism: uncultured Ignavibacteriaceae bacterium; assembly: GCA_964467955.1. Taxonomy (GTDB): domain Bacteria; phylum Zixibacteria; class MSB-5A5; order GN15; family PGXB01; genus CAYXTW01. Next base: position 26,755 of record CAYXTW010000008.1, on the reverse strand, counting down.
CGCTATCGGACAGCCTGTTTCTCGAAAGCATTTCCCCTATTAATAAGGCCTCAAAGATAAAAACACCGCTTCTGGTTATGCACGGCGAGAATGATCCTCGCGTCCCGATCGGTGAGGCGCGGCAGATTATAAGGGCAATTCATGACTCGGGCGGCGTGGTTGATTCTTTGATATTCCCCGACGAAGGTCACGGTTTCAGCAAGTTATCGGACCGACTGGCGCAGTACCGCAAAATGGTCGAGTTCTTTGACAAATACCTTAAGAATTAAAATGCGCCGATTTACTTCCCCTTCATGTCCGGGGAAGGAATCGGCACGTTGAAATAATTAATGGCCGGTCATCCTCTTAATCCAACCGGCCATTATGCTATTCATTTATCGCTATCCAGGATTTTACCGAATACTTATCCTTAAGCTCCATCGCCATGGCTTTGGCATCAGCGTAATTGTCGAAATTACCGATACGCAAACGGTACACCAGTTCATCATTGACATTTGCCTGCGAAATAAAAGCGTCGTAACCGCGATCCAGATATTTCTGCAACAAATATTGAACATTGTCATAATTGGTTCCCGAAGCGATTTGAACCGTATATCCCCCCATGCCGCTGTATTCGGAAGTCGGCTCCTCGACAGGTTCTTCTTTGGGAGTTGTCTCCGGCGTCATGGCGTACTCGGTCGAGGTCGTATCCATCTCCTCCGTCGCCTCCTTTTCACCGGCCGTGGAATCGGTTTGATATTCGGACGTTTCGGCTTTCATGGTTTCCTTTTCCAGTTTCTCGACATCTTTATCCTTGCTGCAGACACAGAAGAGCATCATTATCGACAGGATTAATATCGGTACATATACTTTTTTCATGTTTCCTCCTTCCATCTTATTCAATAATTGCGCATTGAAATCATACTTGTCAAGCTAAAATACAATTAATCTATCAGGCGGTCGAAAAAATCTTTCTCTAAGAAACCGGCCACCCAACTGCGACATTAGACATTTATTACGTCGGAATTTCGTAGTGCTTAAAGCGGTTTTTCGGAACCAGAGTTTTATTATCTCACCTGAAATAATGTCGCCTCCGGATTTTAATTGACAAAAGGACTCTTTTGGCTATAATTAAGTGCAAGTATTCGATTTCTTACGAAAGAGAAAAAAAGTCCCCGCCTGCCGCCACCGCCATTTGAAAACTTATTGACGGTATAGTCTTCACAATGTCTTTATGGTAAGGCAAAATGATCGATTTTCGGGCAAGAATAGCGAATTATCCCGAAGATTATAGATAGCGAACCTTTATGCCGGCAATAACCGTAAATAAAAACGGACGATAAGCAACAAAGCTAACAAGAAAAGAATAAGGAAAAACGAGGAGGAACAAATGAAAAAATCAGCTATCGGATTTCTTCTGGCGCTGATAATGTTTATGGCTGTTTCCGGCAACGCGGCGGCACCGGTGCCAACCAACTATCGGATTTGCACACCATTTCCGAATCTTCAGAATGAAGAACAAATGTGGGTTTGTCCGACTGATAGTAATATTGTCATTGCCGTCTGGCGCGATTTTCGGCTTGGATATCGTCGGATCGGCATTGGCCGCTCAACCGATGCGGGCAATACCTGGATCGATTCATTGATTTCAACGGTCAGGTATGATTATGAATCGGACCCGTGTCTCGATGTCGATGCGGTCGGAAATTTTTTCGTCTGCTTTATGGATTGGGACAATATGGGGGCCGGGACGGTTACTGTCTTAAAATCGTACGACAAGGGCCTGACCTGGCCCTGGATGGTAACGTTACCGACGAATTTTTCCGCTCAGGAGGATAAACCTTTTGTCACGGTCGATCGCACTGGTGGGCCCTACGATGGCACTCTTTACATGGCCTGGGCACGGTACCCGAATAATGATCCCACTTTTACGAATGATACGCTGATGTTCGCCCGCCTACCAGAAGACGGATTCAGTTTTAATACGATTTACGCCATTGTGCCCAATCCGGATTTTAGTTTCTGCGGCTCTTCCGAACACACGATAACCCAGTGGGCTCAGCCGCTTGTCGGCAGCGACGGTTCGGTTTATGTATTTTACACTGGCCATGAAATGGACAGCAGCACCTGTATTCTGCATACCTACATCGGAATGGTCAAATCGACCGATGGCGGCACATCAATGACCGTGCCGACCAAGATCCGACGTGTCAATACCGACTGGTGGCCGAGTATAGATGGAGGGATCGCTATTCCGGTGGCTCCGTGGGGATGTACAGATATAACCGGCGGCCCATATGACGGAAATATTTATATCTCGTATGCCAATAGTGACACCGCCAACCATGATTTTATGGATTTTAATATTGAATTTATAAAATCGACTGATGGCGGCTCAACATGGTCGGAACCGATTTTTGTCAATGATGATGGCACCGGTGCAGGCAGCAAATACGACCAGTTTATGCCGTGGCTGTTCTGTAATCAGGAAGGTATATTGTCTATAGTCTTCTACGATCAAAGACTGGATACTCTTAATCATACAAGCTTCGATCTTTATGCGGCCTATTCATTCGACGGGGGTGAGACCTTTACATCCAATCAGCGGATCACCGAAGTCTCTTCCAATCCAAATAACATGAAATTGAAAAAAGACGGTGACTCCAAGGCGGGTAAGATTGGCGAATATGTTGGTGTCACAGCTTATTACGATCATATCAATGCCGTTTGGACGGATGGCCGTAATAATAATCAGGAGGTCTGGGGCGCCAACTGGGTGACACCGCTTTTAGAGCCCCGATTGATAGCGCCCGTCAACGGCGACAATGAAGTCGGGCCGTATCCGTATTTTGATTGGGCGACCGCCTGGAAAGCAGCCGATGATAATTATCGCGTTGAGGTGGCCACCGATAATCAGTTTATAAATATAGCTTTTGTAGAATATTCCGATTCGGCCGGATTGGTTTCGTCGACCAATGCACTGTCCGACGACCTTTATTACTGGCGGGTGAAAGCTTTTAAACTGTCGACCGGGGATTCGTCGGAATATTCGAATGTAGGCTCATTCACGGTCGGCGATTATTCCTGTACTGATTCCGACGGTGACGGCTTCGGCAATCCGGGGAATCCGTCCAATGATTGTCCGGACGATAATTGCCCCGATTTATTTAATCTGGATCAGGCTGACACTGATGGCGACGGTGTCGGCGATATATGCGATAATTGCCCGAACAAGGATAATCCGGATCAAATAAATAATGATGATGATTCTTATGGCGACGTTTGTGACAACTGCCCTGATTCGACCAATCAGGATCAGCAGAATTCGGATAATGACAGCCATGGCGACGTTTGTGACAATTGCCCGCTTCACGATAATGAAGACCAGGCTGATTCGGACGGTGACGGCATCGGCGATGTCTGCGATATCCAGTGCGGCGATGTCAATGGCGATGATGTGATTAATATTTTTGACATAACCGGCCTTATTTCATATCTCTATATGGAAGGGACGCCACCGGTTGATGATTGGGCGGCTGATGTTAATGGTGACACGGTAATCAACATTTTTGATATTACTTATTTAATCGCCTACCTGTACATCTATGGCCCTTCACCCGATTGTGTAGATTTTTAGTAGACTAATACAGACTTGAATCCCGTCTCCCAGAGGAAGCGGGATTTTTTTATTTGATGTATGATTTTAGATCTATTGCTGATTTCCGGCAGCACCCTATTTAAAATACATCCGTAAACAAAAATATTGTATTTGAAACATTTGTTGACTAAAATGTTATAAAAAAGCAAGGGAAATGGAATGAACAAAGCATCCAATATACTCGATTTAATCGGTAATACACCTATGGTTGAAGTTGACAATGGCCTGCCGAATGGCGGACCCCTGATGCTCGCCAAGCTGGAGTATTACAATCCGGGAGGGTCAGTCAAGGACAGAATAGCATTATACATTCTTCGTAAGGCTTTGCATGATGGCAGGATAAAGCCGGGCGACACTATTATCGACAACACCTCGGGAAATATGGGTATTGCCCTGGCGATGGTCGGCACGATGCTGGGCCTTAAGACGATTCTGACGACCCCCGCCAAAACGAGCAAGGAAAAGGTCGATTTAATAAAGTCCTACGGGGCGGAAGTCGTAATTACGCCCACCGAGGCAAACCATGACGACCCGGAAGGTTATTATCTTAAAGCGGTCAATCTTGCCAGGGAGCACGGCTATTTTCATATCAACCAGTACCATAATCCCGATAATCCGGAAGCACATTATTTAACTACCGGACCTGAAATCTGGCGGGATACCGACGGCAAAATAACACACCTGGTAGCCGGTATCGGCACCGGGGGAACCTTATCCGGCTGCGCCAAATATCTCAAAGAAAAAAATCCGGAAGTAAAAATAATCGCGGTCGACCCTATCGGGTCGATCTTCGCGGATTACCTTAATGGCCGCGATTTACCGCAGCCGGCCATATACAAGGTTGAAGGGATCGGAACCGATTGTATCACGGCCGCCTTATGGCCGGAAGTTATCGATGAAGTAATTTCCGTATCGGACAAAGACTCTTTTGAAGTTGCCCGCCGACTGGCGCGCGAAGAAGGCATTTCGGCCGGAGGCTCGTCCGGCTCGGCCCTTTGGGCGGCCAGGAAAGTGGCCAGGGAACTTGATAATAATGCAATTGTTGTCGTTATACTCCCGGACTCCGGACTACGGTACTTAAGCAAGTGCTTTAATGATGTCTGGATGAGAAAAGAAGGATTTCTAAATGATGAAACATATGATAAAAAGGCGGAGGTTCCTAAATGAGGAATAAAGTGTTATTGAATTTTATACTCTTGTGGTTATTGACGGTTTTGGCGGTATCGCCAGTATGGAGCGGGGTCGGCAAACATGGTAAAATAATGGTCGAAGACAGCACCTGGGATTTCGGTTATGTCCCTATCGATTACAAACTCATTCATATTTATAAAATAAAAAACGAGGGCGACGGTGATTTACATATTACCAAAATGATACCGAATTGTGATTGCACGATTGCAATTTCCAGCGACACGTTGATTAAGCCGGACTCGGCGATTGATATAAAAATAGTATTCGATACCAAAAATTATTACGGGCAGAATAACAGGATGGTGACGGTGCATTCGGATGACCCTGAAAATCCAATAATCGATCTTGAATATTCATCAAATATCGGGCTTTTTCCCAAATTTTTCCTCGTCGAGCCGCGTTCCCTGTTTTTTCTAAGAGGACATGCATCAAAAACGGTCAAGCTTTCAAACCTCTCCGACAACGACTTGGAATTTACGCTGGAAACCGAACCTGATTCATTTTTCTCACTTGATAAAGCCAGCGGAAAATTGGAAAGTAAAAAGGACGTGACGATTGAAGTCATTCCGAGCGACAACCTTAACAAAGGTACTTTTCACAGCAGTTTTCGCGTCAAGTTTAACGCGGAACCGGAACCGGTTCTGATTACGGTCCCGGTAAAAATAGTCCGGTACTAACATCCCCGGCTTGATTTTTTCAGGATTAATATCAATACGGACGCCAGACGAACATCGATTAGTTTTTTCTTCCTGAATATTGACGTTTCAATCTTGACAAAATCAGCTTCAAAAGCGCCGTCAGGGATCTTTCCTGACGGAATGTTCAAGTCATACGCTTCCCCTTTTTAATTGACAATTTCGGCTTTATCATTATCTTTACGGCAGATTTGAAAATCTGACGAGAGGCAACATTTTCTAGTAATTTTCTCGCACACCGGCAATATTGCCACTGCGGAAAGGGAGAGTAAGGTACTGGACAAAAATATTGAATGTTTATATGAGGCGTCGGCATTCTATCCCGATGCCGCCGGCAGGAAATCCGTTGCGGCGGACCGCCGGCACATAATATATTTTCCATTTCTAAATGAAAAAAACCAAAGGAGATTAAGAATGTCCGGAAAAATAACTGTACTGACAATTTTCTTATTAGGTTTTTGCCTTAGCACGCAGGCCCAACCGCCCGCTTTTAATTCTTTCTGGGTAGGATCATCGGGACTGCTTCCCGAAGAAACCTGTACTCCCTGGTCGCTTACCAATGATCCCGGGGTGGAAGTCCCGACGTTTAGAGGCGATTCCCTGAGATTCTTTGTTAACTATTGGGATGAGGTTATGTATTACCGACACCTTGATTCCGACCTGACCTTTCTCGATACGACCGTAATTGAAGCCTGCATGCGTGTGGAGGGTGGTGTGACTTTTGATACGCTGGAATATATCGGACAGATAGCATTTACGGTTATGCCGGACACAGGTAACATCCTGCAAATAGGCTTTGATACCATTTTCGTATTATCCGGGCCGGGAACCAAGGGTCAACAGGCGGCGGTTGACACCCAGGACGAATTTCACACATATAGAATAGAAATTTATAATAAAAGCGGTTTTTCCGTTTTCTATGATGATTCGCTGGTCATTACCGGCTCTGTTTTTGCTGATACGAGTTGGTGGGATGAACCTTCAATCGGCTGGGGTAAGATGTCCAATCAATGCGATGGCGCGACCCGGTGGTTTTCCGTCAAGCATAACGCTTTTGATTTTGCTGTTGATACCGATGGCGACCGAATTGGCGACGAATGCGATAATTGTCCTGGAGCCGCCAATGCCGATCAGACTGACGCCGATGGCGACGGCATGGGCGATGTCTGCGATGGCTGTCCTCATTTCTGGGGCAATGACTGCGCCAATATGATTTGGGAAGCATCATCCGGCGAATTCCCCTGGGATATATGCCCGCGATGGGATACCCTGTATGATAATACGACAGGGGCATACACCTTTGAAGGTGATACACTGGTTATCAGGACAGACGATTGGGCGGAATATTTTTGGAATTATAAGGATGCGCCAAACATTTCCATGCCTGAGACCCTGATTATTGAAGCCGAAATGAAATATGTATCCGGCGAGGCGATTGATCCCGAAAATTGCCCGGTAAATTCAATATGGTTCATTGTCGAGCCGTACCGAGGTAATGCCTTTTTCATCGACGTAGACCGTATCCTTATTTGGGACGAATATGGGCAGGTGGGTGACGAGGCGTTTGTCGATACTGATGACGATTTTCATATTTATGATATTGTCGTTTATACACGCGACAGTATCGCTGTTTATTATGACGGAGTTTCTACTTTAACAAGCAATATAATCGATACTTCGGCCTGGCCCGATTCACAGGCCATATATTGGGGGCAGATTACACAAAATGCTTATGGCGATTCCAAGTGGTTATCATTCAAACACAACGCCTACGCCTTCGATACCGATTTTGACGGGGATGGCGTTTATGATTCCTGCGATAACTGCCCCACGACATATAATCCGGATCAGTATGATACCGACGGTGACGGTACCGGCGATCTGTGCGAAGGCGCTATTACTGTCACAAATCTGGATGATTCCGGGGTAGGTTCGTTGCGGTGGGCGATTGATTCAGCCGGGGCGGATGATCCGGCTTTAAATTATATTGAATTCGCCGTATCTGGTACCATACAACCAATTACACCTTTACCTCTTATAAAATACGGCGGGCCGGTTCATATTTATGGTTCCACGGCTCCAGGTAAGGCCGGTTCTGTTACAATTGACGGGTCAATCGTCGGAGTAGGTAGCGCTTTTCAGATTGGCTCCGGACATCATATTATTGAAGGTCTCAATATAATTAATTTTGCCAATTCAGGTATTTACATCGACAACGATGGTGCCGACAGTAATGTGATATTAAATAATACTATCATCAATTGCGGCGCCGGCATTATACTTAATGATAGTGTTCGATACACGCAAATCGGCGGCTATGATTCTTTGGAGCGCAATATATTTATCGACAATTACTATGGTATATCAATAAATAGTTGTTTTTATAACCGGATAATTGGTAACCAAATCGGAGGAACATTAGCCGACAGCACCGGTGGCAACGCCAGTAATGGTATCGACCTTTATGACGCCCATAATAATTTTATCGATTCCAATATCATAGCCTACAACGGCGATTATGGCATTCGAATACAAGGCGACACCATTAGCAGTCGTTATAACACCATTACTCGAAATCAAATATACCAAAATGGCGAAATTGGAATTGATCTTCATCTCTCCGGCGATCCGACCGGCGTTACCGAGAATGATTCCGGTGATGTTGATATGGGTCCCAACAATTTGTTGAATTATCCCGTCGTCGACTCGATAAAGATGAATCCCGACAGCTCATTCTCCGTATTCGGGCCGGTAATCAATGATCTGACAACAATAGAATTTTTTGTCGCCCATCCGGGTGAAGATAGCATGCAGCCGCCGGATCCGTCAGGACACGGCGAAGCCTACAGCTTTATTGGCTCGCAAAACTATGTTGCCGGTGATTACGAGTACGTTATTCCGAATACGGTCAACCCCTTTTCGGTAATCAGCATGACGGCCACCGATAGCAGCGGTAATACTTCGGAGTTTTCTGAAAATTTCACGCTTATTCCCGGACCCCTTATTATTGTCGGTTATACGACCGCCAAGGCGAATGCTATCAGCCTCACGGTAACGGATCCGGAAGGATATTATATCGGTCGTGATGCCGATGATGTATTGTTTCAAAATCTATTCCCGGCAACGTATACCGAGGCGGCCAATGATTCTATCTATATAGATTATCCCAAACCGGGAGTATATACTATAAGTGTCATCACCGAAACGGGCGCCGCCGCACGAACGACGTACGGGGTCGGAATACGAATCGACGGCTCTGAAGAAAATGTGGCAGTTGTCGATAGGGATTTGCCGCCGCCCGGAGAGAGTGATGACTACGATTACGAGGTCGAAGAGAATTGGCATTATATCAACGGTGATGCCAACCGTGATTCGACTCTGAACATTTTTGACATAACATTTATCATATCGTATTTGTACCTGGAAGGTGAGGCCCCCTGGCCGGAGAATGCCGCCGACGCCAACTGTGATTTGGTTGTCAACATTTTTGATGTTACTCATTTGATTACGTACCTGTATCTGGGCGGGGAAGAACCTTGTTATCTGGAGAATTAATTTTAGAAAATCGAATGACAAACCACAGGAGGCTTTCATGCAAACAGATAATAATATCAAAAATATTATCCGCCTTTTACTTTTGGCCGGTCTTATAACGCTTTATCCGACGATTATATCTGCTGCCAGGAGTTATAAACCGGCTTCCGCAGAACAAAAAAGTATTTATTCAGACATGACGCAACGCGGCTCGATATGGTATGTCGATGACGATAATGTGTCGGGACCCTGGGACGGGACATTATCGCATCCATTTTTAACGATCCAGGAAGGTGTCGATAGTGCCCAGGCGGGCGACACGGTGATGGTGATGCCGGGCAGCTACTTCGGGGCCTGGATATTGGCTTCAAGCTGGAGCGGGCATCCGGGGACGGATAATATTATAATTATGGGCAACGGCAATCCGGAAGATATCGTCGCGGCTGGATCTCCAATGGGTATGGCAACATTCTACGCCAATGGAACATATATTGAAATCAAATCGATGACTATCACCGATGGCGATATAAATGGCATCCTGCTTTCATGTGATTCGGCGATAATCGAAGGAAATATAATAACCGATAACGGAAATCCATCCGAGTGCTCTCATTTTTACGGAATCGGGATTTACGCTGATGCACAAGTACAAAAGGTAACCATACAAAACAACGTTATAAGTGCCAATGGCAGATCCTGCGATGACGGTATTTCCGGCGGCGGAATTTATTGCGAGGCTGCAGAATGCCATATACTCGATAACGATATATCCAATAATTTCGCCATGGGCAGCCAGAGTTGTTATGGTGGCGGGCTTTATTGCGCCGGCGGTGGTCTTATTTCAGGGAATCTATTTAGAAATAATCATGCTGAGGGGCAGTATTCGTATACGCATCCTGTCGAGTGTTATGGCGGCGGAGTATATTTAGACAACAGCGGAGCGGCATCTTCACTGTATTTTGAGAATAATACTCTCGTGGAAAACTGGTGTGAAGCCAATGCCGGTTTCAAACAATCGGCGGAAGGCAAGGGCGGTGGAGTATACTGTCAGTCCGGCGGCAGCATTTTTTTTGAAAATAATATAGTCGTAGGCAATATCTGCCGTAATGAAAATATTCCGGCGGATAGCGTCGACCTTACTCTGGAGGGAGCGGGATTGTACTGCGAAAGCCCTATTTCATGGATTTATATCAATGATATATGGAACAATATTCCCGAAGATTATAATTCCGTTATTTACCCGGATCCGGCCGACTATAATATCTCGGCTGATCCCGAATTCTGTGAACCGGACTCGGCCGATTATCACATTTATAATTACTCGCCCTGTGCACCTGAAAATAATGGCAGTGGTGAGTTAATTGGGGCCTTTGGCGTCGGTTGTTCCACTAATGTTGTAATAACCGTGACCAATCTAAATAGCTCCGGAACCGGTTCGCTCGCCTGGGCTATTGACTCGGCCAATAATGATCCGTTACCGAATAGAATCGAATTTGCTGTTTCCGGTGTAATTTCGCAGCCCTCTGGAATGCCGGTATTGACAGATCCTGTCGGGACGAGCATTAATGGTTCTACGGCACCGGGAAAAGCCAAATCGGTTGTAATTGATGGCGGAGGTACCTTAAATACTGGAATGGAGATTGATAGCCCAAACAATACGATTGAGGGTCTTGAAATCAAAGAATATTTTATCGGGATTATTATTAATGGTGCGGGAGCAAGATATAATAATATATTCAATAATACTATTGCCGAGAATTCTGTTGCCGGTATTGCAATTACCAATTCCGCCAACAACAATCAAATTGGCGGATATAATCCGAATGAATCCAATACGATAATAGACAATTATGTCGGTATAGCTCTGGTCGCTGATTCAATCAGAATAATTGGAAATCAAATAGGCGCTTTTGGGCACGGCAACACCTTCGACGGCATCAATCTTAGTAATTCAGACTACAATCTGATAGATTCCAATATAATATCCTATAATGGAGAAGGCGTGGTTTTGGTTTCTGGCGGCTCGTATAATACGATAACAAGAAACAAGATATTTTTAAATAGCGATCTCGGCATCGATTTAAATGATGATGGCGTTACAGCCAACGATCCCGGCGATGGTGACAGCGGCCCGAATAATTTACTCAATTTCCCCGTAATCGACACAGCTTATATGAATCAGGATAATTCTTTTACGGTTGGGGGAAATGCAGCAGCAAATGGCCGGGTCGAATTTTTTGTAGCTCATCCGGCGGGAGATTCATCTCAACCGGAAGACCCGTCGGGTCATGGCGAGGCCTATTCCTATATAGGTTATACCACATGTAATATTGCCGGTGGATTTGCATATATTATTCCTTCTTCCGTCGGTTATCTCAGCCGGGTTACCGCTACCGCCACCGATACTTTCGGAAATACATCGGAGTTTTGCGAAAACTTTACTTTGATTCCGTCGAGACTTATCATCGTCGGTTATACGATGGCCAGGGCGAATGCTATCAACCTCACGGTTACCGATCCGGAAGGATATTATATCGGTCTGGATGCCGATGATGTTCTTCATCAGACATTATTCCCGGCAACGTATACTGAAGCGGCCAATGACTCTATTTATATAAATTATCCGAAACTGGGGTCTTACACAATAACTGTCATAAGTGAAACCGGGGCTGCGGTCCGAACGACGTACGGGGTCGGGATACGAATAGACGGCTCTGAAGAATCGATAACGGTCGTTGACAGAGATCTGCCTCCACCCGGCGAGAGCGACGAATATGATTACGAAGTCGAGGAAGATTGGCATTATATCAATGGAGATGCCAATCGCGATAAGACTCTGAATATCTTTGACATTACATTTATTATTACTTATCTATATCTGGAAGGTGAGGCCCCGTGGCCGGTAAATGCGGCCGACGCCAACTGCGATTTGGTTGTCAATATTTTTGATATTACTTATTTAATTACGTACCTGTATCTGGGCGGCGAAGAACCTTGTTATCTGGAGGAATAATGGTGAACAGATCCGATTATAACAGAGGGATTTTATGTAAGCGCGGACATATGAATTACGGCATTATATTTATCCTTCTATTTTTGCTGCTTACACTATCCGCATCGGCGCAGCAGAGCAAATCCGGTCCGACACCACCGCCCGGGATCGATCGCGGTTTACGTGCATACAGCAAATCGCAGGTCGTGATTCCGGGGGTCCCTGCCTATCTCTGGCATCATGGCTGCGGCCCGACGGCGGTCGGCATGGTTATCGGATATTGGGATCTCAACGGTCCGGACAATCTTGTGCCGGGAGATGCCTCGACGCAGACACCGGAAGTCAACGCCATGATTGCCGACGATGACGGCATCGGCGCCTGCGGATATCCTTATTCGGATCATTTTCAGGATTATTCCTGCCCGATCGATTACTGGCCGACGCTTCTGACCGATCGTTCGGAGACCGGCGGAACTCACGCGGACAATTGTGTCGCCGATTTTATGCTGACATCACGGAGCGCCTACGGCAACTTTTATGGATGGAGCTGGTTCAGCGATGTCCCGACTTCGATTATTGAATATATCAGCATGGTCGAACCCGATGTGATGCCCGAAGTTACCAATTATGGTTACTGGTCATTCAACTGGGAAGATTATAAAGAGGAGATAAATAATAACCGGCCGCTGGTTCTTCTCGTTGATACTGATGGTGACGGCGAAACCGATCATTTTGTGACCGGCATAGGATATGACGATGCCACCACGGAATATGGTATCCATGACACCTGGGATACAGCGGAACATTGGTACCAGTGGCGGGAAATCGGGGTCGGTGTACCATGGGGCATTTATGGGGTAACGACGATTCGTAATATTATCTGGACACGCCCGTACTACATCCTTGATTCGTCCTTTTTCAACGATAACAATGGTGACGGTTTTTATGACCCGGGCGATACGGTACAATTTTATTTTTATGTCAGGAATATCGGGATTGCCGCGCAGAACGTCAATATCACTATGACCTCCGACGATCCGGACGTCGTTTTTATATCATCTTCGATCTCATTACCGGTCATTAATGGCGAAGGGACGCCCTATGATAATTTATCGGCGCCGTTTGAATACATCGTCCCGGAAGTAATCAATCCGACTTTCGATTCGTTCTTTGTCACGATTGAATCTGATGAAGGGACATTTCAAACCGTCTTTGGATTCGAACAGGTGATCGGTCGTACGCGTATTTTGATTGTCGATGACGACCGGGGCGGTGGTTATGAAGAATATTACGCCGGCGATTTGTATCAAAAACGGATACCGGCTCATCTCTGGGAAAAATTGTCCGCCGGATCACCGCCGGCTTCGGTTTTGGAAGATTACGATATGGTGGTTTGGTTTACGGGGGATACTTCGTCGGATCTTATTCAAACAGACGATATAAATTCGATGAAAACCTATCTGGATAATGGTGGCGGTCTCTTTTTGACCGGCCAGGGTCTGGCAAATGAACTACATAATGAAGATTCCGCTTTTCTTGAAAATTATCTTAAGGCCCGCAAGGGCGATTATTATTTCCATTTTATTCATGAAGGCGAGGATGGGTCACCGATTGGTGACGGGTTGCAAATAAGATATTACAGCATGGCCAACCAGGAGGTCTCATGGTCACAGCAGATCGAGGTACTTCCACCGGCGATACCGGCCTTTAATTTTATGAACGGGGGACCTTCCGCATTGAGTTATGAAGGTGCCTACAAGCTTGTTTTCTTTAATTGGGGTTATGAGGCTATCGCCAGCCAATTCAGCAACTATGCAACGCGTGATTCTGTCATGACGAACATATTGCTGTTTTTGGACGGCTGGAATTCTCCTCCCTGTTATGATAGTGACAGCGACGGTTATGGTGATCCCGATCATCCTGAAAATATATGCGCCCCCGATAACTGCCCATACGTTTATAATCCGGATCAAACCGACAGCGACGGCAATGGGGTCGGCGATGCCTGCGAATGGTTGTGCGGCGACGTGAACAACGACGGCACGGTTAATATTTTTGATATCACGTTTATCATCTCCTATTTATATCTGGGTGGGCCGGCTCCAGTATCATTGGAATCGGCCGATGTCAATCATGATGGGCAAGTTAATATCTTTGACATCACATATCTTATTTCATATCTATATTTGGACGGAGCACCGCCGGATTGTACGTAGGAAAAACATGGCCTTTTAAATAAAACGGGGATGGTAATAACCATCCCCATTTATATTTTCAATATTTTATAAAGCCGCTTAAGGCAAAATACGGCTATTTTTTCGTTTCGGCTTCCTTCTTTTCCGGCATCTGATGAACACCTTTCGCCACCATTTTCTTAAAATCGAAATCTTTGGCCAGAGCTGCTAAGGCTTTCGGGGCCTTCTCATTGTGGCAGCCTTTGCAGGTCTTTTCGTCCGGCATCATAAGACCATTAGCGATGGCCTTCTCTTTATCCTCCATTATGGATTTTTTCATATAATCACTACCCGGCCCATGACAAGCCTCGCACTGAACGCCGGTCAGTAATTCGCCCTTGGCGGTAGTCCCGGTCGTATAATACTTAAGAAGGTCTTTATTCTTCTGGTCTTCGGCCGAAAGAGAATCATAGGCATAGGCATGTTTGGTTTTTTCCCATGAAGGATAAATCCCGTCCTTATTATGGCACAATTTGCATTTTTTTACACCGACATAATCGTGCGTAACCTCTTTCGCCGCTTTTTTGGCTGTTTCTTTTATTGTTTCGTCTCCAGCCATAACAATGACAGCTAAAAACAGAAAAGTGGCTGTTAAGATAGATACGGCAATTCGCATGGCAACTCACTTTCTCCGAAAATTAGTATTAATCCGGTTTACTATATTATTATACACTTCAAGCCGTTTTGTCAAGTATATAACAATGGAATCCATAAGCTAATCGGATTTTTATTGATAAAAAGCCGATTGATATCAGGCCGGTTACTGCTGTTACCTATTGTCTGTCATTCAGTTGTGGACGTTTTGGTGATTTGGCCGTGCTCTCTGGCTTCAATAGCATCGACTAAAGTTGTCCAGGATAACAGAGCACATTTAATTCTGACAGGGAATTTCCTAACTCCTTTCAGCGCTTCCAGATCACCAAGATCGATGTCTTCGCTGATTTCCTCGCCCTTCAGCAACGCCCGGACGATACCGGCGATTTTTTTTATCTCATCTAAACTTTTGCCTTCGACAATTTCGGCCAGCATCGAGCCTGAGGCCACCGAAATAGCACAACCGGCGCAATGGACCAGTACATTTTGCACTTTGTCATGATTCATTTTGACCTTGATTTCGATCTCATCACCGCACGCCGGATTCTGCCCCTCACTGACCAGATCGGGATTCCGAATATTCTTGGTTCCGCGTGGAAAGCGATAATGCTCCATTATAATATCGCGATACATCTCGTCGAGTTTTCCGCTCATTTTAAAAAATACCTCCTGGCCTCCGCCAAAGCTGTAATCAATCGGTCAACGTCTTCCCTGCTGTTATAAATATACGTGCTGGCTCGGACGGTGGAATTGACACCCAGCGATCTGGTCAGGGGCTGGGCGCAGTGATGCCCCGCTCGAACCGCAATTCCCCGCGAATCCAAAAACTGGGCCAGATCGTGGGGATGAATATCGGGGTCGGCAAAGGATACGGCGCTGCCGCGACGCCGTGTATCACGCGGCCCGTACAGTTTGACAAAGCCCAATTCGCCTAATCTGCGCAAGGCGTACCGGGTCAATTCCATCTCGTGGTTACGAATATTATTCATGCCTATTTCAGTCAAATAATCCAGCGCCGGTCCAAAAGCGATGACATCGGCAATATTAGGTGTGCCCGCCTCGAATTTCCACGGTAATTCGGCCCAGTTGACATTATCATAACGTACTTCGCTGATCATTTCCCCTCCGTACTGAACCGGTTCCATGTTTTTCAGGTGTTCTTCTTTTGCATAAAGAACGCCAACCCCTGTCGGACCGAGCATCTTATGGCCGGAAAAGGCAAAAAAATCGGGATTCATCCCGGCAATATTAACCGGCAGGTGAGGCGTACTCTGAGCGCCGTCCACCAAACAGACCGCTCCGCGCCTGTGAGCTAAATTAATTATATCTTCAACCGGATTGATCGTCCCCAGGACATTCGACATATGGGTCAAAGCTACGATTTTGGTTTTGGCATTAATGATCTCGGCGATATTGTCTAAATTAAGATAACCCTCGCCATCGATTTTTATATATTCCAGTTCGGCGCCCGTTTCTCTGGCCAGTATCAACCAGGGGACCAGATTGGCATGATGCTCCATCTGTGTAATTACAATCCGGTCGCCCTGTTTGACGTTCTTGCGCCCCCACGATTGCGCCACCATATTAATCGCCTCGGTAGTATTCCGTGTAAATATTACTTCCTCCCGCCTGACACCGCCGATAAACTCGGCGACCTTATCCCGAACCGCTTCATAAGCCGAGGTAGCCTCTTCGGCCAATGTATGTAATCCCCGGTGAATGTTTGCATTATGTCTCGCGTAGTATGAAACCAGAGCATCGATTACAACCTGAGGTTTTTGAGTCGTCGCCGCGTTGTCCAGATATACCAGGGATTCGCCGTTAATCTGACGGCTGAGAATCGGAAAATCCTTCTTTATCTTATCGACATTTAAAGGTAGCATACCCATCTTCGTCTCTTTTTCCGTCTCGACCGGAATTCCGGGCTCAGTATGTATGATTTTCATCTTACTCACTCCGTTTATATCGCCACCAGAACATTATTGTTCTCGACCTTAACCTCATAGGTTTTGATCTCCACCACCGCCGGAAGTTGCAACGGCGCGCCGGTTCTAACATCAAAACAGGAGCCGTGCATCGGACATTGAATTTGACCGTTTATGATTTCCCGCTCACCGAAGGGAACATTTTCATGACTGCACTTATTCTCGAAAGCATAAATATCGGCACCGATTTTCGTAAGCAATATACTGCTGTCACCCAGCTTAAAGACCGTCGATTTGAACTCCTTCACATCATCCACGGTACATACCGCAACAAATGAATTGTCCATTTTATTCTCCCTGGAGTTTTGATAAAATCATTTCTTTCATAAGGCCGCTGAGGTCTTGCGGCAAACGGCTGAGGGTCGGTTCCACGAAACCGGAGACGACAGTCCGTACCGCGTCCTCGCGATTCAAACCACGACTCTGAAGATAAAAAAGCATTTCGGGATCGATCGGTCCGACGGTTGCCCCGTGACTGCATTGTACCTGATCGCAAAGAATTTCCAGTTCCGGAATCGTTTCGGCTTTGGCGCCCTTGTTCAGGAGCATATTTCTGTTTTCCTGATATGCCTCGCAGTTTATGGCATCTTCGTTTATTTTTATCAAACCGGTATAGGCGGAATTCGATTCATCCTTGAGGACAATCTTAAAATCGATATTGGAATATGATTCGCTTGCCTGATGATGGTGCAATGTGTGATAATCAAAATGCTGGCTTTCATGGCCGAAAACAACACCATGCATTCGGCTGTCGGCGCCGCGGCCGTCAAGAATTGACCCGGCATTTATCTTCGAT
This sequence comes from uncultured Ignavibacteriaceae bacterium, assembly GCA_964467955.1. Lineage (GTDB taxonomy): Bacteria > Zixibacteria > MSB-5A5 > GN15 > PGXB01 > CAYXTW01. The sequence continues at coordinate 9,097 of CAYXTW010000008.1, read as the reverse complement.
ATTTGGCCACCCAGTCCGGCAAATATCGAATGCAGCTGCGAATTCTGTTGTATCCGGGCACGCTGAGTAATATATGTACGGCAATTACTTCCCTGACGCTGCAGGTTGGCGTAATTTACCACCGAAGATTCATCGACGAAAATTTCGGTCATACTGTTAATCAACGATTCTTCTTTGCGGCATTCGCCGGAGTAGTCATCGATAATCGTCACCTGTGAATTTTTTCCAATCACCGCTAAAAATCGATGAAATGTAAATGGCCCGGCCGGATGTCTTTGAAGTCGAATCGGCTTTTTTATGACAATATTATCGGGGATGTAGAGATATAATCCGGTGTTCCACAGAGCGAGGTTCATAGCCTCGAATTTGCCGAAATTTTCACCGATAAGCGATCCGAAATGCTTTTCAATCCCAGAGCCATTGCGCCGTATAGCGGTATACAGGTCTTTAAAAACAACACCTTGTTGAGACAATTCCGGGTCAAGAAAGGCGAAGGTCATAAAATCGGGGCGATTATATCCATATCCGGAAATATCCGGTTTCGGATGAACAATTTTGTTATCCGACAAATCCGGATGTGGCGGGATGATATTAACGAGCTCCTGCGGCTGACTGATCAGAAAATTTTTAGGGTCGGTATATCGCCACAAATGGACTACTTTGTCCGGGAGGGGCATATCATTATAAGCCTTCCAGCCTTCACGACGAAGATTATACAGCCATTCCGGTTCCTTCCTGTCGATTTTGCGAAATCGAATGCTATTATTTTCCGATACCTGTATGTTCATTTTTTTCATTTCTCCTTAATATAAAACCTGTTAACCAACCGAGCCCTCCATCTCCAGCTCAATCAATCGATTCAACTCGACGGCATATTCCATCGGCAACTCTTTGGTGAACGGTTCGATAAAACCGTTAACAATCAGCAGGCGGGCCTCATCTTCCGAAAGACCGCGACTGGTCAGATAAAAAAGCTGTTCCTCAGCCACCTTGCTGACCCGTGCTTCATGCTCAACGCGGACCTCGTCAGCATCGATTTCCATCGTCGGATATGTATCGGAGCGGGAGTTTTCGTCTATTAACAAGGCATCGCATTCGACCGAAGTCTTGCTGTTCACCGCACTGGGGTGGATTTTGACCAAACCGCGATATGATGCCCGGCCACCCGCCTTCGATATTGATTTCGATGTAATCCTTGAACTGGTATTCGGCGCCACGTGGATCACCTTGGCGCCGGCATCCTGATGTTGATCTTTACCGGCAAAGGCAACCGACAAAATTTCGCCTTTGGCATGTTCCCCGAGGAGATACACGCACGGATATTTCATGGTCAATTTCGAACCCAGATTCCCGTCGACCCACTCGACGGTGGCGTTTTTATAGGCCGCGGCGCGTTTGGTCACCAGATTCAACACATTGCGTGACCAGTTCTGAATAGTAGTATATCGGATATAAGAATCCTCCAGAGCAATCAACTCCACCACGGCCGAGTGAAGCGAATCGGTGGAATAAACCGGGGCCGTGCAGCCCTCGATATAGTGCACGCGGGAGCCCTTATCCGCAATAATAAGCGTCCGTTCGAATTGCCCCATGTTTTTGGCGTTAATTCGAAAATAGGCCTGAAGCGGTATTTTTACATCAATACCGGGAGGCACATATATAAATGAACCGCCCGACCAGACGGCGGAATTGAGTGCCGCAAATTTGTTGTCCATCGCCGGTATCACGGTCGAGAAATATTTCCTGACAATATCGTTATGTTCACGGAGGCCACTGTCCATATCAAGAAAAATGACACCCTGATTTTCCAGGTCTTTCCGAAATGAATGATAGACCACTTCCGACTCGTATTGCGCCGAAACGCCGGCAAGAAATTTCTTTTCCGCTTCGGGGATACCCAGACGATTAAAAGTATTTTTTATATAGGCGGGGACATCGTCCCAATTTTCACCTTTTTCCGCAATCGGTTTTATATAGTAGAAAATATTATCAAAGTCTATGGCATTTAGTATCTTCGTGTCGCCCCATCTGGGCATCGGCTTTTGGAGGAAAATGTCGAGAGCCTTATGACGGAAGTCCCGCATCCAGTCCGGCTCTTTTTTCATTTGCGATATCATCTCGACAACTTCATGATTTAATCCCCTCGCTCCCTTGTGGAAATATTCCTCGGGATCATGAAAACCGTACTTTTCGGCGTAATTATCGCCGATATCGCTGACGTTTTTATTCTTCTGTAATGTATCTTTCATATCACACCCCTGCTTTCTCAACAATTTTGGACTCCAGCCAATCGTACCCCTTCTCCTCCAATTCGAAAGCTAATTCCGAGCCGCCGGAACGGACAATCCGGCCGTTCATCATCACGTGAACTTTATCCGGTACGATATAGTTCAGGAGTCTTTGATAATGCGTTACCAGAATAACGCCGCCGTCCTCGGGAGCAGACCGATTGATACCTTTGGCGACGACTTTTAGGGCATCAATGTCCAGACCGGAATCGGTCTCGTCCAGAATCGCCATTTTCGGCCTGAGTATTGCCATCTGCAAAATCTCCAGGCGTTTTTTCTCACCGCCGGAGAAACCCTCATTGACATAACGAGTGGCAAACGACTGATCGATTTCCAGAAGCTTCAGTTGTTCCGTAAAATCTTTGCGGAAGTTTTTCATTATATCTTCGCCGCCATTTCGCGCCTTCAAGGCGGCGCGCATGAAATTGGCGACCGTCACGCCGGGAATCGCCAGCGGATACTGGAAACCGAGAAACAGACCGGCCAGAGAACGTTCACTGACATCCATGCTAAGCAAATCCCGACCCATTAATTCCACCGAACCGGAGATTATTTTATAATCCGGATGACCGGCCAGGGCATTGGCCAGGCTTGATTTGCCCGATCCGTTGGGGCCCATGAGAGCATGTTTCTCACCGGCTTTCACCTCAATCGAGACGCCGCGAACAACTTCTTTTTCGGCGACCTCAACATGGACATTATCTACCTTTAATATCGTTTTTGCGCTGTTCATTATATCCTCTAATTTGAAAAGTTTTCAATTTATTATCTCCTAATTGGTTTCCTGGATGTTCGAAAATTCGGGGCCGCTAAATTCCACTTTTCCCGAGACGACATCGGCCAGAGTCAGCCTTGAAAGAACGGTTTGGATATACTGATCGAAGAATCTCCAGATGCTGCCGACCTGGCAATCGCCGGTATGAACGCATTCACCTTTAGTTCTGCCGTAACGATCACAATGGTGCGGACCGTAAAGCTTGTCACCTAGAGCGGCGAATATTTCATCCAGACTGATTTTTTCCGGCAACTGGGCAAGAATATAACCTCCATTCCGGCCTCTGACAGCTTTCAAAAGACCGGCCTTTTTCAGAATCATTATAAGTTTTCCTGCGTATGGAAGCGAAAGCCCTTCTTTATCGCTGATTTCTGGAAGAGTCAAAGATGTCCCCGGTTTGGCTCGCGCGAAAAGTAACATACAACGAAGCCCGTATTCTTCAGGTGCGGTGATTTTCATTTTATTTTCACTCTCTTATTCAACATTCTTTCTCCTAATAATACTATACGAAAAAGTATAGTATTTTGTTCCTTAAAATTCAAAGAAACCGGTTTCCAGGTATAATTATTTATGATTCCGGAAATTGTGCCGAAATTTTAAGCGTCATCGACACTAACCGATACTCCGGAATTTGCAAAATTACCGGGAATCTCTTTCGCCTGTTCTTGGCCTGGTGAAAATTGATATCTTAAGTCATTTCCGACAGGTTTATGTCAATAACCGTTTTTTTATTGACAGAATATTTTTCGCCACGTATTTTTTAATGGTTACACTTGAAAATTATTATCATTAATGCCCGCATCAAATAGCAAAATTTTTATTCGGGAAGGGGGGGTGCCTTTGATACAATATTAATCCTGTATCCAGACTAATATGTTAGAGTAACTAATCATGCAAACGGAGGATTTATCAATGAGCAAAAAGGCTATACTGCTGACTATTCTTTTTGCCGTCCTTACCGTGTCTTCTGCCGCATTTTCGGCTGATCAAATTAAACAGATCGATCGGCCACAGCAAATTCCGTCCTTTCTGGGCTACGTCCCCGACAGGTTTATTGTCGTGATGAAACCAGGAGTCGGTAATTTAAAAATGACCATATCCGCCAATAATGTCGTGCATATCGGTGACGCGGAATTCGATAAGATTTCCGATCGATTCGCAGTTTCCGGTTTAAAAAGACAATTTCCGGGTGCGGAGAAGAGTCTGCTGGCCAACGGTGCGGAACTTGCCCGGTACCATAAAATCAGGATCGAAACGGGGACGCTGGAAGATGCAATGGAAGCCTATCGAAACAATCCGATGGTCGAAAAGGTCGAGCCGATAGGCATTCATACCATGTATGCCACGCCGAATGATTTTTATTATTCTTATCAGTGGCATCTCAATCAAACCAGCGACCATGATATCGATGCCCCCGAAGCCTGGGATATCGAGGCCGGGAGTACTTCGACTATCGTGGCAATCCTCGATTCAGGGACTCGTTATTACCACCCGGATCTGGGCGGTGCTAACGCCTCGGTTTCGAATCCGGGAGCTTCACGCGGAAATATGTGGATTAACACCGCCGAGTTGAACGGCTCCTCCGGGGTCGATGACGACGGCAACGGATATGTTGATGACTGGATCGGCTACGACTTTATCCAATCGACCACAAGCTGCTGGTCCGGCGAAGATTGCAGTGGTCAGGATAACGACCCGCGGGATTTTAACGGCCATGGGACTCATACGTCCGGTATTTTCGGGATGATGACGAATGATAACTACGGCATGTGCGGTGTCGCCGGCGGCTGGGGTAATGGTACGCAAACTGAATACGGCAACGGTGTCAAAATCATGCCGCTGCGCATGGGATATTCATATAATTACCTCGGCCAGGAGTACGGTGTGGTTCTGATGGATGCCGCTGCCGAGGCCTTCTACTATGCCGCCGATAACGGCGCCAAAATTGCCTCCTGCAGCTGGGGTTCGTCCAATTCCGGTGGTATCGGCGCGGCTGCAACCTATTTCCTGAATTCGGGCGGTATTATTTGTGTGGCCGCCGGCAATGACGGCGCCGAAACCTCGCCCGATTATCTGAATGGTCGCGGTGATTGCATTTCGGTCGCGGCTACTAACGAGAGCGATAATGGCGCCAGTTTTACGACCTATGGCACCTGGGTGGACATCTGTGCGCCCGGTAATAATATCTACAGCACATATCATGACCATACCGACCCGAATACGACTTACTGGGCGGCGATGAGCGGCACATCGATGGCGACCCCCATGGTTGCCGGGGTTTGTGCCTTAATCTGGTCGCATAATCCGTCATGGACGGCTACTCAGGTGAAAAATCAGCTTTACAGCAGTGCTGACAATATTGACGCATATCTTTCATCGAAATACATAGGCAAAATGGGCGCGGGGCGTATCAATGCCTATAACGCCGTCAATACCGGTCCGCCGCCTGCGCCGGTAGCTGACTTTTCCGGTTCGCCGACATCGGGGACGGAACCGCTGACGGTCAATTTCACAGATTTGTCGACCGGCAGTATCACCGGCTGGGATTGGGCTTTCGGTGATGGCGGGACCTCGTCGGTTCAGAATCCCTCGCACCAGTACACATCACCCGGGACTTACACGGTCAGCCTGACGGTTACGGGTCCCGGTGGCTCCGATGATGAAATCAAAACCAACTACATTGCCGTCAATCCGTGCGTTCTGCCGACCGCCGGATTCGTCGGCAGTCCGACTTCGGGCGAAGTCCCCCTGACCGTCAACTTCACCAATCAATCCACCGGCGCGACATCGTATTCGTGGAATTTCGGTGACGGCGGCAACTCGACGGCTGCCAATCCGAATCATACTTATACATCGGCCGGGGCTTATACGGTCACATTGACTGCGACCAATTCCTGCGGCAATGATGTCTTTACCAGAACCAATTATATTACCGTTACCTGCACCGCTCCCGTGGCCGGATTTGTCGGTTCACCGACAAGCGGTGATTATCCTTTGAATGTGAGCTTCACTGACCAGTCAACCGGAGCTACTTCCTGGAGCTGGACGTTCGGCGACGGCGGCACCTCGACACAGCAGAATCCATCGCATAATTATACTTCGCCCGGTGCATATTCGGTCGCTTTGACGGTAACCAACTCGTGCGGCAATGATACCGAAACCAAGACCGATTATATCACGGTCACCTGTACCGCCCCGACCGCCGACTTCAGCGGTGCACCCACTTCCGGTGATGCACCCTTGCTGGTCGGTTTCACCGATTTGTCGACCGGATCAAGCATTTCGTCGTGGGATTGGAATTTCGGCGATGGGGGAACTTCGACGGTACAAAATCCTTCACATAATTACACTGCGGAAGGCACCTATACCGTCTCATTAATGGTAACCAATGCCTGCGGCAGCGACGGTGAAACCAGGACAGGTTATATCACGGTTACCGAACCATCTATTCCGTATGCGAATCTACCGTATTCAACCGGATTCGAATCAGGCACGTTCGATCAGTACTGGTTCACACAGAGCAGCAATTCGGAAGGCCGAATCCAGATTACCTCGGCAAACGGCCCGCGCGGTTCGTATCATCTGACCATGGATGATAACCTCAATGGCGGCCAGTACTCACAGAACGAGGCCTGGCTGCGGCTGAATCTGGCCGGCAAAAGCGAGGTCGACCTTACTTTCTGGTGGAAAGAATTCGGCGATGAAAATCATGATCAGGACGGCGTATTCTTCTCGGATAATGGCGGCTCGAATTTCGTTAAAGTGTACAATCTGATCGGCGGCAGCACGACGTACCAGCAGATTCCCCTCGATGTCGATGCGCTGGCATCTGCGAATGGGTTGAGCCTGAGCAGTACCTTTGTGGTCAAATTCCAGCAATACGACAATTATAGCATATCCACCGATGGTATGGCCTTTGACGATATCGATGTTATCTCGTACGACGTACCCCCGGTCGCGGATTTCGGCGGGACTCCGACCTCCGGCGTGGCTCCACTGACGGTCAATTTCACCGACCAGTCGACATATAATCCGACAAGCTGGAGTTGGACTTTCGGCGACGGCGGTACATCGACGGCGCAAAATCCATCATATGAATATGTGACCCCCGGTACATATACCGTGTCGCTTACGGCTACCAATGCTTTCGGTAATGATACCGAGACCAAAACCGATTACATCACGGTCAATGAACCCGGCGCCTGGACGGTGATAACATACGATGACTTCGAATCCGGCTGGGGCAGCTATACCGACGGTGGCGGTGATTGCGCCCGCTATACCCGGAGCAGGTACGCTCATCAGGGAAGCGCCGCGGCTGACATTCAGGATAACAGCGGCACGGCGTCATCATTTTATCATACTGCGGGTTATAATGTCTCCGGCTATAGCGAACTGGAAGTCGATTTCTGGTTTTATGCATATAGTATGGAATCCAATGAAGATTTCTGGCTGCAATATTATGATGGTTCCACGTGGCGGACCGTTGAAACTTGGGCTCGCGGTGTTGATTTCAATAATAATACGTTTTATCATGAGACCGTAGCAATCTCCTCCGGCAGTTACAATTTCCCGACCAATGCCCGGTTGCGCTTTATGTGCGACGCTTCGAATAATCAGGATGACATTTATATAGACGAAATCGAATTCCGCGGCATGGGCGGGGCGGCCAAGCAGATGGCCGACGAGCCGCTGGTTCCGACCGAATTTTCACTCTCACAGAACCGACCGAATCCATTTAATCCGATAACCGATATCTCTTTCGCATTACCGACAGCAACTCGCATTACGCTTGAAATCTTTAATGTCCTCGGACAGCGCGTGACGGTTCTGGCCGAGGGCGAATTCGAGGCGGGTACTCATACTGTTTCATGGGATGCGTCGCGGCAGGCCTCGGGTATCTATTTCTATAGGCTGCAGGCCGATAAATTCGTCGCATCAAAAAAGATGCTGTTACTGAAATAAACAGGATAGACATTACATCATTAAAGGGACAGGTCAATCAGCCTGTCCCTTTATTTATTTCCGCTAATAAAAGGAAACTCACTCAATCCTGTCTGTCGGGCGCCGGTGTCAACATCACAATCCGCCGACTAACTAATATCTTGACAGCAGTCGATAATAAAATATATTGGATTGTTTGTCTATCGGGGTGTGGCGCAGTCTGGCAGCGCACTTGCTTTGGGAGCAAGGAGTCGGAGGTTCAAATCCTCTCACCCCGATTTTTTAAGAATATTTCGCAGTGTTTAATCGATTCTTTATTCCCTTGCCAAAACAGCATATCAAGCGCTTCTTCAAATCGGCACCATCTGTATTTATCATGCTCAACCGGCGTAATTATCGGATCCTTCCGCCAATCAACTATTGCCAGAAACACGATTTCGGTGATTAATTTGACGTCACGATCGTATAGCTTGCGCATCGCATATTCGACAGGGAAAGTATATGAATAATCGATAAGATGTAATTCTATCGGTTCAAAACCGGTTTCTTCTTTCAATTCGCGCCGCGCGGTCGTGAAAAATTCTTCATCATCTTCCACACCTCCGGAAATCGCCTGCCAGAAACCGCCGCCGGAAGGAATCCGATGCAGAAGCAGATACTCCCAGCCATCGTCGACCATACGCACGCAATACACCGCGACCTGTATCGGCTGTCTCATAGTCTATTAATTGGCCTTGGAAAGCTCCTTCACCAACAACTCTTTGGCCTTGACCAGCGCCCGGCCGCGATGCGAGACCTTGTTCTTTTCTTCCAATGTCATCTCGGCAAATGTTTTCCCCGCCGGGGGATAATAAAAGACCGGATCATACCCGAACCCGTCGCCACCATATTTTTTGTCGGTGATTATGCCCTCGGCAATACCTTCGACCGTCTCGACACTTTTCTCATCCCACGCCACAGCGATAACCGACCTGAATCTAGCCGTGCGCTTATCTTTTTCGACACCTTCCATTTCAGATAACAGCTTCCGATTGTTATCATCATAAGTACAACCGGGGCCGGCATAGCGAGAGGAGTACACACCCGGCGC
>CAYXTW010000007.1:31208-84636 GCA_964467955.1 uncultured Ignavibacteriaceae bacterium | reverse complement strand
AAAAAAATAAAGATGTTAAAATATGCGAAACGAACCCAATTCATTGGACTAGTAAATACCCCAACCGGTTACAATGATTCCGCCGAAAAGGCTTAAAAAAAGGATTCCTTAAATATGCGAAACGAAGCCATTTTGTTGGTGCACGAAAACGTACACCGACCACAATTTTGGCAGAACCGCATCGTCCCGCCACTGAAGCGTCGGGACTCGGGTTCTGCCCTACCCGTGAAATTATCGGTTGTGGCAGGTCTTGCTCCGTCGCAGACGGAGTGTGACCTGCCGCCTGTCAGGTCACACCTCCCGATAAATCGGGAGCCAAGACCTGACAGAGCATTTAATATAAAAATCGGGAACGAAGCCATTTTGTTGGCGCACGGGGACGGACGCCGACCACGATTTAGAAAAAAATAAAAATCGGAAACGAAGCCATTTTGTTGGCGCACGGGGAAGTGCACTGATGACGCGTGCCTGGGGCCAGACGAGGACATCGGCCGCCCGCATTTTGGAGGGGAGGTTTCACGCTCAAGCAAATGCGAGAAAAATATATGGAAGCAAAATTCGGACAATAAAAAATACGCCATTCAGGACTCGAACCTGAGACCCGCTGATTAAGAGTCAGCTGCTCTACCAACTGAGCTAATGGCGCATTTGACGTTGTCACCGGCAACGACGTTATTCTGTGTAAAATCGTTACTGCGGTGACAGAACTTTATAAATTTTGGTGAGGGTGGATGGGATCGAACCATCGACCCTCTGCTTAAAAGGCAGATGCTCTACCACTGAGCTACACCCCCGCCATTTTACGCGGTCAAAATATATATACGATACGGCAAGTCAACCGGTTTTTTGCCTTTTTATTCTATGCCCAGCAACTCGACATCGAAGATGAGAGTGGAATTGGGCGGGATGACCGGCGGATAACCGCGCGCCCCATAACCCAGATTCGGCGGAATAATCAACCGGCGCTTTTCGCCGACCTTCATGGTCGCGAAACCTTCATCCCAGCCCTGAATAACCTGGTGAGCGCCGAGTTTGAATTTGAACGGCTGACCCCGGTCGATCGAGCTGTCGAACTTTTTGCCGTCAGGAAGCATGCCGGTGTAATGAGCGACAATTGTCTGACCCGGCTTCGGTGTCTCGCCGGTTCCTTCCTTGATTACGATGTACTTCAAACCTGATTCGGTCGTCACGGTATCGCCCGAAACAGTCGCCGCCATCGGTTTTGCCTCGATCGGTGATTTGGCGGCGGCGGTGTCGCTCTTGGTCTCCGCCGGTTGCTGGGTTTCGGTTTTCTTTCCTTCCTGGTTGCCGGAACAGGCCACCATTCCGACCACAAACAGGATTGAAAAAATCAAAGTAAAGAGCTTCATATAAACTCCTCAATCTAAATGTTAAAAAATCAACATTGAGGATATATAACAAATTCGATTGAGAATGTCCAGAAATGAACGAAAAAAGAAACCGGAAGCCGGGATTGGCTTCCGGTTTTTAATTCAGGATAAATGCCGCAATATTAGTTGCTTAAAAGCAGTTTCTCGTATTGGTCAACCAGATCGGCAAAGATTCGCAGAGTATAATCGAACGGTTCGGTGGTGGTGAAATCGATTCCGGCCCTTTTGAGGATATTAATCGGATAATCGGATACACCGGTTTCGATAAACTTCAAATAAGCCTCTTTGGCACCCGGCTTGCCGTCGAGAATCATTTTTGAAAGCATCTGAGAAGCGGCAAAGCTGGTCGCGTACTGATAGACATAGTATTCGCGGTAAAAATGACTGATTCTCAGACATCCTATATCGCGGCCTTCGGGAATAAAATAATCGGGTCCGTAATATTTCTGATAAACATCGCGGTACATTTTGCGCATATTGTCGGAGGAAAGCGCCTCGCCATCTTCGACCGTTTCATGGGCCTGCAATTCGAATTCGGAGAAAAATAACTGGACGAAAAAGGTGCCGATAAACATGTTGATATAATGATCGAGGATATACAGTTTTTCATTTTTATCCTTGGCGTTTTTCAGCAGAAAGCTAATCGTCAGAGCCTCATTGCAGGTCGAGGCGACCTCGGCGGCAAACAGGGAATGACCGGCATACACGGACGGTTCATTTTTGTTGGTATAATAGCTGTGCATGGTATGACCCATCTCGTGAGAGAGGGTGAAGACATTATCGAGCGAGTTGGCCCAGTTCATCAGGATAACCGGGTGGACGGTATATGTTCCCCAGCTGTAACCTCCGGAACCCTTACCCTGAGTTTCATAAACATCGATCCATCGGGAATCGTAGGCCATTTCGACATTTTTAAGATATTCATCTCCGAGCGGTTTGAGAGATTCCATGACGATATTCTTGGCCTTTTCGTATTTGAATTCGGTCTGGACGTTTTCCACCAAAGGAACATACATATCGAACCCGAAAAGGGTGTCAACACCCAAAAACTTTTTACGGATTGCGGCATACTTCTGCAGCGGGGCAAGATTATTATTGGCCGCCTTAATTATATTATGGAATACCGATGTCGGAATGCTGTCGCCGTCCAGAGACATTTCAAGACAGCTGTTATAATCACGTGCCTGGGCGAAAAACCAGTCTTTGGCTATCGAAGTGGCCAGGGTGGCGCCGAGCGTATTGATATAACCTTCATAAGCGGAATTATAAGTATCGCTGGCTCGTCTGCGAACGTCTCGGTCTTTGGATTCGAGTAATCGGCTGTAACGTCCGCGGGTAAGTTCGACTTCATTGCCGTCTTCGTCGACAACCGTCCCGAATTTAATATCGGCGTCATCCATCATCGTAAATATATTCTGCGGTCCGGATGCCAACGGCGAAACCAGCGCCAGAATTCTTTCTTCCTTTTCGGAGAGAACGTGTTTCTGTTGGCGGAACATGTCATCGATATAGTGTCGATAGACAGCCAGTTCTTTGTTTCCGTCCATCCACTCGTGAATTTTTTCCTGCGGGATTTCAAGGATTTCCGGCCGCATGTAGGCGGTTGCCTGGCCGAACTGAGAATAGGCCAGCCGTGCCTTGCTGGACATCTCCTGGTATTTGCTGATACGCGTGTCCTCATCCATTTTTAGATTGGCGTAAACATAAAGACGATGCGCGGTATTACCGATGGATTCAACCAAATCCAGGGCTTGGAGCAGAATCTCGGCCGAACTGCCGAGTTTGCCTTTATATTCGCTGATCGCGGGAATTGCTTCCAGAAGCTTGGTATAATCTTCTTCCCAAGCCTCATCCGAAGAACTGAAATCAGTCAGATCCCATTTGTATTGGTCTTCGATCTGGTCACGGGTCGGGGCTTCTTCGACCTGGGCCGAAACGGGAGTGGAGCCGACGACAAAAAGCAGGGCGAAGGCCAGAAACAGAATTGATGTTACGGATTTCGTGAGACTCATTAATTCATCTCCTGTTATATTGAGTTAATAATCAATTTTCAAAACAAAGCTTCACACAATTAACAAAGAATACGTAAAATAGCAAGACAGGTTGTAAAATTTTGAACGTTTGGCGGCGATTTAGGGCCAAACCGCCGCCAATTATGATGTTTTTTATGTCTTTTGATCTAATTCGGAAAGTAATTCCGAAGTAAGCACCGGGACCGCAAAACCGTGCGCCAGATTCATCAACGTGGCGCGATGAAAATCCTCGTGATGTGTGGCGCTGGCGTCAATCGTGAACAACACTTCGAATCCGCGCATAAAGGCGCCACGCGTGGTGCTTTCACAGCATAGATGCGTCATCACACCAGTAACGACGACAAGGCCGATTTCTTTATATTTTAGCAGTGTTTCAAGATTGGTATTCAGAAGAGCGTCATACTGCGATTTATTTACAATTTCAATCCGGTCGTCGTGTAAATCATCGACGATTTCAGATAACGGGTCCTCCTCGCGAATTAATTCGCCCCACCAGCCAAGCATTTGTCCTGCGTTTTGTTCGGTGTTGAGGTGGCGGGTCTGGAAGACCGGGAGATGATGTGCAAGAAAGGCATCCTGCAGGTTTTTTATATTTTTGACAATGGCCCGAGCGGAGAGAATGCAGAAGTGGGACGATTCATCGACAAAGTACTTCTGCATATCAATCACGAGAAGTGCAGCTTTCTTTTTATCCAGATTCCAGTTATGAGAATCGCGGAGATAGGCGATTTCGTCAAGAAATTTCTTTGCCTGCTTTTCGATATTTTTTTCGGTATAATATTTTTCTTTCATACTCCTAACCATATCTATGTAATAATTTCAGGAATATTGCCAAAACGACCATCGATTATCAAGTGATTTATTGTAAAACCCGAAGCTCTAATAAATAAAAGATGTCAGGCCAAAATTAATTCCGAATTTTCCGTCCAGCCCGCATGCACCATAAATCCTGGCGGCCCATTCGCAATACAAACCGATTTTATCGGTAGGCATCTCCGATATACCGAAGAAAAACCTCATTCCCCTGCGGCGTTCATATTTGGGTGCGACATGACCGTCTATTACAATAGTACATTCTCTTTTCCTTATCTTTTTGAAGCCGAAGAGATATGCCAGACCAATATGAGGGAGGATGGCCCCGTTCAGTTTTGGTTTGCGCGTGTGGCCGCCGATAAACCATGTGAATTGAGGACCGAGACCGATGTCGGATTGGGAAGTTCTTCCAATAAAAATATCATCGCAATAAGACCAAAGACCAAGACTGATGTCGGTGGTCAAAAGGTAATCGGCGGAGGCAGTCAAATCAGTTATTCGATGTATCGGGGAATTGTTTGATTCATCGGTGATCATAAAAAGTGTCCCACAGGTCAACCGGCAACTGCCGCGATCGGTGGGAAATTCGCCACAATAAGATGGAATGCCGCATAAGAATATTACTAAGATTATCAGAACTACTCGGACCAATCGCATGAAATTCCCCTCGTCTCATAAGATTGACGATTATATCATAATTTTATTTCATAATGAGAAATCCATACGTGTCGGCATAATATTCAATCGGGGTCTGCCAGTCGGCGGCGGTATTTAGCCGGCTCTGTTTGCGGCGGAAATTAAGCCGCATTTTGTCGCCGGCTTTAATCTCTTTTAGTCCGAATTGCTTAATAGGTATCTGAACCTCTATCGACCAGAAATTATCTCCCTGCACGGTTTTGGTTTTATAATCGCCGTTCCACTCACGGTCGGCATCGGCGTAACCGTCCTCACCCTTCCATATTCGCTGGTCGAAAGAAATCCCATCAGGATTGAAATATATCTGATAGATAGTATCGCTATGGATCATCGGCTCGATAAAATAGCCGACACAATCTTCACCATATATGGCTCCGTCATGCTCGGTGACTTCCGCCTTTACCGAATCCATCTTTGATTCCTCGCAACAGGCCGCCAGATACAAATTTCTCTTATCGTGGGCGAAATAAAATTTCACCGGTTCAGTTGTCATGTCGCCGCCGCCGGAGGCAAAGAACTTGGTGACCGGCTCACCCCAGAAATCTTCCTTGATGGCACCGTCTATCTTTACTTTTTTGGCCGGATAACATTCCGCCTGCCGGGCAATTTTAAGATAGTTGGTGGCGGTGATTTCTTTGCCGGGAGCATAGATAAATTCGAATTCGCATTCGGGCACCGGGTAAAGAGCGCCGGTGCATGAGACATTGAAAAAGCAGACACCAGTGTCGCCGGCTTCGACCATTATTGGAAGCATCTCGGGTTCGACAGTCCAGTTTTCGGGGACGACCCATTTGACCGTATCGTTCAGGGAATTGTCCGAAAAAGTGTTATTGAGTATCACCGTTGCGCGAGCACCGGTAATAGTTAAGTCATTATTTACCGGAACCGGTTCACCGAGAGTTAGACCAAAGCGGCGGATAGGCTCGATTACTTTCTGATCTTCGGCGGTTATTACATTCCACGCCAGAACAGCATCTTTTTTAATCGGTGCAATGTGGATACCGTCACCGTTGACCGTTACCCAGCCGAAATGATAGAGCAGGCCATCCGGTGACGGCTCGGTACCGGCGCCGGAACTTCCCAGACCGGTATACAAAATACCATCGTACTTACCGGAGAAATACTCGTGAAAATGGCCGGTGAAGACGGCATCGACACCGTAATTGACAAACAGACTATGAAGCGTGTCCGGTTTGCCTTCGGCGGTCGTTTCGTACCAGAACGGTTTATGCATAAAAACGAAAGTATAGGCGACGTTCTGATTGTTCTGCAGGTCGTTGATAAGCCAATTAATCTGTTCTTCAGGAATCTCCTTGCTTGATTCCCACCGGCCGACATCGAGGACGATAAAATGCAGAACACGGTAATCAAATGAATAATAAGGATCGCCGTGGAATTTGCGAAAAACCTGCTCGGTAATATCAGTCAAGATATCATGATTGCCGGGTGTCAGATAAAGTGGCATGGTTAGCCGCGCCACGATCGAATCGTATTCGTGCCATTGTGCGTTGAGCGTGGCCGTGTCGTCGGTGTAGCCTTCGATTTGATCGCCGACCGTCATCACAAAATCCGGCTTTAATCTTTCGATTTCGGTAATTATTTCGCCATAAATTCCGGGTACATGACCACCGGTGCGGTCACTGGCGATAGCGAAACGAACCGGATATTTGGTCAGGTTGTCGTCGGCATATATATTTGGGGCGAAAATGACCAAGGCCAACAGGGCTATCAAGGATAGTTTTTTTAGATTGGCTTTCGATCGCATGGTTTCCTCCTTCGAATTTGATTTGAAAAATTGACCTGTTTTTGTTCATAGGTCGATGAAATATAAAGCTCCTAAAAACCATAGTCAAGTAAATATGGTTTCAAATTAAATGGAGGTTGATTTTTTTGGATTTTTTGGAAAAAATCGCAAAAAAGGCTATTGACAATTCGGGGTCTTTGACTTTATTTCCGTGACTTTGTGAAAATATTAACAAACTGGTTTAGGTTAATAAAGTAGGGAGTTTACAAATGAATCAGTATTTGCAGTCCATATTCGATATGGTCAAAACCAAACACGCGGCGCAGCCGGAGTTTCATCAGGCTGTCAGCGAGGTTTTGGAATCGCTTGAGCCGGTTCTGGATAAGCATCCGGAGTACGTCGAGGCCAAGATTATCGAACGAATTGTTGAGCCGGAACGGGTAATTATGTTCCGTGTCCCGTGGGTTGACGATGCCGGCAAAATACAGGTCAACCGCGGTTTCCGGATCGAATTTAACAGCGCCATCGGCCCCTATAAGGGCGGTTTGCGGTTTCATCCCAGTGTCAATCTGGGTATTTTGAAATTCCTCGGCTTCGAGCAGGTATTCAAAAATTCATTGACGACACTTCCGATGGGCGGCGGTAAGGGCGGCTCCGATTTTGACCCCAAGGGTAAATCGGATAACGAAGTGATGCATTTCTGCCAGAGCTTCATGACCGAATTGTTCCGTCATGTCGGCCCGAACACCGACGTTCCCGCCGGTGATATCGGTGTCGGGGGCCGTGAAATCGGTTTCCTTTTCGGGCAGTATAAGCGGATCCGCAATGCTTTTGAAGGCGTTCTGACCGGTAAGGGTTTGAATTGGGGCGGTTCGTTGATTCGGCCGGAAGCGACCGGTTACGGCTGCGTTTATTTCGCCAATGAAATGCTAAAAACCAGAGGGGAATCATTCAAAGGTAAAAGAGTCGCTGTCTCCGGTTCGGGTAACGTGGCTCAGTATACGACCGAGAAAGTGAATGAGTTGGGCGGCAAGGTCGTGACGCTTTCCGATTCCAGCGGATATATTGTCGATGACGACGGTGTTTCCCCTGAGAAACTCAATTTTGTTTTCGAGCTTAAGAATGTCAAGCGCGGACGGATAAAGGAATATGCCGATAAGTTTCCGTCAGCCAAATATTTCGAGGGTACCGGTGTTTGGAATGTGCCGGTTGACGTGGCTCTTCCGAGTGCGACACAAAATGAACTGGACGACAACGATGCTGAAACGCTGCTTAAGAATAAATGCTTCTGCGTGGCGGAAGGCGCCAATATGCCAAGCACGCCGGAAGCGATTGAGAAATTCCTGGCGGCCAAGATCCTGTATGGTCCGGGCAAAGCCGCCAACGCCGGCGGCGTGGCTGTTTCCGGCCTGGAGATGTCCCAGAACAGCTATCGTCTGAGCTGGACGCGCGAGGAAGTCGACCAGCGTTTGCATAATATCATGAAGTCAATACATACCGCCTGTAAAGAGACATCCGAGGTTTATGGTCATCCCGGCAATTATGTTATGGGTGCCAATATCGCCGGTTTCATCAAGGTGGCCGATTCCATGCTTGATCAGGGTGCCGTCTAAGGGGTGGCAGCCTATTTAGCATGATATTATATTTGGCGGGATAGTTATCTGTCCCGCCACTTTTTATTTGGCCCGAGATGTTTGACAGAATAGGCAATAGCCGATATATTATTAAAAAAATAAAGCCATTCATTGTTTTAATTGTTTTAGCAGAATATGAAACCTGAAATAGATCTCAAAGATTATGAGTCCGGATTTGCCCGCTTCGACTCCTTGATGCAATTCAAGGTCAAAAATATTTTATTGGTATCGAGTTTGTATGACTCATTTATTCTTGAAGAAGATGGTCAGGTCGGTGAGCTTATTTCAAGTGATTATCAGGAATTGAATCTATCGCTGGCACCGCAGATAAAGCGAGTTTCGACCGGGGAAGAGGCGCTTAATCTGCTGCGCGTTCAGAAATTCGACATGATTATGGTTATTCGCCGGCTGGGTGATATCAATATTATTTCATTTGCTGAAAGAGCCAGGAAAAAATCGAAAAACATTCCGATAGTCCTGCTTGCCTTCGATCCGCGCGATCTGGAAATATTGGAAGAAAACAGCCATCATCAAGCAGTAGACAAGGCCTTTTTGTGGAGCGGCGAATCAAATATTCTCATGGCCATTATTAAATATGTGGAAGATAAAATAAATGTCGATTCCGATACCCGGCTGGTTGGTGTCAGGGTGATAATAATCATCGAGGATTCGGTGCGCTTCTATTCGTCATATTTGCCTCTGGTTTATGCCGAAATCGTTCGCCAGACACAGAATCTGATGCATGATGGATTGAATACCGCTCACAGAATGCTGAGAATGAGAGCCCGCCCGAAAATACTCCTGGCCGAAACATACGAAGAAGGCTGGAAACTGTTTAATAAATATCAGGAGTATCTGCTCGGTATCATATCCGATGTCCGCTTTTCTATGGGCGGGCGGATTGAAGATCAGGCCGGAATTACTTTCGCCGCAGACGTCAAAGAAAAAGTTCCCGATTTGCCCGTTCTGCTGCAATCCTCGAATCTTCAAAACGCCGAATTGGCGGCCAGATGCGGCGTCGCTTTTCTTCACAAGAAAACGCGGACGCTGCTGGCTGAGTTAAGGTCGTTTATACTGAATAATTTTGGATTCGGAGATTTCGTTTTTCGATCACCTGAAGGCAAGGAGGTCGCCCGTGCAATCGATTTTCATTCGATGGAAAATTGCCTGAAAACAGTATCCGCCGAATCATTGATTTTCCACGGGAGCCGCAATCATTTTTCCAACTGGTTGATGGCGCGAACCGAATTCGATCTGGCCGCCCGACTGAGACCGAGAAAAGTCAGCGAATTTAAGGACGCGGAAACAATTCGCAATTATTTGATTAATACGTTCAGGAGCTTTCGTCATGAAAAGCAACTGGGTATTGTCAGTGATTTTTCGAGAGAGCAGTTTGATCAACAATCTGATTTCGTAAAAATAGGTAATGGGTCGTTAGGTGGAAAAGGGCGCGGGCTGGCTTTTGTCAACCGCTTATTAAGGCGCT
Source organism: uncultured Ignavibacteriaceae bacterium (assembly GCA_964467955.1). GTDB lineage: Bacteria > Zixibacteria > MSB-5A5 > GN15 > PGXB01 > CAYXTW01. The sequence goes on along the minus strand of CAYXTW010000007.1, from coordinate 74,839 downwards.
ATAATGTATATAATTCCTTTGAAGGCGTACGGATTTCGGTGCCGCCGACGACAATCATCGGTACGGCTGTCTTTGACAGCTTCGTGGAAAAGAATAATCTTCTGGAATTCGCTTTGGGCGATCGCCCCGATAACGAAATCGCCCAGACTTTTGTTAGCGCCAAGCTTCCCAAGGATATTGTTTCCGACCTGGGGGCATTTATCGATGTCGTCGATTATCCGGTGGCCGTTCGTTCCTCGTCGCTTCTTGAAGATTCACATTATCAGCCTTTTGCCGGAATATTCGACACACATATGCTCCCCAATTGTCATAAAGATAAAAAAGTTCGTCTGGAGAGACTGGAAACGGCGATTAAATACATTTTCGCCTCGATCTTTTTCAGAAATTCCAAGAATTATATCGAAGCAACGTCCAATCGCGTTGAAGAAGAAAAGATGGCGGTTGTGATGCAGAAAGTGGTCGGACGCAATCGGAATAATTCGTTCTATCCGGTCCTTTCCGGTGTTGCCCGTTCATATAACTTTTATTCGATAGGAAATATAAAACCGGAGGAAGGCGTCGCTTATGTCGCTCTGGGATTGGGTAGGACAATCGTCGAAGGCGAAAAGTGCCTGTACTTTTCGCCGAGTAATCCGCAGAATCTTCCTCAGTTTTCAACACCCAAAGATTTTTTGAAAAATTCTCAGCATGAATTTTATGCCATCGATATGAACGATCCGTACGTTGTACCCTCTCCCGGCAGTGATATGGGGCTCACGCGCCTGCGCACCGAGCAGGCGGAGGCCGACGGTTCGCTGGCCTATGTGGGATCGACATATTCGCCCGATAATGATAAGGTTTATGACGGTACGTCGCGAGAGGGGATAAAAATAGTGACGATGGCGCCGATATTAAAATCCAGAATTTTTCCGCTGGCGGAGATTATCAGATTCCTGCTGCAGATGGGCAGTTCGGGGATGAATTCGCCGGTCGAAATCGAGTTCGCCGCGGAGCTGGATCCCGATTCGAAAGAACCGAATGAATTCGGATTTTTGCAGATTCGTCCCATGGCGGCCAACACCTTTATGGAAGAGATTTCTCTTCAGAACCTGGAGAGAGAGAAAATATTCTGTCAGAGCAATCAGGCGCTCAGTAATGGTCGGAATAAAACGATCAAGGATATTATTTTTGTTCGGCCGGACACTTTTGATCGCGCGCAAACACCGGTGATCGCCGACCAAGTTGGCAGATTTAACGATTTCTTCAGGATGCAGGGGCGATCATATCTGCTTCTGGGTCCGGGCCGGTGGGGAACGGCCGATCGCTGGCTGGGGGTTCCGACCAAATGGGATCAAATTTCGGCGGCACGCGTGATTATCGAGGCTACGTACGGTGATTTTTCAGTGACGCCTTCTTTCGGTACGCATTTTTTCCAGAACCTGATTGCATTTCAGATCGGATATCTGACTATTAACAAGACCGATGGATTAAACTCGATAGACTGGGACTGGCTCAATGCGCAGTCGGTAGTCCGCGAGACCGAATATATTCGGCATGTGGTGCTGGATAAACCAATCGAGGTTATCATAGATGGTCGTCGTGGTCGCGGAGTGATTATGAAGCCGTGAGGGTCAGGTCGAAAAATCAGGATAAATTATTCAGTTGTAATTACCGTCTAAAACATCAAACCAATATCAATGTAGAAGCGGTCGGGGTGGTTGCCGGACTTGCCATAGCCGAAGTCGACCGGGCCGATGGGGGAATCGAATGCCAGTGAAACTCCGTAACCATGGCGAAGGTTACGCAATTTAATTTCGTCGAGCGTGGAGTACACATCACCAAGATCATACCGGGCGTACAAGTATAATCGGTAAGGAAGCTTATATCGGAATTCCATATTGCCCAAAATAGTCTTAGCCCCGGACAATTCATCGGTATTATATCCATAAAATGAGTAATGTCCCCCGATATAAAACTGTTCCGAGATAGGGACGACATGTTTGGTGTCGGTGAAGCCGACGGAGATTTTGGGGTGGAAATTAAAATTGTCGGTGATGGGGTAATACGATTCAATCGAACTGAAGAACTTGGTATAGTTGGTTTCGCCACCGAGAATATCGGCCGCCAGCTGGGCATAAAACAGGTGTTTTTTCCCCTCGGTCGGAAAGGGTTGCTTATTTATTGTTTCCACGAGCGACCGGAAAGTAATGGTTCTGAGTTTAATTCTGTCGGTCTCAGTACCGGGTGTGTACTTACTTTTAATTTCCTTCCAGCCGATTTCACCGGTCACGGCCCCGAAACGGGCGATTTGCTGCCCCAGAATAAACTCGATTCCGAAATTATCCAAGCGAACCGACGAATCCCATTCACCTTTTTCGTCGTATAGTTTACGGTCAAGGATATCATAAAAGGCCCTGATTTTGTACGTCAGATAGGTTGAGAAAAAGCGATCAGCTTTAAGCGATACATCGTATTTCTGCCGCCGGTTGGCATATTGAGCATGAAGCAAAAATTCCTGCCCGGTGCCCAGAAGATTATCATTAAGCAATTCGGCGAACTCTTCACTCCGATATTCATCATCCCAGCGCCAGCCTAATCTTAGCTGCGTATATTTTTTTTCTTCGACTTTAATTTCGACAATAGCGCCGTTCTCACCGGGAAGGATGTTCATGGTTACGCGATCGAAAAGATCGGTGGCGTAGATATTGGCTACTCCTTTCCCCGCCTGTCGTGAATTAAAAGGTTTGCTTTCATCGAGAGGAAAATTGGATTTGATGAGCCAGCGTTTGGTCTTTGTATTTCCTGAAATCTCTATCTTTTCAATAATAGCCTCGTCGATATTTATTTCCATGATTTGTCTATCGGGCAGGTAATCCATACTCCGGATGTGGGCCAGATCAAAATGCTCTCTTTTATACATTTCCTCCAGGCGCGTCGATAGCAACAAGAGGTCCTCAGAACACAATTTTCGGCTGCCGCCATTCAGTACGGAAATGATAGTTGAATCATCAAAAACAGTGTTGCCGGTTATGATGTATTTCAGATTGTGTTTTTCAGGCTTGGAAACCAGATCGATTTTTAGTCTGGCTGTCTTAAAATCGACCGCCGGATTTTTCCAGGAGTCAATTGCGATTGAAATTGAAAACAGGTCATAAGTCTCATATATACTGCTGGCCATTTTCCTGAGGTCGTCGAAAAGGATAAACCGGCCCGACTTCAGAACAATCAAGCCGGTATCAAAGTCCGGCGGGAGGGTGCCGAATTCAATGTCCGAAATATATATTGAATCGATCAGGCTTTTGCGCCTTAGTTTTTGTTCTATTTCCCTCCGAGCCTTCATCCCGGCCCGGTAACCGAGATCGATAAGTTCTTTTGCTTTATCGAAATCGGTCGAGCTGTAACCGGCTATTTCAGGCATGATGATAACATCGGCCTTTTCCAGGCCGTTAATCAATTTGTCCATAGTCATAATGGATGTCACCTGATTGGCGATATCAATCGGGTCGCCGATTTTATCTTTGGGCAGGAGATCGCTGGTCGTGTTGACGGCAACATAAAGTCCGAGATTCGGTTCCATTTCACGAAGAACGTCGACCGGTATCGGGTCGAGCATACCGCCGTCCATTAATATTTTATCATCCGTTTCAACACCGGTAAAGGCCAGCGGAAAGGCCATTGTCGAGCGCATGGCATCGGCCAGATTACCTTTCGATAAGACTTCTTTCCGCCCGCTCACGATGTCAGTCGTTACCGAACGGAAGGGGATTTTTAATTCCGAGAAACCACCACCAGAAATATAATTCGCTCTTAATGTCAGACGTGTCAGGAGATCGGTTAGTTTTTGCCCCGCTGTGATTGCCCGGGGAATATACGGTTTAAAACCATCAAAACGAATCGAGGCTATAAATCGCTCTTTTTCGGAGCGCTGGGTCAGAAGCATGGTTGTCCGCTGGGGGCGATTGGAAAAAAGACCGTAAAAATCAGTATTGTTGATAATTTCCTCGAGTTCCTTTGCTGAAAAACCGGAGGCGTACAAGCCACCGATAACGCCGCCGATAGAGGTTCCGGCGATAGCCCCGATTTCCAGGCCGGATTCCTCCAGCGCCTTCAAAACACCCACCTGTGCCAGACCCCGGGCCCCTCCGCCGGAAAAGGCCAGCCCGATTTTAGGCCGTACATCGGGCGGGTGATAGCTGTTTCCATCCCAGCCAACGAAGATTCGAGTACTGTCTGCCATTGCAGAGGCAATCATTAGAAATATAATTGATATCAGGATGAAAATAATTTTCACTTGCCAATCGCCAAAATAGTTTTGTTTAATTAGATTATTAAGGCCGGTGACATGGAAAAGCAAGCAATAACATCGAGATTAACACAATCCGAAAAAAAGAAATTAAAATCACTCCGAACAAAAAAAGGAAGAAATCGGGAAAGACTTTTTATTGCCGAGGGGATTCGACTGCTCGAAGAATCCCTGAAATTCAGGCGTTGGCCGCAAAAGGTGTATTATGCACCTTCTGAAATAGCGGCGCGCGCAAAAAAGTTATTAGATAATTTCCGAAATTTATCGATCCCGATTCAGGCCGGTCCGGCCAGAGCGATGAATCAGTTATCCGATGCCGAAACCGGTCAGGGAGTGCTGGGGCTGTTTGAAATACCTCAATATACCGACGACGAGCTGTTTAAGAATTGCCATTATATTCTGCTTCTCGATAATATTTCCGACCCGGGTAATGCCGGAACATTGATGCGCTCCGCTCTGGCCTTTGGTTTTGATACCGTTTTGTTCCTAAGCAATTCGGTTGATCCTTATAATCCGAAGGTGGTTCGTTCGACGGCCGGGGCTATTTTCGGCCTTAAGGTGAAAACGGCCGAAGCGGCCGATATTATTTATATAAGAAAGAAATTGAAAATTCCATTAATCATTGCCGATTTGAACGGGAATAAAATGGAGACCGAATTAAAGAAGATAAAATCATTTAAGGATTTTATATTAGCGATCGGCTCGGAGCGTGCCGGTCTATCGACCGATATACGGAAGCTGGCCGATCTAAGTCTGAGAATCGATCATCGACAGGAGGTGGAATCACTAAATGCCGCTGTCGCCGGTTCGATAATTATGCACCGAATGTTCTCCGGAAAAATTATCAAGGTCATAGCATGATTAAGAAAAGTTATCTAATAGTTATACTATGTTTCGTATTTGAGTGCTGCTCTGTTTTCGCCGAAGATATTTCTCCATACGGCAGCGATCGTTTTATCACCGAAAAAATCGTTTTGGAATCGGAGGCCATCGCCGGGGGAAGAATTTTGTTCCATTCGTCATCGGACCTTTCGGGGAAATTAAGAATCACGGCGGATACGGTCGATAGTGCTATAATCGAAATTCAAAAAATCGTAAAAACCTCATCCCGATCGAAGGCAACCGAATATAGTGAGTTAACCGACGTTGTTTTCAGAAAAGCCGGAAGGGGACTGGAGATCTTATTCAGGACGCCGAATCCGGCGCCCTGGTCGGGTGGTGAGGAATCGGTCGTAATTGAAGGGGAATTACATCTGCCGAAAGAATGCCAGTTAAAAATCGAGGCCGATTATTTTGACCTGGATATCGAAGGACCTTTCGTCTCGGTGGAAAACGATAAATCGTTCGGGCGGCTTGATGTTCGCGACGTTACCAAAATCGTAAAATTAACCGGTTCCAACCGTGATATAACGCTGAAGAATATAATCGGGAATATCACGGTAAATCTCTCTCATGCCGATGTATGGATTGAAGAGATGAAGGTAGAGTACCAACCGGCCCGAATCAGCAATGAATACGGTAATGTCAATATCGAGGGTCTTGAAGGCGAGTTTATTATTGCCGACAGTTACGGGAGAATCAGAATGACGGATACGCATATTATCGGCGGCAAGAGCAGCATAGAAGGCATTCAATCCCCGATTCATGTATCAGTCGAGAGCCTTGAAAAGGCGGAATTGTTCATGTCCAATTCGTACGAAGATATTATTCTGGATATTCCCGATACCATTGCGGCCGATTTTTTCCTGAAAACCGATGGGGACGGTGAAATTCACCTTCAGGGTGTTCCGGTCAAACCGGTCGTTATCGAGAGTAATTATGTCGAACTGAGTTCCGGACATGAAGGATCAGTAATCAAGGCCGGTATCGAGGGCGGCGGCAATATAAATATCTACGGCTCATCGGAATGATTAGAATGATGGGAAAATGTGCCGTATGCAGTCTGTTTTTTCTTTTTTGTGCTGGTTCGGCTATTGCCGGTCAACGGATTTTAATTCCCGAAGGTGTCTATTATCATCGTTTCGCCTCGTCGGTTGACAATCTGGAGGCTACCTGGATAAATCCGGCCGGACTGGGGCAATCCAAAGATATAAAATTGCAATATATTGGCGTTCTGGGTGAAGGCGGATTGAATAAGAAATGGGGATATAATATCGTCGGTGACGGTGTCGGAATAGGCTACCGGGGTTTAACCGATTTATCAGGTGAAAGGTATGATGAATATATTTTTGCTGTCGGTGCCGGACTGGCGCAGAAATTCTACTGGGGCCTGTCATATCGTCATATCAAGAATGGCCCGACGATATATAACAAAAGACATTTATGGAATATCGGACTCCTGCTTCAATCCGGTTATAGATTTAGCATGGCGGCGGTTTTTTCCAATCTAAATCGAGGTCGCATTGAGGGCGAAAGAACCGATATTGAGCAACTTTATTCATTTTCATATAAGCCGAACGGAAATAAAATTACATTTTCGATGGAGATTACGCTGTCAAGCGGTCAAAACCTATCGAAGGCGAATTATAATTATGGGGTCGAGATTAATGCCTGGCGGGGCCTGGCAATATATGGAAATATACGTGATAATAATAGTTTTGAAATCGGCTTCGTGCTTAATTTAAGGAAGTATTTTATTGGGAGTCAATCGCGATTTAACAGCGACGGCAGTTATTCCGACTCACCGACTTTTGTCGGTTATAATACCGGATTGCAACACTCGTTTATTCCATGAGCCGGAAAAATGGGAAGTAATTGAAACTTTATGATTTTATAACCGTCTGGATTAAAGTGTGATTTAAAATGGTTGCCGGCAAGAGCCTTTTTGGCTATCTTGCGGCGGTGTATATGCTCCGAAGTATTATATTTATATCGGTCAGGCTGTTCTTTTTTCTTTTTCTGGTATCACCGGGTTTTTCAGATGATAAAGTAATCGAAACAAAAGTTGCCAACGGCTTAACTCTGTTGACGATGGAAGATCATTCTTCGCCGCTGGTTGCGTTTGTGATAACCTATCACGTCGGCACCAGGGACGAATTACCCGGAAATACCGGCCTAACCCGTATCTGCAGTCATATCATTGGGGAGGGAACGCCGACTTATAAAAGGGGGGAATTCGCCAGAATCATTCAGGCCGGCGGTGGAATTACGCACTCGCTACCGAGCCAGGATTTAACGATGTTTATCACCAAGGTGCCGTCAAGCATGCATGATACGGTGTTATTTCTTGAGGCCGACCGGATGAAGAACGTTGTCCCGACGTATGAAAAGCTGTTGATAGCTAAAGATGCATTGAGAAAAGAAAGAATTTCCTACGTGGAAAATTCGATTTATGGCCATATTAACGAAGAATTCATGAATCTTGCATACCGCGCCCATCCCTATCAAAATCCACAATACGGCTGGCCGGCTGATATCGACAATATAGCGCTGGAAGATACCAAAGAATTTTTCCGAATGTATTTCCAGCCGGCGAATGCTCTGGTTACTATCGCCGGTGATATAAAGACCGAAAAGACCATAAAAATGGTTCGGGACCTTTTTTGTGATATTATCTCGACACCGATGCCCGAACGGCGGAAAGTTGTCGAGCCGGTCCAATATGGCGAAAGATGTTCATACCTGGAGGGTTCCGCGGGAATCCCGGCTTTTATAATCGGCTATCACGTTCCCGAATTGGCTCATGAAGATATTCCCGCATTGAGAATAATCAGCGGTATTCTGAACGGGGGTGAATCCTCGAGAATTTATAAACGGATGGTTATCGAGGAAAATTCGGCACTATATACCGACGGTGGATATATCGAATCTGAGGATCCGGGGATATTGTATAATTATGCCATATTGAATTACGATTGTCCCAATTCAGTCGGTGAAATACAGATGAAAGAAGAGATAGATCGGATAAAATCGGAACCGGTGACCGATGCCGAATTGGAAAAGGCAAAGAATAACCTTGAAGCCGAATATTATCGCCAGATACGATTTTTGGACCAGGAGGCGATGGGGCTTGCATTCTTTAAGACATTAACCGGCGACTGGAAGCTTTTTGAGAATCTGGTTCCTCAGGCGCGAGCGGTGACCAAAGAAAACATTCTTGATGCGGCAAAAAAATATTTTACGAGATCCAACCGCACGGTTGTTTTTCTGACACCGACGGAATCGGTAGAGACCGATGAAACGGATGAAACGGAATGAGAAATATTAAAAATCTGAGAAGTTTTTTGATCGGTCTTCTGCTGGTTTTCGGGATAAACGGTCTCACATCGGCCGGTGTGCTGCCCAAATACAGCGAATTTTCATTATCAAACGGTTTACAGGTTATTCTGGTCGAAGACCATCGGCAGCCATTGGTTGATTTTCGTCTGTCATTCGATGTGGGGTCATCATCCGATTCATCACGCTACGCCGGACTGGCGGCGGTTTCGTGCTATATGTTCAAGGAAGAGACTGAGAATTTTTCTGTTGATGAATTGCTGTCGACGATAGATGCTACCGGGGGTACAATCGATCTGATTTACCTGCGTGACGTAATTTTTATTCAGGGTAATTTCCTGGCACGCGATTTCGATTTTGCAATGGGGATATTAGCCGAAATGATTCTCCGCCCGAGATTATCCGAAGAAGGTTTTGATCGGCGGCGGCGGCGGCTGTTATCGTATACCCTTCGGGATCGCTCGATTATCAGAAATCATCTAACCAACAGTTTGTATAACGCCGTTTACGGCGATGAAGGGTACGGTTTGCCGGTAGCGGGGACCCCGGCAGGCTTGGAGAAAATTAAGCTGGAAGATGTCAAAAGGTTTTTCGCACAAAATATTCGCCCCAACAAGGCTCGGCTGGTTGTCGCCGGGGATTTTAAAGCGGGTGATGCCAAAAAGATTATAAAGAAATTATTTGCCGGGTGGGAAAAGGGCTCTGATTTTTCGCAACCGATCGTCAATGAATTTTTGCCCGATTCCTTAAGAATTATTTTGATGGACATTCCGGCTGCGGCCGGTTCGGATTTTGTTATCGGCCGACCTGCCGCGCCGCGGAATTCGGAATTTACGGCAAATCTTTTACTGCTTAATTACATTCTTGGACGTGGGGGCGAAGTCTCACGGCTTTATAAGAGGCTGATTGCCGAACAAAAGCTTGTGACCGATATTTGGTCGAGGGTCGACTGGTCACGGCAGGACGGAATGATCCTGGTCGGCGGGACCACTTCCAACGAGATGGTTGCCGAAGCGGTCAGACAGACACTGGCGGTTATGGATGAGCTGAAGAGCATGAGGGTTTCTGCCGCCGAACTTGAGGAAGCCAAAAACTTTTATAGAGGAAATATCGCCAGCTATTTTGAAACGGCTTATGGTACGGTCAATCATATATCTTATATTCTGAATTGGGGCGAGACTCTGGATCACTATGATAAGGTTTTAAAGGAGTTCGATTCAATCACTCCGAATCATCTTCGGAAGGTTGCCCGGCTGTTTCTCAATGAAAATCGAATGACGGTGATAGTTTCGGGTCCGGGAAACATGCTGAAACGGCAGCTGTCTGAGATTGCCCCAATCCAGGTTGTCGGTACCGGCCAGGAATAATAAGGGATTATATTGTAAAAATAAAAAAAGCCCCGCAGAATGCGGAGCTTTTCGGTTGTTTTATATGCTGTCATCAGCCGGCTGTTGCGAATTATCGTGACCCACATCCAGCTGGCTCCAATAGGTTCGCTGGAAAACCCGTACGCATGGTGTCTCCGGCGGAAGTTTGCTGGGATCATTCAGATCGGGATCAAAACCCCAATCACGGGTAGGAGGTCGATAATACGGATTCGGGTCGGCCAGGCCTTGCCACGTACCTGTGGCCTGCTTTGATCGCCACCCTTCTATCATAGAGCCACGGAGGGTAAATCTTTCGGCTTGCCAGTCTTCCAGAAACCGGGGAAGGTTTTCAAGGCCACCGCCATAATTAGTGCCCTGGGGTGCAAGATCGCCTGTGATGAAAGATATATTAGCCGTCATCGGTTGACTGACCGTTCGTTGCGTGTAACTGACGCCCGGGGCGGCTTTTGTTATATCCCAATCATTGGATAAAAAGGTCATGGCATCAGCAAGGGCCGCGACCGGCTGCTTGTTTGTCGAATTAAAATCGCCCTGCACGTAAAGAGGATTTTCCGAGGCAATGGTCAGGGGATTCCCTATATCCGAGCCGTTTGTCAGCATCGCCGTATTTACCACCGTGCCGTAAGTCCCCATTGTCGTAGAGCGCTGATCAGAAACATAAATGACCCCATTTGAAGGGAAATATCCACTGGTTTTGAGCTTATCCATATCGATTTGCGTATTACGCGCCCACTTTTGCTCGTGAGAATCATAAAACATTACGGAGGCGTCACCGGTGATGGTTCCTGCCGGCAAAAACGAGCTTACATCCTGCCAGACACTACCGACCAATGAATAAGGGACGCCATCGATAATCTTAAAGGTCGCTTTATTTTCATATGAATCCTGATTGTCGCCGCCGTTGGCCCTTTCGATCATCTTGTAAGGATCATTCTGATTGCTTAAGGGTAAGTTGAGGGCATCCTGTCCGAAAGCGTGATCGCGGACACGGCCATCCCAAAGCGTTGTGGCCTCATTGTACCAATCGGGGTCATCGGCATCGACCCAACTTCCATCCTGTTTCATGCTGACTCCGACACCGGACGAATTTACAAACTGGACATCGCCGAGATCGTTATCACCGAAACTAAAACCGTGATATATATTACCGCTACAGGTTACATTATTAAGAAAAGAGAGCAGGACGCTGGAGCCGCTGGTTCGCAGGCGCATGTCACCATTAACATGAACCCGACCATCTATAGACGTATTGTACATCGGTTGCGACCAGAGGTCTTTCATAAAGAAAACGGCCCATTGGAAGATGGGTACGCTGGCGCATTCGAAATTCTGTGTCAGCCGTATCTGACCGCCGTCGACCAAAGAGGTCCCGATTGATTCGATCTTATAGGTTTTGACCTGCGCCTTCAAGCCGGCCAGACTGCCATAATTTAATGTGCGCACTACAGCGGCGCCCATATCTGTCGTGGTGTATGTAGCCGTGACATTTTCGTTGATGCTTTCATTCCCGGCAGGGAGCTGAGTCGGCGGTGCACCGGTAGCGTTATACTGACTCTGAATTGATGCCGCGGCCCGTTCGAGACCGGATTCGGAGGCATAAAACGCCGACATTTCGTTCAGCTCGTTTCCGGCGATACTAATCTCGTCTTCGGCCATCTTCAGCGCTGCCAGGCCAATTATGGTCATCATCAACATGACCATAAGTGCGATGAATGTTGAAATTCCTCGCACTTCGGTAAATCGATTCTTCATCATTTTTAAATATTTCCGTATATAATTTTATCGGTCTTCCTTTAAATCTTAATCGGCAATTTTTCTAATTTCCTTGAGCATAACTTACATCCATTTGTTTCCAGCCGGTTCGCTGGAAAACTCGGATTTGAGGTGTTTCCGGCGGGAGCTTTGTCGGATCGTCCAGATCGCTGTCATAGGACCAGATACGATTAGGGGCGGTATAATAACTGCCGTACGACCAGGGTCCGGTTGCCTGCTGAGAATTCCACAGGTTCACCATAGATCCTTTGTAAGTAAAATCATCGCCATTCCAATTTTCGAGAAACCGCGGCAAGTTCTCCAAACCACCGTTATAGTCGGAGGAGGTGGTATTCGTATTTCCTGTTATAATTGATGCATTGCAGGTCGTACTACTGGCGTTTCGGCTGCCAACCGGCTGCGTTGATTTGGTATCGTCCCAGCTATTGGAAAGAAAGGTGATTGCATCGCCGGCCAGTGCCGCCGGCTGCTTATTAACCGTATTGTAATCACCCTGAACGTACATCGGATTTTCGCTGTAAACGGACAATGGACTGCCTATATCGGAGCCGTTTTTCAAACGCAGGGCATTGTATGAACCGGCGCGCTGATCCGAGGAATAAATAACACCGTTGGCCGGTATATAACCGCTGCTTGCCAGAAGAGTCATATCGACATCGGTGGAGTTTACCACCTGACCTTCACGGCCATCGGTGAAACTGCCGGTTGTGATGGTTCCGGCCGGAAGCAGGGCGGTTACATCGGTCCAGACGGCGCCGATTGGGGAATAGGCCCGGCCGTTCATTATTTTTAATCCGGCCTTATTTTCATAGGAATCCGGGTTGCCGGAAGCACGTTCGATAATCTTATGCGGATCACCCACGGTAGATAGCGGCAGATTTAATTCACTCTGGCCGAAAGCGCCATCCTGAACGCGGCCGCCCCAGCGTACGGTTGCCGAATCATACCAGTCAGTTGAAGCCGATGTCAGAAATGTCCCGTCACCGTTTTTCATATTTTGATGATTACCTTCGGTATCCTTTATAAAGACATTACCGTTATCGACGCTACCGGGGCCCTTTCGGCCATGTAATAGATCTCCGGAACAAGTTACATAACTATCCATGTACAGGTTGCTTCCAGCCTGAAGCCAGATATTGCCGTTGGAATGAACGCGGCCGAGCAGAGACATATCCGGCCCGGGTGCGATTTCCAGATCATTTCCGTAGAATACCGCGAACTGAAATAGCGGAACGAGGGCACATTCGAAATTCTGGGTAAGGACAACCTGGGAGTTGTCAATCTGCGAAATACCGGTTGATTTGATAGTGTATGTTTTAATAGTAGCGTTAAGACCGGCCAATGTACCAATCGATAATGGTTTCTGAACAGCGGCACCGTTATCAGTCGCGTTATATGCGACAATAACGTCATTAATGGTTTCATTGCCGGAGGGCATGGTGGTTGGCGGATAACCGGTGGCGTCATACTGATTCTGGATTGCCGCGGAGGCTCGTTCCAGGCCGGCTTCGGCCCCGTAAAAGGCCTTCATTTCATTGAGTTCATTGCCGGCGATATTGACCTCGTCATTGGATATCTTGATCGCGGCAATGCCGATCAGGGTTAACATGATCATGACAATCAGGGCGATAAAGGCCGCCAACCCTCGATTACTTCTTAATCTTTTAAGATTTAACATGACTTCCTTTCCTTTTTTGGAGTTCATCTGGCCCGATTAATCCGAAATTCGGATAATGTACTTACAATAGTACATACTATTACATATTCCTCAGGTTCACTCTTGAAGCAAAGGCTCTTCGCCGATACGGATCATTCGGCAGATCCGGGTCGGCGTGGCTGGTTCTGGCAATAAGCGAAAACAAAACGGCCTTTATATCATCAGCCATAGGCGGAACGTCAACAATCAGGCCGTTTTTCATTCGGTAACGGAACTGCAGGTCTTCGACATTTGCGGCATAAATCTGAGCCGCCTGATTCGGTAATTGCATCATAAGATTGGGGTGTTCAGGATCGGTCGTATCGATGAAATATTTAACCCGATTGAGAGACATAATAATGGCGTCTTTTGCGTAAGCTATCGACAATGGGTTGCCATCATGTTGAATGGTCGCGGTCGCCGTTTGGAGGTCGCTTATCGTAAAATATTCACCACCTCCGGAATCCGGGTGGTAAATATATGCTATCTGGCCGATCTGGAAGCAGGATATATCCTGACCGTCGCAATGCAGGACGTCCGTTGTATTAGCCATTGGTTGCTCAAGGGTTACGTAATCACCGTTGTTGGAATAATTGATAAGAATAGTATCCGGGTCCGTATTGAAGGCTTTGATACAAGGGAGGCCCAGCGGCAGGGCATATCCGGCCATTCTCACATTCCGTGTTATTTCGTCTATGGCCGCCCGGGCATTCTGCTGCATATCAGTGATTTCATCCTGAACCGTCCAATTCTTATGCTGATTTATATAGACCTTAAATATGGCGGCTGTTATGATACCTGTCATCAGCATGGCAATTAATACCTCTATTAATGATAGCCCCTTAGCCCCCTGCAGCTTTTTTGTAATGATTCCGAATAACTGCATGGGTTCACCTCCAAGTATTTATAAGTTCCTCAGACTGATCCTCGACGAATAAGTTCTGCGTCGATATGGATCATCAGGGAAATCGGGATCGGGTTTTTCGATTCTGGCCGTTAAAGTCAACAGGACTTCTCTGACATCATCCACTATGACCGGCACATCGACAATTGTCCCGTTTTTCATTTTGTACTGGAATTGCAAATCTTCGATATTTTCGGCATATACGGCCGGAGCCTGTCCGGGTATTTCCATCATTAAAGCCGGTTGATCCGGGTCGGTGGTGGTATCGACGAAAAATTTTACCTGTTCAAGTGATACAATAATGGCATCTTTATCATAGCATTTCGATAGCGGCCAATCGTTATGCTGGATATGCGAGGAACCGGATTGGACTTGACTGACCATGAAAAACTCGCCACCGCCGGAGTCGGGATGAAATATGTATGCAAACTGGCCGTCATAAAAACATGAAACATCATGACCGTCGCAGCGCAATTCTGATGAAGGTTGTGGCATAGTATGTTCAATGGGAGCATAACAACCACCGGACGTATAATTAATTACAATCGTATCCGGATTGGTATCATAGGCTTCGATACTTGGCAACCCCAGCGGCAGTTCATACCCGGCCATTCGCACCTGCCTGGTCAATTCATCGATGGCCGCCCGGGCATTTTGCTGCATGTTGGTTATCTCATCCTGAACAACCCAGTTTTTGTGCTGACTGATATAGACTTTAAAAATCGCAGCTGTTACAATGCCGGTCATAAGCATGGCAATCAAGGCTTCAATCAGCGAAACGCCTTTAATACTGCGAAACAATGATTTGAATATCTTCATATTGCACCTATATGCTATCGGTTCTTACGTAAGCGGTCATGGAATTTTGAAGAACATCGCCTCTCTGATTTTCCCATGATGCCATAATATCAATGCGGCGGAGATGATTGGCCACGGAATAGACGTGCCAGCTTCTGGCGATAGCTCCGACAGTGTCGGTGCCGCTGGTCAAGGTCATATCGGTTCTCAACTGCTCCAGTTTTTCCTGAATAAGCTGCGTGGAGGCGGTCGCCTGGTTTGACCAGTCGTTACCCTCCATGGCGATCATCGCCATGTTCAAAAGCAGCAAAAGTGACAGCGTCAGGATAACCATTGACACCATCACTTCGAGGAGAGTAAACCCGTTATTTCGGCTAAGTTTTCGCATTTTGGACTCTTTCCTTTCTGTTATTCTGGTAATGTGGTCTGAAAAAGCTTTGCCAATTTGAAACAATTTACGAATTGGATAGGGAATATTCCGCCAATCGACCGGAGCGTTTATTTTAACTTATAGTAATACAACGACTTAAAATTGGACGGGAAAGTTGTCCTGAGACTATTATCCGGACTTATAAAAGCCATAAATATTGAAATTTCAGTAAAAAATGGCGAAAATCGGCGAATAAGTATGGGGTATTTCCAATATTTTTCAATTAGCATCCGGATACCATTGAAGGTAATGTTAAAGGTTGAATTAGACGACCAAAATTCGTATCTATAATTAACAAGATGCGTCGGAGTTCCGCGCCGTATTAATTTGAAGCGGAATGTATTAAGCGACCTTCTGAGGAAGTTTAAAAAAGGTATGTTATCATGCTGTTAGGTGCTCATATGTCGATTGCGGGAGGTGTTTATAATGCCGTTATCGACGGCAAAAGGGCTACTTGCGATGTTATTCAGATTTTTACCAAGCAATCGAATCAATGGAAAGCCAAAGAATTGACCGGTGACGATGTCGAGCGATTTTTCACCGAGCAGAAAGAGACCGGCGTCAAAGTTGCCTGCGCTCATGACAGTTATTTGATTAATCTTGCATCGCCCGATGAAGCTTTATTCGCAAAATCGTGTGGTGCTTTTAAAATCGAACTGGAGCGCTGCGACCGATTGAAAATCAAGCAGCTGGTAATGCACCCGGGCTCGCATGTCGGTTCGGGTGAGGAAACGGGCCTAAAAAGGATTGGCTCGGCGATTAACAAAATTTTCGATCAGCTTCCTGACAGTAAAACGTCCGTGTGTCTTGAAACGGTCGCCGGTCAGGGGACAAATCTTGGATATAATTTCGAGCAACTGGCGCAGATTATCGATTTGGTTGAAGATAAAACAAGGCTATCGGTCTGTCTGGATACGTGTCATGTTTTTGCGGCCGGATATCCGCTGCAGGATCCGGGAGAGTATCGCAAGACCATGAAAGAATTTGATAATATCCTCGGTTTGAAACGGCTGAAAATAATTCATTTTAACGATTCCAAAAAACCGTTTGCTTCAAAGAAGGATCGTCACGAACATATCGGCGAGGGTGAGCTGGGATTAGAGCCGTTTAGAAATATTTTAAACGACCATCGGTTGGACAAAGTACCTAAGATACTTGAAACGCCCAAGAGCGAGGATCTGCACGAGGATATTGAAAATCTGAAGCTATTGCGTTCGTTGATTGATAAGAAAAAAGGATAAGTTAAAGATTGCGATATCGGCAGTTATAAATAGGATTTGGTCTTGCCAGATGAAACATCGTATAATACAATACAAACGTGTGTTAAAACCGGTGAAACGATGATATGAAACTGGGAATCATAGGACTGCCGCAATCGGGTAAGACAACTCTTTTTAATGCCGCCTCCGGCCAGGAGGAGCCGGTCGGTGACTATTCAAGGGCTGTTCACCAAGGTATCATAAAAGTCCCCGACGAGCGGCTTGATAATCTGGCGACAATTTTTAATCCGAAAAAAGTTACCCATGCCGAAATAGAATTTCTTGATGCCGGAGGTTTTGCCGAGGCGAAAAAGAAATCCAAAGGTGAGCATGATATTGTCCATGACCTGCGAATGATGGATGCGCTGATTGTTGTCGTCGATGATTTCAGTCCCAATGCGACGCCGGAGCAGGATTATCAAAAAGTCCTTAACGAGCTGGCCTTCGCCGATCTTGTACTGATAGAAAATAACGTCGGCAAATTGGAACGGGCTATAAAGCTGACCGGCAAGCGTGAGCGGGCCAAAGAGCTCGAAGTTTTGAAGAAGTGCCATAAGGCGCTGAATAATGAGACTTTGCTTTTTGATATTGGTTTGTCAGATGAAGATAAGAAGGCAATTGCCATCTACTCGTTTCTGACTTTAAAACCCCAACTATTGACCTTTAATATATCGGAAATCAGTCTGCCGAATCATGCCGAGATATATGACGGCTATAAAAAATATCGTAAGGCCGGGATTCGGGATATTTCCGTAATCTGCGGCAAGATTGAAATGGAACTGGCTTCGCTTTCCGACGAGGACCGGGGGGAATTTTTGCAAGAGTTAAATATCTCCAGTCCGGTGATTGAAAAGTTTATCCAGCGTTCATATAGTCTGTTGGGTCTTATTTCTTTTTTTACACTGGGCGAACCGGATTGTCATGCATGGACGATAAAAAAGGGAACGACGGCGCGCAAGGCGGCCGGAGAAGTACATACCGATTTCGAGCGTGGTTTCATTCGCGCGGAAGTCGCTTCATACGAAGATTACATGCAGTACCGGAAATTATCGGAGTTGAAAGCGGCGGCGAAACTTCATGTAGAGGGAAAGGAATATATCGTGCAGGATGGCGATGTTATCCTGTTTTTGTTTAATGTTTAATTAATGTGATTACGGCCGATATCTAAGATAGAAGGGTGTATTTTGGACGAAGTCAGCAGCAAAAAAAATATTGGAAATCCCCGCAGGACACTGATCGTTCCCGTTTTGCCGGTTAAAGGGATGACGGTTTTTCCGAACCTGGTCGTACCATTAATAGCCAATGAACAAAAACAGGGACGGCTGATTGATGAAGCTCTGATGCATGGGAGTACGGTCGGCATCTTTCTTCAGAAGGATCAGTCCAAAGAGGATCCCCGCGCTGGTGATATTTACACCATCGGGACATCGGGTAATATATTAAAAATGTTACGTTTTCCGGATGGTACCATTCGTTTTTTGGTGCAGGGTATTTCGCGGATAAAAGTGATAAAATTTCTCAGAGATAAACCGTATCTGACCGCCGAGGTAGAACAGATTAAAGATATTATTCTCGATCCGATGCGGACCGAGGCGCTTCAGAGAAATCTTGTCGAACAGTTGAAAAAAGTCGTCGATTTATCACCCAATCTATCGGAGGAGCTTTATATCTCGGCCATAAATCAGAATTCCGCATCGAAACTGGCCGATTTGATAGCCTCTAACTTGAGTTTTCCGGATAATGAGAAACAGCAAATAGTCGAAGAGGCCGATGTTTATGCACGGATGGAAAAGCTGTTGATGATTATCAACAAAGAAATCCAGGTTCTGGATATTTCCAAAAAAATACAGAGTGATGCACAGTCGGAACTGGGTAAGATGCAGCGGGAGTTTATTCTTCGCGAGCAACTCAAGGCAATCCGGAAAGAGCTGGGCGAAAAAGACGATCGTGCCGAAATCGATGAATTCGATCAGAAAATAAAAGAAGCTAAAATGCCGGAGGCGGCCGAGGAAGCCGCGCGCAAAGAGCTCGACCGTCTTTCGAAAATGAATCCAGCCTCGGCGGAGTATACCGTCTCACGGACTTATCTGGACTGGCTGGTTACTCTACCGTGGTCGAAATCGACGATTGATATTCTGGATATTAAAAAAGCCAAAAAGATTCTGGATGAAGATCATTATGATCTGGATAAAGTCAAAGACCGGATTCTCGAGTATCTTGCGGTCCGCAAATTAAAAAGTGATGTCAAAGGCCCCATCCTCTGTTTTGTCGGCCCGCCGGGTGTGGGAAAAACGTCGCTGGGGCGTTCGATTGCCCGGGCGATGGGCCGTAAATTCGAAAGAATATCGCTTGGCGGTATGCGTGACGAGGCCGAAATACGGGGGCATCGCAGGACATATATCGGGGCGTTGCCGGGTCGTATTATCCAGAGCATCAAACGCGCCGGATCGAGAAATCCGATTATTATGCTCGATGAGGTCGATAAAATCGGTTCCGATTTCAGGGGGGATCCGTCAAGCGCTTTGCTTGAGGTCCTCGATCCGGAACAGAACGATACTTTTTCGGATCATTACCTTGAAGTGAGGTTTGATTTGTCGAAAGTAATGTTTATAACGACGGCTAATCTGCTTGATCCGATTCCGCCGGTCCTTCGGGACAGAATGGAAATTATCAGAATTCCCGGCTATACCGACATGGAAAAACTGGAAATAGCCAAGAGGCATCTGATTCCCAAACAGTATGATAATCATGGATTACCGAAGGGCCGATTAAAATTCAAGGATTCGGCGATTCTGGAATTGATCGACGGCTACACACGCGAATCGGGGCTTCGCAATCTGGAGCGGGAAATCGCTTCGGTATGTCGAAAAGTTGCAAGGAAAATTGCCGCCGGATCGCGGCGAAATTATACGGTCGCAAAAGAAGATATGGATAAGTATCTCGGTCCGCATAAATTCACGAAAGAAGTTGTCTCGCGAAGCGGCCAGGTCGGGGTCGTACCGGGTCTGGCCTGGACATCGGTCGGCGGGGAGATATTATATATTGAAGCGACGGCCATGAAAGGCAAAAGGGAATTGACGCTGACCGGGCACCTCGGCGATGTCATGAAAGAATCCGCCATGGCGGCGCTGTCCTATGTCCGCACCAATCTTGATACACTCGGCATCGATCCCGATTTTTGCGATACGCATGAGATACATATTCATGTGCCCTCGGGCGCGACACCCAAAGACGGTCCCTCAGCCGGTATCACGATGGCGGTGGCGCTGGCTTCGCTGCTGTCCGGTCGTCCGGTAAAACCTCTTCTGGCCATGACCGGTGAGATTACATTACGCGGAGAGGTACTGCCAATCGGCGGTGTCAAAGAGAAATTGCTGGCGGCCTATCGGGCCGGCGTAAAGACCGTAATTTTGCCGGAGGAAAATAGAAAGGACATGTCGGAAGTTCCTCCGGAGATAAAAAAGATTGTCAGGTTTAAATTCGTCTCCGACGTCGGCGAAGTTCTGAGATTGGCTCTTGATAAAAAAACGAACAATAAGAAAAAGACAACCGGGATACGAAAATCAGCCGGAAAGAAATAAGCATGAAGCTTGTTACCGCTGAGATAATGCGTGCCATTGACGGCGAAACAATAAATAATCGGGGCGTCCCCGGACCGGAGTTGATGGAAAACGCCGGCCGAGGAATCGCCGAACGTATCCGCGATCAGATTCTCGATGATCCTCACGGCAAAAAGATTGTTATCTTTTGCGGCAAGGGTAACAATGGCGGGGACGGATTTGTTGTCGGGCGGTATTTGTTTCAATGGGGTGCGGAAGTAGTAGTTTATTATCCGGCACCAATCGATAAGCTCTCGAGTGACGCCCGATTAAATTTTGACCGTGCAACCCGATTAAATATCGTCATAAATCCGATCGAATCTGTCGGGCAGCTTCCGCAGTCCATTGAAGCCGATTATATAATCGATGCTATTTTCGGAACCGGTTTTTCCGGGGCGCCGCGGGGTTTGTTGAATGAATTTATCGAATATATCAATCGGCAGGGAATTCCCGTCGTCGCCGTCGATTGTCCTTCGGGATTGAATGTCGATACCGGCAATCATGAAGGTGCGGTTATCGAGGCGGAGTATACGTACACGCTGGCGCAACCGAAAATCGGGATGTACTATTCACCGGGGCGGGAACTATCCGGTATCATCGAGGTGGTTCCGATCGGTATCCCCGATGATGTTATCGCGCAATTTGACATCAATGAAAATTTGATTACTCCGGAGCTGATCGAATCGCTTCTGCCGGTGAGAAAACCGGACGGGCATAAGGGCGATTTCGGTAAGTTGTTTATTCTGGCCGGATCGACCGGTTTGACCGGCGCGGCGACACTGGCAGCCAACGCTGCGGCGCGAAGCGGTCTGGGGCTGGTAACGGTCGGCTGTCCGCACTCATTGAATCATATTCTCGAAATGAAATTAACGGAAGCAATGACCTATCCGCTGCCCGACGTCGCCAAAAAAGGCGCCCTGGCCAAACGCGGTCTGGGCGAGGTACGAAAGAAAATAAAAGAAAGTGATGCGGTGATTATCGGTCCCGGAATCGGCAGGCACTTTGAAACCCGTGATTTGATACATCGACTGGTCGCCAAACTCGATAAACCGGCTATAATCGACGCGGACGGTCTGAATGCATTTGAAAAGGACCGAGAAGCATTGATATCGGAACATACGAAATTCGTCCTGACCCCGCACCCCGGCGAGTTTCAGCGATTGATTGACGAAGATATTTCCGAAGATATGTATGACCGTTTTAATCTTATTCGCGATTACGCTCATAAGTACAACTCGGTAATTGTATACAAATCGTCACCATCTTTAATAGTCGATTCGATGGGTCAATTGTTTTTGAGTCCGACCGGCAACAACGGCATGGCCACCGGCGGGACCGGCGATGTGCTTTCGGGAATTATCGGGTCATTTCTGGCGCAGGGGGTCAGCCCTCTGGGCAGTGCTATCTGCGGTGTATATATTCATGGCCTATGCGGCGACATCGCCGCCGCCGAGTATGGTGAACGTTCGATGATTGCCGGAGATTTGATCGACTTCCTCCCCGAGGCCTTTCGGTTGATTGAATCGTACGAATAAAGGGAAATTACTTGTTCGCCTTAGCGCTTTTTGGCCAAAAGATGATCAATGCCAAGTATAGGCAACGAAGGTATCAATCCGGCATAACCCAATATTTTATAAAAGAATGGTCTGTTCATCTCTCGGATAAAGACTCTACTCCCTGCAAGGGAATTCCATCCTTCGATATGGAACGAAATTCGCACCATCCAAATGTTATCCGCTTTTTCGAGTAAATACCGTGTTCCGCCTTTACCATTACCAAAACTCACAGCCGCAATAAACAACTCCAAGGTGTGATAGCCGCCACAAGCGGTAGAATAATGATATCCGATTCTTTCAAAGGGACCTTCAAAAGCTACGCCAAACTCTCCCCCCCAATCCAAATCGCGATATTCTATTTCATCTCTTTTCAATTTGATTTTTGATAATTTCGCTGCCGTATAAAAGGATGGGTAGAAATTCTGTTTTGTACCGCTGTAATACCGATACCCAACTCGGAATGGTTCGGAAAATGCGAAATTTTTACCCAAACCACTCCAAGATGTTGAAAACGATAATCTACTTTTCGCGAAATTGAATTCCCACGACAGCCCATATCCTAAAAACAAGCCCTCATCATTAAGCGGTGAATCGAAACTGGATTTAAAATAACCAAAACTGGGGTAAAATAATTCCATCCCCCATCCTGAATAGTAGGGAGATATGTACTCATCGTTGTCGAGAGTTATATTATTACCTGTTGAATCGGTTAAGTATCCAGTCGCCTCGCAGGACCAAAGCGTCACGTACTCTGAATCAAGGGGAATTTTAATATCTCCATCCAGATAAATACGATTCTTTTTTTTACTAACAGAACGCCACTCGTTATTAAAGGGGACAACTTCATTGTTACGAAAAATAGTTACATAATTAATCGTGTCATTAAATCCATTAACATCAATCTTAATAGCAATCTTTTCACCTATATGGCATGAATACGCACCGCCAATCGATAATTTGACAGAATCGGGCTCGAATTTATTTGGTGTAAGATGATAGTGCAAGTACAGAGTATCATTTTTCTCAAATGACTTAACTTCTCCCAGGAAATGCGACTTCCCCCCTAATGGATTCGCGAATGCGGGGACAATGAAAATTGAATTACAAACAATAAGAAATGCAAGCCAAATACGCATGGATTTGCCGTATGAAAAGAGCTTCAATACTCCAAAATTTCCACCAAAAGGAATTTGTATTAATTTTAACATGGTTTCCTCCCAATTCCACATCACACCTAAAACGCCAGGCCAATACGGACGCCTAAAGAGAACTGCATGCTGGTAAATTCGTGGGGGATGTTTTCCGAGATGTCGCCCGTATCATCATAATTATCAGAAATCGGATCATCGCCGTACCATCTTTGTTTCTGTTTGGTCGATACACTTAAAATGCTAAAATCGGCGCTCGTGCCTATAAAAGGCCTTAATCCCGGATTATTGTGATTAAGCACCAAATTAAATTCAACCGATGAATAAAAGCCGGGTCCGGTTCCGGACGCATCTGAAATTTTATTTCGGAGAATGTGATCATCAATGTCGGAAGCAAAAACATGCATGTAACTGACGGATAATTCGAATTGAGCTTGAGGATTGAATTGTACATCGTACAAAATACCGATTGACGGCTGATGGTAGATTGCTTTATAGTCCAGAGCATGAACAGTCGAATCAATATTGTGCAGCGGCGGCGGAGAAAATCTGAGATCATACTGCCATCCCCTAACGTTGACAATATTCTGGACAATTCTCTGGTACCTGTAACCAGCCACGGCATAAGTAACCGCTTTTTCCCATCCATAGATTCGCCGCCCCACTTGAATGGCTATCATGTCATAATCAAACTTGACATCAGATTCGGTATAACTCCATTCGAAACCGGCTCCGCCGAGGGGCGTGATCCAGTCCTCATCCGTCATAACACTCGGGGGATCATTTATATTCCGCGAATAAGCGGCATTGGCAAACCATACCCGGCGACCGGAAATATCGGAGTACATTTCCATCTTAATTCCGCCATACATGGCCTTCAGCGGGAACTTAAGCTCGCTCTTGGCGGTACCTACGATGGCGCCGGTGGAATCGACGAGATAGACATTATCCATGGTATAAGTCGTATGTCCAAAACCGAAATTAAATACAGGTGCGAAAGAAAAATGAATTCCGTCTTCCGCCATGAGCGGCTGGCAGATAAACATTATAAGAATTATTATGCGACCCAATTTCATAAACGGTTTTTCCGCAAATAAATTTAAGACAATATATGTATTCAATGGCCGTATGCAATTAAAAAGTATTATATTATCCTTTTACACATGAATAATATCGAACAATTCCGACAAGGTCGTAATCTTATAATCGGCATCGTATTTGAATCTTCCCTTGCGATTTATCAGGACCGATTTGATTTTCGTTCGGCGCGCCGTCTCCATATCCACACGATTGTCGCCGACGAAAAATATCTCCGAATAAGGTTCGCGGCAATGCTTAAGGACTTCCTTGACCATTTTTTTATGCGGTTTGTAAGCCCCGACATTGCTGGATATGATTAAATCTTCGAAGTAATCATAAATACCGAACATCTTTAGTTGCTCAACAAGAACGTCGGCATCGGCATCGCTGCAGATTATCATTTTGACATTTTTTGTTTTTAATTTTTCCAGAGTCGGGATTGTATCATCGAATAGCGAGGCATCTCTGAGGTGATTCAGGCGATAATATTTTTCGGATTCGGCGCTTAAGTCAGGGAGATTGAATTTTTCGGCGGCCATTTTGACGGTGATGGCGATGATTTCTCTGACAGTGTAAAAGCGATCGATATTTTCGTTTTCATAGTACAGCATGAAACTGTCGACTAAATATCTGAATATTTCGTCCTTCCTTTCGGGGTCGAGTATTTCGGCGAAAAAAGTCAGGGTCGATTTGGTGGTGACAATCGTCCCGCCGACATCAAAAAATATGGTGTGAGCCATGCCGCGCGGTCAGCCTTCTTTGATATTTTGGAAAAGCTGCCGGACTCTGGATTTTATTTCGTCACGGATTCTGGCGAATTCAATCCGGCGTGTCTCTTCTGAGGGGTACAGTCTGCCCGGATTTTCGATATCCCAGTGATAATGAGTCTTGTCGGGCGGTATTACCGGGCAGTTATCGCGGGCCGAGTTGCATAGGGTAATTACATAATCGGCCCATTGAATCATTTCGCTTGTGAGTAAATCGGATGTATGTTCGGATATATCTATGCCGGCTTCATTCATAATTTTGATTGTCATCGGAAGCACGCCGACAGGAGATATGCCGGCCGATTTGATTTCGAATTTTCCGTTAGAAAGCGCCCGTCCGAATCCTTCGGCCATCTGAGAGCGGCACGAATTCCCGGTGCAAACAAAGAGGATATTTATCATGGGTTATTTTTTATGATTGATTCGCGCCGTGGCATTTTTTGTATTTTTTGCCCGAGCCGCAGGGGCAGGGGTCATTGCGGCCGATCTTTTGACCCTGACGCTTGAATGGTTTGGCTTTGCCGCGTTCAGCGGCGGCTGCCATCGGATTGGCTTCTTCGCTTTGTGTCGCCGAGCCGAAACCCATCCCGACCGATTCCTGGTGTGACGCGACGACGTTGCCATGCTGGGCCTCGCGGCGCCGTTCCTCGCGTGATTTTTCGGGAACGTTTACCTGAAGCTTGAAGACCATGCTGACGATATCTTTGTCGATAACGTCGATTAAATCGCTGAATATCCGGAATGATTCGCGCTTGTATTCGACCAGCGGGTCACGCTGACCATACGCCCGTAAACCGATGCCGGTCTTGAGTTGATCCATCTCGTACATGTGATCACGCCAGTGGCGATCGATCGTCATCAAAACGGCGTACCTCTCGAGCCTGCGCATGATTTCGTCGCCGTACGCTCTTTCTTTCTGACCGTAGAAAGTCATCACCGCCTTTTGTACCTGCCCGAACAGTTTTTCGCGTGTCAGGTCGGGAATATCCTCCTTTTTGAAATCGATATTCAATAGATAAATATTCCTGGCCTCTTCGGCGAATTCCTGCAAGCTCCAGTTTTCGGGATATACTTTTACCGGGCAGTACTGGTCGATTAACCGTTCCAGGACCGAATCGATCAGTTCGACTACTTCTTCCTTGATTGATTCCCGCTCCAGCGCGGCCAGACGCCGATCATAAATAACTTCGCGCTGGGCATTCATGACGTCGTCATATTCGAGTGTATGTTTGCGGATGGAGAAGTTTTGCATCTCGACCCGTTTCTGCGCCCGCTCAATCGCTTTGGTCACCATCTTGTGCGTGATGACCTCACCCTCCTCGACACCCAATCGATCCATGATACGTCCCAGACGATCGGAGCCGAAAAGCCGCATCAGGTCGTCTTCAAGCGAGAGATAAAAACGTGACGAGCCGGGGTCACCCTGCCGTCCGGAACGGCCGCGCAACTGGCGATCGATGCGCCGCGATTCATGCCGTTCGGTCCCGATAATGTGCAGACCGCAGGGAACATGTTCGAGGCAGTCAAGTTCCCTAATGAAAGGACAGATTTCTTCATCCAGTCGGGGATCCTTCAGAGCACAGTTGGGATGTTTAACGATGGCTTTACCGAGTTTTATATCGGTTCCACGGCCGGCCATATTGGTGGCGATGGTAACGGCGTGCGGTTGTCCGGCCTTGGACACGATTTCAGCTTCCTGTCGGTGATGTTTGGCGTTGAGTACATTGTGCGGGACCCCTTTGCGCTTTAGCATCCGTGACAGTGTTTCGGAAACCTCGACCGAAATAGTACCCACCAGCACCGGGCGGCTCGAATTGTAACATTCGACTATTTCGTCGATGATGGCGTTGTATTTTTCCCGCCGCGTCCGATAAATAACGTCTTCGCTGTCAATTCTCCGCACCGGCTCATTGGTCGGGATACAGACGACATCAAGTTTGTAAATGTCCCACAGCTCCTGCGCCTCGGTTTCGGCGGTACCGGTCATACCGGCCAGCTTGTCGTACATCCGGAAATAGTTCTGCAGGGTAATAGTTGCCAGCGTTTGCGATTCACCTTCGATTTTGACCTTTTCCTTGGCTTCGATAGCCTGATGCAAGCCATCCGAGTACCGCCGTCCCGGCATCAAGCGGCCGGTGAACTCATCGACAATCATTATTTTGCCGTCCTGTACGACATACTCGACGTCTTTCTCGAAAAGAGCATAGGCACGCAGCAGCTGGCTGATGGAATGGACCTTTTCGGAACGCTCGGAATGTACCCGATAAAGTTCGTCGATTTTTTTGGTTTTTTCCTCGGGCGGCAGCGTGCTATCACCTTCGATTTCGGACATCGCTTCAGTGATATCGGGAATTTCAAAAAGTTCCTGCTCCGCTTTGGAAAACTGAGCCCGCCCGTTATCGGTCAGATTGATTGTATTTTCTTTTTCACTGATGACATAGTACAGGGTTTCATCGATAAGGTGCGACTTTTTATCCCTGAGATAATCGGATTCCACTCTGTTAATCAGGCTTATTATTCCCGGTTCCTTTGACAGCTTTAAATACTTCTTATTTTTCGGGGCCCCGCGACTGGCTGACAGCAGGAGTTCTCCGGCCTGGTACTCGTCGTCATGGTTGCCGGCCTGGAGGAGTTTTTCCGCCCGGGCGATTTTTTCATTTATGAGGTTGGTCTGTTTACGAACCAAGGTGCTGACGGTCGGCCGCATCTCAGCGTACCTTTCGTGGATGCTGCTTTTAACGGGACCGGATATAATCAACGGGGTTCGCGCTTCATCGATTAGGACCGAATCGACCTCATCGACGATAGCGTAGTTATATCCGCGATGCACACGTTCCTCGGCCGTTTGAGCCATGTTGTCGCGGAGATAGTCAAAACCGAATTCGTTATTGGTGCCGTAAGTAATATCTTTCTGATATTCCACCTTGCGCTCGGCACTGTCCATCTCATTCTGGATACATCCTACCGTAAGGCCGAGATATTTGAAAATCATCCCCATCCATTCGCTGTCACGTTTGGCGAGGTAATCGTTGACCGTCACGATATGCACTCCCTTGCCGGAGAGAGCGTTAAGATATGTCGGAAGCGTAGCCACCAGCGTTTTGCCCTCACCGGTGGCCATCTCGGAGATTTTTCCCTGATGCAACACGACGCCGCCCATCAGCTGGACATCGTAGGGAACCATATTCCATTCAGTTTCGATGCCGACCACGTCCCAGGTCGTGCCCGCCAGGCGCCGACAGGCATCTTTGACCACGGCAAATGCTTCGGGAAGCACATCATCAAGTGTTTCACCCTCGGCCAGCCGTTTCCGGAATTCGTCGGTTTTGGCTTTCAGTTCATCGTCCGACAGCGACGTTAATTTTTCATAGCTTTCATTAATTTCGTCAACGATCGGGCGGAGCTTTTTGACATCGCGATCATGTTTGGTGCCGAAGATTTTTGTTATGACATTAGGCATACAAAACCTTTTTTATTTTCAAATTCGATGGTCAAATATAAGGTTTAAACCATATATATCAACCGGATTTGCGAAAATTAAAGGCGCTCGGTTTTATTTTCGACCCTGGAGTTTTTTCCTAAAGTCATTCCAAATAGTTTCATAATAGTCATTGGCGGGATCCTGTTCCATGGCCTCCTCCATCAGGTTGACTGCGGTCTTTGTATCCCCGAGAGCATCATAAATTTCTGCGGCGGTTTTTATCGTCTTGCCTTTGAACGGACCTTCCGTAGCGAGTTGGGCGGCCTGAAGGGCATATTTTTTCGCTTCAATCAAATTTATTTTTCGCTCCAGACACCATTCGGCAAAATTGTAGAACTTGTCCGGATTGGTTTCCCAGCCTTCTCCAAGCGACGCTTTTTTTATTTCCAGCGCTTTAGCGGTATCGTTTTCAACATGAAGAGCAAAGTCCATTTTAAATTCATCATGATACTGTGTGTATTTTTCGTTATTGCCTCGGGCCGTGATATCCAATCCGGCCTGAATGTATTTAGCCAATTTCCCCGTTCCATCCAGTTTTCGGGCAACACGGCTGATGACCCTGACCATCTTGATGACACTTTCCGGTTTTTTATTTCTCAGATCCAGTACCGCATCGGCCGACGGCAGAATCTCTTCGAACGGGATTTCATAATCCCAGGCCGCGGAAGCCATATTTTGAAATATGTTATATTCATAATCTATAGCCGGACTGCCGCCGAGTTTTTTTGCCTGTTGATAATAATCTACCGCTTTCAAATATTCTTTTGTATCGGAATAGTATCCGGCCAGAAATAAGGCGTCGGACGGATTCGGTTTACTGTTGAAATTAATCTCCCGATCTTTAATAGTCGTCAAATCCGAAAGCGCCATCTTTAACATGCTCACAAACCGATTGGCGCCGTTATATCCGACCCAGCGCCTGATAACCTCGCCTTTGCTGTTGGCGAGGACAAACACCGGGTAAGTGTTACCGACTTTGTATTCTTCGGAAAGAGCGATGCCCTCGCCCTCTCTTACATTGAGAGAAATATGGACAACTGATTTCAAAGCGTTTTTTATGATGTCGCTGGTTTCCGCTTCACTCGTGGCCTTCTGGCAATACTCGCAGTCGGAGCGAATGAATTCCATCAAAAGCGGTTTACCCAACTCGGCAGATAAGGTCTTGGCCTCGCTAAAATCGACAGGTTCCTGTGCGGGCGCGGATCCCACTAAAATAGCGGTAAATGCAAAAACGAATATGGCAATTTTAATCTTCATAATATTTTATTACGATTAAAAATCGATATAAGCATAAGTTTTATATCATATTATAAAAATCTGCGGAAGTCAAGTTCCGGTGGAAGTTTACATTTTGACAATGACCTTCGTATTAGTATCTTGTGGTTATGAGTAAAGAGGAAAAACTCCGGCTTAAAGTCGGCGGGATGCATTGCGCCGGGTGCGCCGCCGGAATCGAAAAAGGTCTTTCGGAAATGGAAGGTGTCGTGCAGGCGCAGGTCAATTATGCTCTGGGTACGGCCGCGGTTGAATACAAAACCGAAAAAACCGACCGGCAATCGATTTTCGATAAGATATCGCAACTTGGATATTTCCCCTCCCCGGATGGAATGGAGACTCATCTTGAGGATAACGAGTCGATCAAAGCGCGAAGACGATTCCTGACCGCCCTGGCGTTTCTGGTGCCGCTTTTGATTTTTAGTTTGGGTGGGATGGTTCTGCCGAATATGCTGGTCAGCCCGAAAATCGCAGGTATCGTTATGCTTCTTCTGACATTACCGATCCTGTTTTTTCCCGGGCGGGAGATTTTCGCCGATGCCTGGTTGCAGGCGAAACATATCCGCTCTAATATGAATTCTTTAATCGCCCTGGGATCATTGGCAGCCATTTTGTACAGTTGTTATGTAATTATCGATATTTTCATTTTCAAAAAGATAGTCGTCCCGCATTTCTATTTTGAAACGGCGGCGATGATTATCACTTTGATACTTCTCGGTCGCTTTCTTGAGGCTCGCGCAGGGCATAGAGCCAAAGACGCTATCGGCGCGCTTATGAAACTCCGGCCGGAGAAAGCGACAGCTATCATTAATGATGTCGAAGTCGACGTGGAAGTCGCGGTCATCCGGCCCGGTATGATAATTTATGTAAAACCGGGAGAGAAGATTCCGGCCGACGGAAAAGTGATCGAGGGGTCGCCGTCGCTGAATGAATCAATGTTGACCGGGGAATCGATGCCGGTCGACAAATCAATCGGTGATCCTGTTATCGGCGGTTCAGTAAATGGTAATACCAGTTTCAAATTCGAAGTGACCGGGGTCGGCGAAGATACATTTCTGGCAAATATTGTTAGACTGGTGGTTGAAGCCCAAAATAAAAAAGCGCCGGTTCAAAGATTGGCCGACAAAATCGCCGGAATTTTTGTCCCGATTGTTTTGCTGGCCGCGGTAATCACGTTTGTCGTATGGTATCTGGCCGATCCGGGCAGTTATTTTCTTCTGACCGCACCGGTGGCGGTCTTGATAATCGCCTGTCCCTGTGCTCTGGGCTTGGCCACTCCGACCGCCATTCTGGCCGGGACCGGCCGGGCGGCGCGCCAGGGAATCTATTTTCGCGGCGGCGATATCGTCGAGAACTGCAATAAGATCGATCATGTTATTTTTGATAAAACCGGAACCTTGACTCACGGTGAATTCGAAGTACTGTCGGTAAAATCGCTGGATGATGAAAAAGAGGACGAGCTGTTGAGGCTGGCGGCGTCGGTCGAATCCGGTTCACAGCATCCGCTCGCGGCGGCGGTGGTGAATAAGGCAAAATCACTTGAGCTGGAATTATCTTCGCCCAAAAATCTGGTCGAATCACCCGGTTTCGGCTTAAAAGCGGAGGTGAATGATACGATCGTGATTACCGGTAATGAGGCGACCATGAAAAAGGAGAAAATCGATATTGCCGGTTTGATTGAAGAGGCTGATAAGGAAATGTCTCAGGGTCGAACGGTTATATTTGTCGCCGCCGACGGCCAGCCGATTGGTTTTTTGGCCCTGGCGGACATGATCAAAGAGGAGGCGGCTGAAGTTATCGACGGTATTCACAAGTCGGGCCGTAAAGTAGTATTGCTGACCGGTGATAACTATAAGACGACCCATGGTGTCGCTGCCAGTCTGGGAATTGACAGGTTCGAAGCCGGTATCAAGCCGGATCAGAAGGCGGTTATTGTCGAGACATTCCGTCGCGCCGATCATAATGTGATGATGGTCGGTGACGGTATCAATGACGCCCCGGCGCTGGCCTCGGCCAATATCGGTGTCGCTTTGGGTAGCGGTACCGACGTCGCTATCGAGTCGGCCGACGTAATTTTAGTAAGGGATAATCTTAAGTCTTTGTTGGAGGCTTTGGATATTTCGAGACTGACACTTCGCACCATCAAGCAGAATCTATTCTGGGCCTTTTTTTATAATATTATCGCAATTCCGTTGGCGGCAGGACTTTTTTATCCCATTTTCGGCTGGAGCTTATCCCCGGTCATTGCCGCCGCCGCCATGTCCTTCTCGTCGTTATTCGTCGTGACAAATTCATTGCGATTGTCGAGTGCGAAAAAATCTTAGGAGCTTGACATCGCAGTATTTATTCCTAATTTCCCGCAAATGATTATTATGCGTTGTTGGTTTATAAGATGATTTCGCTAATTGTTGGTCTGGGGAATCCGGGTATAAGATACGCCGAGACGCGGCATAATTTAGGCTTTGACCTGCTTGATAAACTCAGCCTGAAGTGGAAAGTGCGTCAAAAAGCCGGTTTGGGTGATTATTACATGGCCGAAAATGAATTTGATAATCGTATCATAAGGCTCATCTGGCCAACATCTTATATGAACAGTTCGGGAAACGCGGTGGTTCAGGCGATGGTCGCTTTTAATCTTACGCCGGCGGATATTCTAATTGTTTATGATGATTTTGAACTCCCACTCGGCCATATCAGAATCAGGATGAAGGGCTCGCCCGGCAGCCATAACGGGATGGAGTCGGTTATCGGCAGTCTGGGAACCGAGGATATTCTGCGGCTGCGGATGGGGACCGGGCCGCTGCCTGAAAATATCGACCCGATTCAATTCGTTCTGGGGAGATTTTCCGACGACGAGGTTGAAATAAAAAATAAAATGCTTGATAAAGCGGCCGAAGCTGTATTATATTTGCTAACGAATCGCCCGGAAGAGGCGATGAGTATATATAACAGTAACCCTGCTCCGGAAGATGATTAATTCCGGGGCCGTTTGAAACTTTAAACGTCCGAAGGGAGGATCGTTGATGCGTGTTTATGAAACGACCTTTATTCTGAGTCCACAGGCCGACGACGCCGCTTTTGACCGACAAATCAAAGCTGTTTCCGAATTAATTAATCGTTATCAGGGGAAAGTGTTGGAGGAAGATCGCTGGGGTGTCCGACGGCTGGCGTACGCTGTCAAAAAATTCACTCAAGGATATTACACTCGTTTGGTTTTTGAGGGGAATAGTACACTCCTCAAAGAGTTGGACAGGTTTTACCGACTTGAAGAGCCTTATATTCGCAACCTGACTGTCAGTTTTGAGGGTAAACTGAAAGAAAGGGAGGACGAAGAACCGGCTGCATACAGGCCGCATAAAGCTGCTCCTGATATTGAAAAAGTGGAGAAGGATAAGATTGAGCCGCCGATTGAAGAAGAACCTGAGCCGGTCGAACCTGACGAGATTGAATCGGAAACTTCGGTTGACGAAGAATCGCACGAAACCGAACCGGCCAGCGAGGATATCGAGAAGCGGGATGAGGAGATTTAATTATTTTGTATAGCCAGGAAGATGTTTTCCGTAAGCCGGATTGCATTTTCCCGTGCGGAGATATAAAAAACAGATTGTCTTTTAAAATAAAGGGTAAACAACGATGCCGTATCCCAGAAGAAGGAAGAGTGAAACTTATAATGCGAGAAAGGCGGAAGGTTTTGCGAGAAGAAAACGAATCTGCCGTTTTTGTGAAGACAAAATCGAATTTATTAATTATTTCGATGATCGGCTGCTTAAAAGATTCGTGAACGAACGCGGGAAAATAGTCCCGAGGCGAATTTCCGGAAACTGCGCCCATCATCAGAGAAGATTGACGACAGCCATAAAGAGAGCCAGGCATCTGGCCATAATGCCGTTTACCAGCGAGTATTACAGGTAAATGCAGATATTGAAAGGAAAAATGCAAGTCGATTTGAAAACAGCCGAATTTCTCGTCAATTATTTTTGTCTGTTTTTTCTGATAGTTTTTTTGACCGTTTCGGGTATTCCGATAGTGGGATACTTGATGCAGGTGGCTGCGATTTTTTCTGTAATATATTTTGTTTTTGAGGGAATGATAATTTTTGCACTGCTTGGTTGTATCGGCTCTTTAGTCATGGCGGTACTTTTCTTCGGATTTACTCCGGCCCTGATCGGCGTCTGGGCGCAGGCTATGATACCGGGCGCAGTTCTGGGTCGAATGATGGCGGTCGGTAAATCTCCCGCGAAAGCGTTTATCACTTCTATGATTTTTTTGATAGTCATCGCGCTGGGAATTTTTCTGCTGGAAAAAAATGTGATTTTCGGTGTCATCAATGATTCCAAAGAAATGGCCAAAAATCTGGTGGGCGGCATCGAATCCGGAGCGGCTGGTGTTCGCCTGACGGAAAATATTGCAAAGATGTTTGAAACGCTGAGGCGATTGACACCATCGTTGCTGATTCTCTCGAGCGTGGGGCAACTTTTTCTCGGCTGGGTCGGTTTGATGCTGGTTTTGAAAATGCTCGGCCGCTTCCAACCGGTCTTAATAAGTTTTGCTTACTGGAAAATGCCCTACAATTATATATATATTGTCGGTATCATGGTTTTATTGAGGCTAATCGGAACCGAGGCGATGCGAGTCGTGGCGGATAATGTAATTTTGTTTATGGCGTTTTTTTATGCCCTGTTCGGATTGTCCGTTTTCGAATATTATTTGAAAAAAATAAAGCTGTCTTTGCTGCTGAGGATAATTTTTTATATAGCGTTTCTTCCCGGCGCCTTGTTCGCGATTTTTATCGGATTATTCGACAGTTATTTTGATTTCCGGAAGGTCAGGGCACGGATTATCGGTTGATTTGTAAATTTATTATGAAAGGATAAAGTCATGAAGGTTATACTTCGGCAGGATATTCGGGAATTGGGCAAAGCGGGCCAGACTATTGAGGTAAAAGCGGGCTACGGGCGCAATTACCTGATTCCTCGAAATCTTGCGATTCCGGCGACCAAGGCCAATGTGCGGGCCATCGATGAAATCGAGCGGCAAAATGAATTTCGGAAGCGCAAGCAGTTACGCGAAGCGGAACAATTGAAACTAAGACTGGAAAAACTCTCGCTGACCAGTGAGGTTCTGGTAGGCGAGGAAGATAAAATCTTCGGTTCGGTGACCGCGCAAAATATTGTCGATCTTCTCGCCGAAGAAGGTGTCAAAACGGATAAAAGGAATGTTATGCTGGAAGAACCGATTAAATCCCTGGGTGTTTATACTGTCCCGGTTAAAATCGAAAAGGATGTTATCGCCAATATTAAACTGTGGGTAATCAGAAAGGCATAATCATGGCAATGCTTGAAGTAAGAGTCGACGGTTTGGCGCTGGATATGACGACCAATTCTCCGGTGGTGATTTTGGCGGCCAAAGAGACCAACAAAGTGCTGCCGATCTGGATCGGCCACGCCGAGGCCTGGGCTATCGCGATGGAACTTTCGGGTGTTGGTGCCAAAAGACCGATGACACATGATCTGCTGAAAACGGTTATCGCCATGCTGTCGGCTCACGTGGAAAAAATCGAAATAACCGAGCTTAAAGAGCAGACCTTTTATGCCCGGGTTTTAATAAAAGAAAACGGTAAACTTCATGAGATCGATGCTCGCCCTTCCGATTCGATCGCCCTGGCATTAAAAACCAGCGCGCCGATCTTTGCCGAGGAAGGATTGTTTAATCTACAAATGCCCGGTCAGAGTACCGAAGAGGGCCAGGCCCCCGAATCGCTGGCCGATCGATTGAAAAAGATTAACCCCGAAGATTTCGGGAAATACTCGTTATAGTGCAACTGCGTCGCATCAAATATATTCGGATTACTCTTCTGTTCCTGCTGTTGCTTTCATCGCAGGCGGGGGCCGATACGATTCAGACAACCTTTCAAAAGGCCTACAGATTATTGAACAGCGGTAATTTTTCCGAAGCGTACAGCATGTTTTCAGAATTGTATTTTCAAAATCCCCACAATATTAACGCCGATCGGTTTTTGTTTTTTAAAGCCAAGGCGGGATATTATGCCGGAAGTTATGAATTCAGTATCGTTGAATTTAAAAATCTGATAAAAGATTTTCCCGAATCAAATTACAAAGCCCATGCTTATTTTTTCCTGGGTAACAGCTATTACAAAGTGTTGCGGCCCGATATGGCCATCAGAGCGTATCTGGATGCCTATAAAAACTCAACGGATAAAGAGCTTGATCAATTGATATTAAGTACGATCGAAGCCATTCCACTTGATCCGCGCACGGCTGTTCTGGAACAGATAACCTCCGCGGATATGCCGGACAGCAGAAAATGTGATATCCTGGTCGCTGCCGCGAAGGCGCTGATAAAACAGAAAAACTATCGACCGGTGAATGGTCTCCTTTTGCCCTGCGGTCAATCGAAAGCGAGAATGTTGGTCGATCAGGCCAAACAGTTTTTAAAGCAGGAAATCGAAGTCGGCATCGTGCTTCCGTTGTCGGGTGAGCTTCAAAAATTCGGCGAACAGATTCTTGACGGTGTGCTGCTGATGATAGAGCAATATAGGCAGAAGACCGGTGGAACATTAAAGCCGGTAATGTATGATACTCAGGGGGATGATCTCGAGGCGGCCCGCATTATCCGACGTCTCGCATTGAGCGGTACGGCAGCTGCCGTGGGGCCGTTGACCAGCAACGAAACGGCGGTTGCTTCAGCCGTCCTTTCATGCGGCGATATGCCGCTGGTTATACCGGCGGCTACCGAGGGAGGTTTGACCGAGTTGTCGCAGACAAGTTTTCAACTGCAGCCCAATCTGGATTTACAGGGAATCAGAATGGCCGATTATGCGGTGCAATGGCTCGGGGCCGATACGGCCGCTATTATAACCCCGACGTCAACCTCGAATTTGAGGATGGCAAAAGCATTTGCAAAACGGTTCGAGGATTTGGGCGGCACGATTCTCGGCATTGAGTACTTCCGGATTACGGAAACCGATTTCGGCCCGTATATTCGTGATTTGAAGTCTCTGGTCATGAGAGATTTACTCGATTCGATAGTTTTTATCGATGATGTCGGAGATACGATTGAAGCCGAGGAGGTTCCGGTACAGCTCGATTGCCTTTTTATCCCGGCCGAAAGTGACCAGCTGCGGCAGCTTCTGCCTCAGATACAATTTTATAATTTAAATACGGTTTATCTTGGCGGTGACGGTTGGGGTACGCCCCTTATTTTTAATCTGGGTAAATTGATTACGAGGGAATGTTATTTCACTTCGGCGGTACTGGGTAATGATGAAAGCGATGCTTTCCAAAAATTTTCAGTCGATTTTGACAGAAAATACGGCCGGAAGCCGGGGCATCTGGAAGCCCTCGGGTATGATGCCGTGTCGCTGATATGTAATGCTCTGGGCCAGGGTTATTATACGCGGTCGGAAATTAGCCAGTCCATCTCGAGCGTCAACAATTACCAGGGCGCCGCCGGGAAAATAAGCTTCGGCGAAAATCATGAGAACATCGAACTACCGATTTATACCATTGAGGACGGTGCTCCCAAAAGAGTCATTCTCGGAAATCAGAACAAATAATTTCGGCTGGTAGGCGATCGATATTCAGGATTTCGGTGCGTTTTAAATAATAAGGGAGATTTTCATGGTTGATGAAAAAAAGTTCGCGTTGAAGATGGTTGTTGACGGGAAAGAACGTGATGTAAGTTTTGAAGAGTTGGCGCTTTCAAATAATCTGGCGCAGGAAGCATTGGTCAGGCTGTTAATCGAGAAAAAAATCATCGAACCGAAGGATATGATGGAGATGATGCAAAAGGTGCGGAAAGAACGGTACCGGACGCTTGATGAAGATCAGAAGTAGAGGTCATGAATAACGAAAAAGACGATAAGCAGCTATCGTTGGGATTCAAAGCGGACTCAAGTAAAAAAGAGAAGGAAATAGAAAAGGACGAGAAAGAACCGTCACAGGTTCTTGAATGGGTTTGTCATCCGGCCAAAAAAAATCCGAAAGTGACTATCCTTGTATCGATATTCATAGCCGTTTTGATAGTCATCGTGTATTTTATAACATATTCGCCGTGGCTTTGTATACTGGCTTTTTTGATTTTGTTCGGCTCGCTGGCGTCATTTTATTTTCCGACATACTACCGGCTGACCGATAAGGAGATAATTATCAAAACGAAGGCGCAGACAACGGTTAAAAAATGGTCGCAGTACCGGTCGTATTATCCCGATAAGAACGGTGTCCTGCTTTCGCCCTTTGTTCGGCCGACGCGACTGGAAAATTTCCGCGGATTGTATATCAAATTCTGGCATAACAGAGATGAAGTTGTTGCGTTCGTGAAAGAGCAAATAGAAAAAGCCAGAGCGCAGGAGCCGGGGACAGACTGATATGTCGATATTCAGAGGAACACCGGGACCGACCGATCCGGGGAAAGAGCCGATTCCGGCTGAAGAAGACGAGATTCTGGAAAAGCTGGCGAAAAAAGTTGTCGAGTGGCGGATGGCGGTCCCGGCCATTTTATTTCTGGAGTCGGTCAAACCTCTGAATTATATCGGGGCTCAGGCGATGGTATTTTTCGAGCCGATTGTCCAGACCATTTTTAATTTTCGTGACTATGATACGCTTCGTATCGCCATGGAGCGGCGGGAAAACGTCGAAAACCTGCTGCAGAAAATAGAGAAGCATGATGCCAGACTGTACGAACGGGAAAAAGCGCTGAAAAAATTCATGAAAGCCGAGAAGAAAAAATGGAAATGGTATCAGCGCTATCTTGGTGTTGCCCGTCCCAAGGTGCAGCTTCCCGAAGAATTCAGCAAACCGCTGTTTCCGAAAGAGAAGAAAAAGAATAATCTTTAGTAATTTAATAGAAATTAATTATTTTGGGATCATAAAACTTAAGAATGTCCTCATTAGTGACACCGTTAATTGGAAAATCCTTTGCGAGAAAAGGATTATTTTGTTTGTTTGCCCATAATCCAAGAGGATTTGCGTAAATATCAAAACTCGGCGTTAATTTCCAGAAATCACTTATCTCCTTATTGTCGCCGTTTGTATATGTCACTTGGGGATATAGTTCTTTGCAGACTATAATCGAATTAAGTTCATTATACTTTTCAAAACCAAATACCCCAATTTCTACATTTTGTTTGTGTTCTGTTTCCATGCTTTTACACTTATGCGAACATTCACCCGTTGTAAAATTGATGGTCTTTTCACCAAACAATGCATTTCTTATCTGAAAATCACTTATGAAAAATGTATCAGGATGTCCGGGTATGTAGATACATAACACAAATGGATTACCCTTCAAAATATTTTTATATTTTTCGAATTTCTCGCCAATTCGCATTAAAACTCTGTGAGATTGCGTTATTGGCTGTGTAATAGTGGGGAATTTATTTTTATCTTTTTCATTATTAATTTCCGCAAAATCCCCATTAATTTCTATTTCTTTATAAGGGTGATTATGCCTAATAACTGTAATTTCTGAAATAAAAAATGAATTATCTCCTTTTTCATAAAAAACTTTGAAATCGGGTTTTTTTCCCATAAATTTCGGGGTCTTTTTCGAAAGGCCATCCCAATTTTCGCCAAAGTGCAATGAATGAAGACCAATTCGGCGATGGCTTCATGATAACTGTTTGCATGCTGAGATACTATTCGTTTCAATAATTCGATTCTTTGCTTAGGTACCAAATACGTAAGTTGTCCATTAAGCCAAGCGATATATGCAACAACTGAGGGGGATTTACTAATAGCAGATATTAAATTGCGAGCAGGATGATTCATATTGGGATATTGCGAAATCAGCTTATCAGATATTAAATCTTTTTGCATAAATACTTCTTTTAGTTTAAAAATTATAATATATTTTAATGAAGTCA
This sequence comes from uncultured Ignavibacteriaceae bacterium, assembly GCA_964467955.1. GTDB lineage: Bacteria > Zixibacteria > MSB-5A5 > GN15 > PGXB01 > CAYXTW01. The sequence goes on along the minus strand of CAYXTW010000007.1, from coordinate 35,305 downwards.
AAACTGATATTTTAACTTTTAAAAGAGGGAAATATCAAAGATTATATCAAAAAACTACTTGAAACGGCACCGTTGCGTGAGGCGGTCATTAAGGAAGCCATAAATTATCTTAGTCTTCCGAAAGGGAGCAGAGGTCTCGATGCCGGGTGCGGCATCGGTTTGCACCTGCCAATGCTGGCGGAAGCGATTGGAGAAAATGGACACATTGTTGGATTGGATTTATCGGCCGAGTTCCTTGAATATGCGGAAAAATTCGTGAATGAAACCAACTGCTCCGGGCAGATTACTTTTCAAAAAGGAAATGTGAATCATCTCCCATTCGAGGAAAGCTTTTTCGACTGGGTGTGGAGTGTCGATTGCATCGGCTATGCACCTATGGATTTGTTGTCTGTATTGAAAGGGTTGTCACGTGTGATCAAACCGGGCGGAATAATCGCGGTTATGGCGTGGTCGTCACAGCAACTGCTTCCGGGCTATCCCGAATTGGAAGCGAAACTGAATGCGACCCCCACCGGGATTGCCCCGTTCACAAGAGGTTCGCAACCTGAACGGCATTTATTTCGCTCGATAGGTTGGTTTGAGAAAGCGGGTCTCACGGAAATCACCGCAAAAGCTTTCACCGGTGAAGCTTATGCACCATTAAGTAGTGTAATGAAACAGGCGCTGCTGTCATTGATAGATATGCGCTGGAACGGGGCGGAATTGAATTCTGAAGATTCAAATAAGTTTCAGCGATTATGTAATCCCGATTCGCCCGATTTTATTCTCGATCTTCCCGATTATTACGCATTCTTCACATATACGATGTTTTACGGTCGAGTAGCTGTTTAAACCGAGTTATTTAAAACGCCGTCATGCAAATCGGTTTTCGAACAACGGCAAGGAAAATTAACGATACATTTCGATTACCGTTATTGATGCCCCCCACTCCCGTCGATTTAAAAATTTTATTTTTCGAACTGGCTATTATTGTCGATAGTTTTTGTCAAATCGAATTAATTTCGAACGGCAAAAATGACTTGCGTGTTCAGTGGCAAAAGTCGATATGGTTTACATTATAATAACCAGCTTTCCGATCTGGTTGCCGTAATCCGATTCAATAGTATAATAGTAAATTCCCGAGACGGCCGACTGCGTATTGCGGGTTATCAGATCCCATCGCTCGTGCATACTTCGCGGCGAATCCTTGGGATAATCATGTTTAAGTTCCCTGACAAGATCACCATCGATGGTGTATATTTTTATGGTGCACTTATTTGGAAGGTTAAGAAAATGTATTGCCCGCGCCCGTTCGTCGGGAAGGTCCTCCTGTATCACCGCATGTCCGGAAAAAGCACCATCTATATAATCGCGTCCCTCGAAACCCAAATCACGATAGTTGCCTGTGATTTTATATGGATTGGGGTAGACGATTACATTCAATCCCTTTTCTTCAACGGTACTATTATCGTCGTCAGCATATTCGGCAATATAGTTTCGGGAGGGCGGATTTTCCAGTGAAGTAAGGTTACTTCCGGGAGAGCCGTAATCAAAGGCGGTTACGGCGACGTAATACAATTGAGACGGAAGCAGGTCGGTCATTATATATTCGTACTCATAATACTTAAAGAATAATCCGTCCTCGGTCAGTTCATCGGGATACAAGAGACGGGCGGAGTCGAGGCTTAAAACGGTCGGGGGCGGCTCGTCCGGATAGACCTTGTGGATATCGTTGATATTGCGTAAATCGTCATGATTCCAATCTTCGGGAGTGAAATAAAATAAATCGCCTCCCCATGAATACATATGTTCGCGGGAAAAATAATCGTCGGGATCAAAATCCTCGCCGTATATTTTTTTCAACGAGTCCAGGGTAAAGGGAATTTCGAGCAACTGCCAGACCCCGGCGTCGTCGTTCCATATATACCGGTTGTAATCCTGCCTGTCGTATGACGCCATCAGCGTAAAACTTTTCGGATTAGGTGAAAGTGACTGATAAACACGATATCCTTCAAAGTCCAGTTTATTGCTGAAGCGATCCGGTGTCGTCTCGCTGCGATAGCCGTTCCAGCGGATTTTGATTTCGCCCAGGTTGAATTCCGTAATGCGCGGTATGACTTTGGCCCCGAGAGTGTCACCCGATGTATCAATCCGCCATAACTCGGGCGGCGGCGGCGGCGTGGCCCCGACAAAATCGGGGATACCATCACCCTCGTAATAAATAGTGTCAACGTCATTGTAAAACCAGTACTCCTCAACCGAATCGACGCTGATCGTATCGCTTACCCAGACAGAGTCATGAATACAGAATCTTTTTTTCCCACGGTAACCGTCCCCGTCGGTATCGACCCCGGGATTGTCATAAATCCAGGAAGCCCAGATGGCATTTTCTCCGAAATCTCGGAAGTTAAATGTCTCGTAGTATTCGGTCGGATCGGAGGCATTAAAAATATTTAGAAAAGCCTCGCAGTCGGTGTGGAAGTTTTCACCGGCGACATAGGCAAAACTCAGGGGCAAGACTTCACCCGGCGAAATATCGAAGGGGCCGAAGGAGAGCAAAAAACGTGTATCATATCCGTTGGCGATATCGTTGGAGAGCGGCAATGGCGGCAGCCAGCCTTCGTCGCTGTGATCAACAGCGCTGAAAAGCTGATCGTAATCGAACTCTTCATGTCTCATAATATAATACTTATTGCGGTCGCCTTCCGGGGTGCCCAGAAATCCGCCGAAATCCCGGAAAGGATCATCAAGGGTACCTCTCTGTCTGGGACCGAAATCGAGATTGGGGCTCCCGTGTGAGACCCACCAGTTGAATGAATATTTCAGAGTATCTTCCGGGGTCCTGACAACCCTGACGCCGGTCACACCGGTAATCGAATTATTTTTATACGGGCACGGCTCATCGGCATATTTGCCGTTGTTATCGGCGATCCAGGCGATATTGATGGTATCGATAAAACCGCACCCTTGGGGAGAAGGTATGTCGCGCCTGAAACCGCAGATGTCATCCTGGGCGTCATCCCAGGAACCTTCGATGCCGACATCACCGTCGACATAGATTCCCATATAAACTTTTTTCAGGTCTTTTTTCCCGATATTTTTAATGGAGTAGTCAAAAAGGATAAAATCATCGGCGTAGGAATAACTCCAAGCATAGCTTTTTTGGGTGATTTCAATCCCCAGCGGCATATGCGGACGATTGTCGAGGGGACCATCGACGACATAAGTCGGATCGGTCAGCGTGTCGGTATAAATGGCAATAAAATCCTGCTCGGAGACAGCATCCTCATCGTCCGGATTGGCCAGTGACCTCATAATTATTCGGCCCCGCGGTTCGGCATCGGGCCATAACTCCATTGTCCCGTGCCAGCCGTCGGCGCCGACTGAAACGAGAGTATCGCGGCCGACGACGGCCCCGATCCAGAACGCACCGGCAAAGAGATAATTTTGCGCGCTGGGGTAGGGATAGATACAGGAAGGTGCCCGCCCGCCGCTGAAGGGATCACTAATTCCGGGAATAAATCCGGTTCCGAAGTGCCCCTGATTGGATATCGATATACCTATCCGGCCGATTTTGTGAGCGCCCAGCGTTACATACGGAGCGTTGGCGGATGCTTTAGCGACCGGATGGTGTTGCGGTTCGATTTCATAAAGCGCCCGCCCGTCGCAAATGTTCACCAGAATCAGAAAAAATAAAGCTATATAACGTATCTCAATAAAAATTCTTTTCCGAAGATTCATAAAAGCTCCTGGCTCTAAACGATATAATTTACTCCCTTTAAGCCCAAATAGCAAGCGATAGATTTGTCAGGTAGTTATTTAAATAATTTTAGAAAATAATTATAACGACTTTACGGTTGCGATAACCGCTATATTAAACATCTTTTGAATTACTTTTGTTAAGGGCATGCCCAGGGCGGCGGGCCACTCAAATAAAGGTAAGCATCTATTTAGGTAATATCGAATATATTTATTGTGCCGTCGCCATTGGCATTGGCCTCGTCCCAGCATATTGGCGCCGGTCCTTCAAGGTAAAGAAAATTAATGAGATATGTTTTATCGAGGATATCTACACTCCGGTCATAGTTGGCATCCCCGCGAATTCCATCATTATTGCA
>CAYXTW010000007.1:0-31108 GCA_964467955.1 uncultured Ignavibacteriaceae bacterium | reverse complement strand
GCACCATCTGCCAGAACAACCTGGACACAATCGGGAACATAATAAACAGGCAAATTCCACCAATTTTCGTAGGCTTCCAAAATAGCATTGGCGACGAAGAATGATCCGCTGGAATCGAGCGGGGCGACTATTACCGTATCATATTCTCCGCTGGGTAAATCATTTAATACATCTGTCTGAATTCTGCGGCTATCTCCATTGTAACTTCCTGTAACGTAGCCAGCTTCTGTTTCCGGATAAATACGAAAAAACACATCCTGGCCGCCCGATATATCATTATTTTCGACCGGGCCCAAAATAAAGTAACCATTGTCGTCGGTTACGGTATTTTCTAACAATTCATTGGGGAAAGGAGATGGATCATCGTCCCACATCTCGATTTTTATGCTGCGCATAGGCATTTGATTCGTATCGGGCGGAACAGGATCCATATAATAGAGATAACCGGAAAAGGTTATATCGCTTTCTATTGTGAAACAGTGCGGACCATCCCAGTCAGGATAATATATATGATAGCCACCGTCATAAGCCCACGACCAATATCCACTTAATCCATAAAAAGAGGAATCCAGACATATTATTTTGCCGTCATATAAATCATCAATTGGGCCGATAGTAATTTTGTAAGCAACTTCATCGAAATAAGGGGGCAATCCCCCTAATGTATCCATACTAATTCCGGTAAAACCTGCGGTATCAGCCCCAATACCATCCGCACTGTATTCATAGATTGAATAATACGAATCAAACATATCCCTCCAGCCGAAGTTCATTGTATCGGCCGCGAAACTGCCCCACTGGGCACCGTCAGGCGAATAAATCCTGAAACCATTGGTTATACCCTGCATATTAATTCCGGTGGGATTATAAATATTAATATAGAAAATAATCGTCTGGTTGGTTGGCAGGATTCCGGGTGTTGTCATGCCATCTACGTACTCCAGCGAAAAGCCATCAAGCGAATTCGGATTAAATTCGGTATCCAATACTCCCTGACCCTCGGATGAGTCCCGCCTCTTAAAATCGGGTACGCTGTCGTTCGGCACTCGATCCCATGGCAAGCCCGGTTTTAAAAGATGGGCGTCAATATTGTGCCTTTTAATTTCGATAAATTTTTCGAGATTCATCCTTTTAATATAAAATCTCATAAGTCCGAATCGTTTAGGCGAGTCCAGCTTGGAATCGATAATTTGCTCCACGATTTCACGTTCCGTAGAATCGCGGAGAAAAAGAATTACTTCATGTTCCTGCCGTAGCTGATCTTCCGTAAGGGTGTCGGTATCAATTTCATCACCTTTCTGCGTATGTCGGGACTTTGATCCGGTTATGCCTACGTTTGGATTATGATTCCTATGGTCCCATGGTGGCGAAGACGTATATTCAAATCCGACCGGTATTTCAGACAACCTAATGAGATTCTCCAGGCTAACATTGAGTTTGTAATATCCGCGACGTGAGTCGTACAGACTTGTATCGGGTATCGAACCAAGAATTCTTTCCGCAGCTTCTAAGAGTGTCGGATTGTGAAGATTTAGAATAACCTCATACTCAGTTTGCAATTGTTCCTCTGTTAATGTATCCTTAAATGGATCATTCGTGTTGGAAGAGGGTGGTGGTGGAACTCCTATATAACCTCTTGGATTACCTCGATGGAACTCAAGTGTATCGCCCGTTGTAACGAAATAGCAGGCCGCTATAGTCGATATGCGGCCGCACTTTATGATAACCTCAATGCCGCTGGTGTCATTGGCTGGAATCGATGCATTCAGAATACTTCGGTTCCATTTCCCGGCCTCTACATGTTCTGTCCATTCCCTTTCACCTGTATACTGAAGATTTAACAGCTTTCTAATACTAACAGTAACCTCATCACACTTATATATTGGTGTAAATGACAGTTCAAAACTCACCGGTCCCGGACCCTTTGGCATTGGCACCGGCTCGAAAGTGCAATCAACCGAACGAAAGCTGGTTGATGAACTCACCTCATTGAAAAAAATCCCAATGACTGTAAATACGAGCAAGAGTGTCAATGTTAATCCCCTACAAGAATTAAACATCACAAATTCCTCTTCTTTTTAATTTAATACCTCATTTAATCGGCGCAATATTCCCTTTTTTGTTTAATAAGTCTTTTCACGATTGTTTATTTTTCATACCTGTTTTACCGATTATAATTATTTATCTCCTCACCATTTTAGGATTCGTCAAGCTGATAGATAACACATCAAACCGATGTGGTATAAGAAGATTTTTAAAAATCCGCAAGCATTTAACAGTATTTTAAATAATGCTAACCGAATCGCATTCAATAAATTTTGCCGGTTAGGATATAGATATACGTGAGCGCCGGTTATTTTGCTGTTTTAAAATTTACGAATTAAACAAATTCCCCTTCGGCTACCTTGATGACTCGCCCGCCGACATTCACGGTAATCTTATCGCCGCTTCTTCCCGCTTTCAAATATAACAGCGATGGCCGGTCGATTTCGTAACCCTGCTCGACCCGAATATCTATCCTGTCTTCACCAAAGTAACGGTACTCGACCAGATACCCGGCCAGACATCCGTTGGCACTGCCGGTCGCCGGATCTTCCGGGACGCCGTAATAATCGGCAAAGAAACGAACGCTCAAATCGTTTTCGGGGGTGTATGGTTCCGGTGAAAAAACAAGAATTGCTTTGGAGTCAATGTTTTCGATTAGCCGAAAATATTTATCCGAGTTAATCCGGCACTTTTTTAAAGCTGCCGTATTTTTTAATGGGACCACAAAATTCGGGACTCCGGTAGAGACTTCCTGTATAGGAAAACGATTATCGATATCGTTGATGCTGATTGACAAGGCTTCGGCGATTTCCGCCGTATCAGGGACTTTCCCGAAAGTCGGCGGTAATTGTCGCATAAATAGAATATTCGCCTGTTTGTCCTTGTAGCTAAATGTAACCGGAATCTGCCCCACTTTTAGATTAAGCATAACTTTATCGATCGGTTTTTGTATTATTTCTTGTTGTATTATATAAGCTGTTCCCAGTGTCGGGTGCCCGGCGAAAGGCAGCTCCTTTTTCGGAGTGAATATACGGACATCATAGCCGCCATTCTGCTCGGTTTCCGAAAGAATAAATGTCGTCTCGGAGTAATTTATTTCACGCGCGATTTTTTGCATCATATCAGTCGTCAGCGAATGCACATTTCTGAAAACCGCCAGTTGATTACCGGCATATTTGCTCTCGGCGAAAACATCGACAATGTAATATTTAAGTCCGTTCATAGTGCTGTCTTTCTATGCTTATCATTCCTTACAAAATATTTTACCTTTAATAATTTAGATTTTTTTTGCCAGGACAATTTGAAAAAATTCCCAGCTGATTACATCAGTCTTGACGATTTCAAAACCGGCCTGTTTTATCTGATTTATCAAACCGCGTTTAAGAAGATCTTTGTACGTTTTGTATTCAGGATTGAACCTTTCCATAATCGAAAATAGAGTCGCTTTCCATTTCTTTACCGGTTGGTTGTGTTCGAGGAAAAAAATATGGCCGTCTGGCTTGATAACTCTATAAGCCTCGACGAGAACATTTCGCCTGACCTCATACGGCGTTTCATGTAACGCCCCGAAAATGACCGCCTTGTCGAAATAATTGGAGGGAAAATTTATATTTTGCGCGTCACCATGAATAAATTTAAGTCCGGGGGGAATTTTCTTTTTACGAGTCTTTTTTATCAAATCCGGCGAGAGCTCAATGCCGATCACTTCGCCTTCACCCCTCAGAACGTCGGCTAACATTATAGATAATGTCCCGGAACCACTGCAGATATCAATTATTTTATCACCCGGTTGCGGTTCAAGCCAATTAATCGCCAACTCCCGCAATCTTCTCTCACCGCCGAATCCGCCGTAGAATATAAAAGAGAAAAATCTCATGAATTGATCATATATAATCGAAAACCAGCGGTACCATCTTAAATAGGTTTTTCGATAATATTCCGGAATTTCAATTTTATTTTGCATATTTGTTCTTTTCAGCTTACAACGAATACAGAATAATGTCAATCAAAAGGCCAGTCAATAAAGAGCTCAGTTTTTTTTGGGATCATGCCGGATATTTAATTATGCGACCGATATTTCATTGGACTTAGCTTATCAAATATAGTATTTTAGGGCATATTTAAAAGTGGATTGAGACAGATTTGGCCGGGGCTACGTGCCTTTCCGTTCTGTCGATCGAATATGCAATAGTAAGGGAGTACCGATGGAATATATACCTGAACCTTTTAGGATTAAAACGGTCGAGCCGATTCGGATGACAACCAAAGAATTTCGGCAAAAGGCCATCGTAAGCGCCGGATATAATACATTTTTACTGAAGAGCGAGGATGTCTTTATTGATCTGCTGACCGACAGCGGCACCAGCGCTATGAGTAATGAACAGTGGTCGGCGCTTCAGATCGGCGATGAAGCTTACGCCGGAAGCAGGAATTTTTATGATCTGGAAAAAACGGTTAAGGATGTTTTCGGTTACAAATATTTTGTGCCCACTCATCAGGGCCGTGCGGCCGAACATATCATGTCCCGGCTTCTTATCAGGCCGGGTGATTATGTTCCGGGCAATATGTATTTTACCACGACGCGACTGCATCAGGAGCTGGCGGGCGGGAAATTCGTCGATGTTATTATCGATGAGGCCCATGATCCGTCAAATCCGCACCCGTTTAAGGGAAATGTCGATATTAATAAAATGCAGCGACTGGTTGATGAGGTTGGCGCCGAGAAAGTACCATATATTAGCTATGAAACCTGTGTCAATATGGCCGGCGGGCAACCGATTTCGATCGCCAATGCGCGTGAATTACGGAAATTCTGCGATAAGTATGGCATAAAAATCATGCTTGACAATACACGCACGGTGGAAAATGCGTATTTCATTCAGAAGCGTGAAGAGGGGTACGCCAACAAATCGATCAAAGAAATAGTCAAAGAAATTTGTTCGTACACCGATGGCTGCACTTGCTCGTCGAAAAAAGATTGTCTTGTCAATATCGGCGGTTTTCTGGCCATGAATGACGAAGATTTCTTTGTCGACGCCAAAGCACAGGTGGTGATTTACGAAGGATTACATACTTACGGTGGTATGAGCGGTCGTGATATGGCGGCGCTGGCGCAGGGAATCAGAGAGTCGGTGGCCGACGATGAGTATATCAAATACCGGGTCGAGCAAACGAATTATCTGGGCGACTTATTGACTGAAGGCGGTGTGCCGCATGTCGTTCCGCATGGCGGCCACGCCATCTTTCTTGATGCCCGCGCTTTTTTGCCGCATATCGATCAGGAGCAGTTTCCGGCGCAGGCTTTGGCGGCAGCGATTTATGCTGAAACCGGTGTCCGCGCGATGGAGCGTGGGAATGTTTCGGCCGGGCGCGATCCGGAAACCGGCGAAAACCGCAGACCCAAACTGGAACTGGTGCGGCTGACGATTCCCCGGCGGGTTTATACGCAGAGCCATCTGGAATATTGTGCCGAAGGAATAATCAGACTTTATCAGAATCGGAATAAAATTCGCGGTTTGAAATTCGTCTTTGAGCCGAAGCAGTTGCGCTTCTTTCAGGCGCGGTTTGAGTTGGTATAATTAAAACATCGTTACCGATGGCTTTTTAACTGCCGCTCAAGCTCTTTTTTTAAATTTTGGGGGAGATGATTTTTTTATCTCGCTTTTATCGCAGTCATTAAATCGCGCCATCCGTCGTGCAGTTTGTATCGATATTTTTACCGGCCCGGTCATTGTGGATGAATATAATGAAATGAGTTGGTAACGGAATCACATTTTGGGAGTAAGGGGAAAATGGCTTCGTTTCCGATTTTTGAAAATTTTTTCATAAAATATTTGTGCGCGTCACATGTCCAAATGTGCGGAGTATTTTCCTGCAGATGTGGATATCTGCCGGACACGAAATATGATGCGGTTCCGGCATGGTTGAAATGGCAGACCCGCTGCACCCCGTAAGAACGGGGCCTGGGTTTTTCCCTACTCTCGAAACGACATTTTATCCTGATCAAAATGGCTTCCTTTCGCATATTAAATTTTTTAATCAACATTGTGCCCGGTAGGTCCTCAGATCTACCGACCACGTTTTGACGTCCTATATAAATGGCTTCGTTTCGCATATTTAAGGAATCCTTTTTTTAGTGTTATTCGGGTGAAAATGGGCGTAAAAGCATGAAGGAAAAGAGATTAGAGCAAAATGGCTTCGACTGATAAAGCCATTTGACAAGATTTGCTTCAGTCCCGGAAAACAGGCCTTAAATTCGTTATGTTCATATACGTATATCATAATGCACTACTTTTTTATTTCTACATAACGGCCTTGATCCGGAATTAACATCGATTAGGTAGCGATTTTGATTAAATCTTTTTGCTAAATGGTGAGCCATTGGTTCAGGCAATCAAAGTGTTGCTTTATCACAGGAAGAAACCCACCCCAGAGCAAGTGGGCAACAAATTGTTTGAATAGTCCCAAACCACAAGGGATGCATCGCCTTACCATCGAGTTGTCAAAATCACAGCGGCACCGATTTACTTTTTCTCTACCGGCATGAATATCTTTTTAATAAAATCAAAAGGGGAGCTGTATACAGGGAGCCGAAGCGAGTTGTCAGCGGATCAGACGCGACAGCGGAGTTTTATTGCAAAATAACCAAGACTCCAAGATACTGAACAGAGTTGAAGAGAATTTCCGTTTCATTCTCCGGTTTAAACGGGAGAATTCACGTACAGTCAACATCTGGGATAAATTAACCGCTTCTATCTCAAATTGTGACAAGGAACGCCATTTTGCAGATTTACATAATTCGATTTATAGGATGAGAATGTCCGGCAAACCTGCTTTTTTACTTGCTAACGGGCGTAAAATTATTATCTTATATATTGTTACAAGCAATCCGGCGTCGAAGATAATATTGATGTCTGATTTTTAAATCGGGTACCACCGGGGCAATGGCGAGGTGTATTATTTACGGGTATTAAAATCTCTAATTCAGTTTTACCGCCAAATTCTGCCCTGGATATCGGGAGGCTTTAAAATGTCATACAATAGAGTAACCATCTCAGTCATTGCCGGGCTGATATTATTTCTTGGTGTTACGGTTTCGGGCACCAGTGATGCCCCCAAGCAGGGATTAAATCCGGTTATCAAGTTTAATCCGGATGCCCCGAAATATGCAGCTCTTCAACAATTGCAGCCGATCAGCACTATTGAACGGCCGGGATTGCCTAATGTAGTCGAAAATCCGTCGGCCATTATTCCGCCGGTCTATTTTTGCGAACCGCTTTATTACTACGCGAATGTAAGCTACTTCTGGCGAATTCCTGACTCGAATTATCCGCTCGAAGAATATATCATGAGAATGACCCCGGCCGAAGGTTATGTCTGCTCGCTCAATACCATCTGGATAGCGGTTTATGGTCCGGCGCATGTTGGCACGCCGGGTATGCGCGTTACTCTTCGAGATTACGGATTCAGTCTTATCGACACTGTCGATATTGACTGGGCGACGATCGATGCGGCCGGTTTTGGTTATGTTTCGGCCGATTTCTCGACCCTTAACAACGGTCACGCCTATATTTTTGCCGATGGTGAGGAGTTTTATATCGGCTGTCAGGTCATATCGGACGGTGATGACACGCTGGCGGTTTTGAGCGATGACGGTTCCAGCGCGACGGGGCGCATGTTAATGTATCTGGGAAGTCCTTACGACGACTGGTACGCATGGGCCGGTGATTATGCATATCTGTTTGATGCCGATGTTTGCTGCAACAGGATTCCGTACTCTAATTGTTGGACGCAGGAATGGAATTGTGGTGCCTATTATGTCTGGCCGCAACCCAACGAATTCGGCGATGATTTTTTTAATATGAGATTTTCGATTATTGGGGCTGATACTCTAAAGGAAATCGGTATCGCCTTTGACAGCGCCTCCACAATCGGCACGCCGGATGTTGACATTTATGTCTGGGAAGATGACGGTTACGGATTTCCGGGCGCGGTCGTTCCGGGTTTCCCGGTTACGATTCCGTATTCGGAAATTCAGTGGTATCCCGATTACACTGTCTATTCACTTACCGACACAGTTATTTTCAGGGATGATTTTCACGTAGGCTGGTCAACCAATGATGCCGACCCGACCTGGGTTCTGGCGGGGCTGTCGGATGATGGTTCCTGCGGTTTTCTGCGGAGTTCCGTGTACAGCGGCGGCGCACATGAAACCATCCTCGACGGTTATGGTGTCGATGCCAATTTTCTTGTTTATGCGTATATGTGTATCGATGAGTATCCCGAGTGCAGCAGGATATCCGACTATTGTGATTTAACATGGTACTGGTACTTGCCGGATACCTATGGCGATGTCGGCTGCTATCAGAAATTTTCTCCTCCCGGTCTAAGATGCCGGCTGGAAAAAATTCGGATTGCATTATATGATAATGGTGACCCGGATATCTATACCGATCAGTCCGAAATTCAGGTTTGGGTCCCCGATCCATATACCGGTCTTCCATTGAGTAAAATGATTCAATTTACAATCAATCCCGAGGATTACGTAATGTACCCGGGATGGCTGGAAGCCGACGTTAAATCATCGATATTTCATCCATTTCTTTTTAATAGAGATATCTGGGTCGGTATTGAGTCGTTTGCGCCGGATATCGAAAACGGTATCCGAACCTTATCCGACGGCGGCGAATGCCCCGAATATCGAAAGTCATGTATGAAAAGCGATGCCGGTTTCAGTTATGTCTCTGATGATTGGGGCGAATATGTGAATTTTCTGATGGAAATTGACGTATGTTGTATTCCTTCCAATCCGCCACCCTGTTGGTCCGAGATCAGCTGGCCAACCTATGGTAAGGATTTCGGCCGCAGCCATAAGTCGATGGGTACTTTGAGTGACAATCCTCAAGGCACTCTTACCAAGGCCTGGCAATATACCGCCAGCCAGTTCGGTAATTTGAACAGCTCTGTTGTTTATAAAGATACTGTCGTCAATTATTTCCTTGATCATATTGTCGCTATTGACCTGAATACCGGAAATGAAATCTGGAAGGTAACCGACCCGTCCGGATTGATAATCGGTGGCGGATGTTACGCCACCCCGACAATATATAATCTGGATGCGTACGGCGAAGATCGAACCGTTGTCCTGACCCCGGGCGGTGATGCCAAAGCGTTCTCGGCGCTTAATCTTACCGATGGTTCCGTTTTCTGGACGAATAATTTTTTATTCCATCAAAACCATTTTACAACCTGGGGCTATTCGGTCGTGGTTGATTGCAATGGTGTTCCGGTCGTCTATTATAACGATGATAATGGTGATATCTATGCCGTAAATGTCATGGACGGGTCATTATATAATGGCTGGACCGCAGCGGGGGGTCCCAATCCCCGGAATTTCGGAGGTTCTGTTGGTAAAGGTGTCACGTACGGATATGAGACTAACCTTCTTTATATCGGGACGGATTGTAATATATTCGATGGTAATGTCACCGCGATTGATCCCTGTACCGGCGAGATAGTATGGGATCTTCTGACTGTAAGCGGGCATCAGCTTGAATTCCTGGATCCTGACAGCTGGAATAATCCGTCGAATCAACCTGAATCTCATTTCGGCGGGATTGCTTACGATCCGCCCAACGTGACAATTGGTGCACCCACTCTGTACTTTGCTTCCTTGTATAATCCATCCAGCGATAATTACTTCAGCGGCGGAATTATTTACAGTGTCAATGCCGCGACCGGCAATCTGAATTGGGCCAATCTTGGTATTGCCGCCGATTATTGCGGTGTTACCTTAGACGATGAGGTTGTTATCAACTATGGTTGGTCACCCTGGGTTACCGGTCATGGCTACCAGAAAGGACCGACCGCGTTCTCGAAAACAACGGGGACGATGATTTATACTCGGACCACCCGCAATCCCGGGCAGGATATTTTTATGCTGGCTGACGGGATGCTGAGCTGTCAGAATGAAGGTTCAGACATTTTTATTGGCGGCTGCCGCAAAGATTTTCTTACTTTCTATGAATCGGATTGGCCGGGGCGAAACATCTTTCATCGCCGCTTTGCCGGTGGCTATAACTACGCTCATCATTATGCGCCGTCAATGGTCGACGAGCATTTGTTGTTCTGTTATATGAACAAACTTATTTGCCTGACGCCGCAGGAGCCGCGGCCGCGTCTCGATATTCCCAGGTATCGGCTCAGCACGACCGTTGAATTCGGTGCGGTTGGCCCGACCGTGGCGGTCTGGCCCGATCCGGCCGACCCGCTGGATCTTCCAGGTGCTATCGGAAATCTCGGTGGGGCACCGTTGACAATCGATTCGGTGCGTCTGGCCGATACTTCCAATGGGCTTATCCCGGACGAGGCCGGTCAACCGGGCGGCGCGCCGCTCGCTATTGTCGATCCGCGTCTGATTGACAGTATGGAAAAAATCGCCTCGAAATTTGCAAGCAATGTCGAACTTTTCAGGGCATCGATCGGTGATGATTTTGCAATCGAAAATGTCATCGGGGTTTCTCGGAGCAGGCGAAATATGGCCGCCTTCGCGATTCCGTCATGGGTCGATGCGGCGTCATTGACACCGGCTGACGGCTCGATTATTCCGGCGCCTTCCAATACTTTCGATTCATCCGGCAGTTATATTCCGATTACAGTCATGGTTCAAGGTGAGGATGTCCCTCGCGGATTCACGGGTATGTACCTTTATGTATACTCTGACGATCCCGACTATTTCCTCGACAGCGCCCTGATCGATGAGCCGAAGTCGCTGGCGCATGCGGTGCCGATCATTCAACTGGGAATTGTCGGGGGTTGTTTATATGATCATGTCGAGATGAGTTTCGGTATGGGTGGCGCCAACTGGGCGCATATCTGGAACGCGACCATACTGGCCGACGGGGATATTGTCAGCATTGAAATTGACGGCGATAACGGTGCTTTCTGGCAGGGAGCCTTTATTTTCGCCGCCGAAGGAACATTTTTACCGCCGGGTAAACCGGGATTGTTCTCGCAGCGGGTGGCCCATTATGCGACCAACTGGTCGGCGGTCTACCCGATGGAATGGGAGTCGATTCTGCCTGATCCGGATTGTGTGGCGGGACTATGTCCGCCGCAGCATCTCACCAATGTTTTGTTGGGGACGATATCCGATAGTGGTTATGACTATCGCGATGTTTTTGGCGAAATGGTTACTTTTGCTTTTGTCGATTCGGTTCAGGATATGTGTGAATACGACACGCTCGGTAATTGTACAAGATGGAACTGGGAGTATGCTCAAAGTGATGAATTCGGTGTCCAGCCGCCGTACAGCGGGGCGTGGACGATGGGTTTCAAAGGCTGTGCGACTGTTACGGGCGCTTATGACGAACCGCGTCTGAACAATTTCTACATCGAAAAATTCGACTTCAGCGGACGCTACGGACCGATAAATAATGTCTGGATGGGCGGTATGATTGATTATGATATCAATTACGGTCATGGTCATAAACAGCAGGTTGCCGCATATGATGCCGATCTGTCGCTGGCCTGGGCGTACACCTGTAACACCAAAGATAACGGCTGGGGATTCGTGAAGATACCGTTCGGATGCGGTTACGACAATCCGATGGTCAATGCCAAGACTATTACCGCCCGGCAGGGCCCCTGGAACGATACGGCTGTCTGGCTCGACTCCGTTTATTACTGGATGTCGGCACTTAACGGTGTCAGTCATCAGCCCGGGACCGATCCGGCGATATGTGCTTCCGACCCGGATGACCGCGATTTCTTTTTCACCGTCGGCCAGTTGGATATGCCGGCCGGTCCGGATAGCGCGCTCACTATCGGTGTCGCCGTTTTTGGTCTGCCTGATATTGCCGATGCCGATCAGGCGGCAACCTATTCAGAACTTGCGATTACGGCCGACAAATGGTGCGGTTTTTATCGCGGGGATTGCAATGATGACGGTGATATTGATCCGGTCGATATCGCATTTCTGATAGATTTTGTCCACCACAGCGGCCCGGGTCCGTATCCGTTTATGTATCTTGGTGATGTCGATTGCGATGGAAGCATAAATGATAGCGATATAATATACCTTATTCGCTATGTCTTCCAATGGGATACGTCTCTGACGCCGCCATTCCCACCGCCATGTGGCGAATGGGAATTATGATATTTTTGCCGGCGAATTTATCACCGACAGGCATTTCGGCATAGAGGGTCAGTTTAGTCAAAAAAATCTGTTGACAAATCGGGGGAATAACGTATAATCACAGGAAAGAGGATTATATGTATCTTGATAGGCGTGATGTAAAAGAAGATTCGATCCGATTAAATGTACTGAGTTGTGGCTGTAATTGTTGTTGTGGTCAGAAAGACCGGAAAAACGGAGGCTAATGGCGTAATATAGCGAAAACCTCTGTTGTTAGACCGGTCCACAGCTTATTGGTGGACCTTTTTTATTTGGAGAAATATTATGAGGAGACAATTAGCGACTGATACTAAGAACCTTGCCAATATCGTTGGGGCGAGCCAGATTTCGGCCAACTTGCCGGATACGGTCGGAAATACTCCGCTGGTAAGACTGAATCGAATGACCAAAAACGTCAAGGCGACCATCCTGGCCAAAATTGAATTTCTTAATCCGACCGGCTCGGTGAAAGATCGGATGGCGATTTATATAATCGATGATGCGGTCGAAAGCGGCAAGCTAAAACCGGGCGGAACGATAATCGAAGCGACTTCCGGAAATACCGGGGCTGCCCTGGCTATGTATGCGGCAGCCAATGGCTTTAAGGCAATCTTTACCATTCCCGATAAAATGTCCCGGGAAAAGGTAGATACACTTAAAGCTTTTGGTGCTAAAGTGGTCATTTGCCCGACTGCGGTCGCGCCCGATTCGCCGGAAAGCTACTATGAAACCGCCATGCGATTGGCGCGTGAAACCAAAGATTCGTTTTTTGTCGGGCAGTATCATAATGAGAAAAATATCGAAGCTCACTATAGAATGACCGGCCCCGAAATTTGGAACCAAACCGGGGGGAAAATAACCGCCCTGGTCGGGGGTATCGGGACCGGCGGAACGATGTCGGGCACCGCTCGGTTTTTAAAAGAGCAAAATCCGATGGTCAAAGTCATCGCCGTCGACGTGGAGGGCTCGGTTTATTTTGATTTTTTCAAAAATAAAAAATTAATAGAGCCGCATCCATATCTTCTCGAAGGTATCGGGGACGATATGGTCTGTGAGGCAACCGATTTTGCCGTCTTTGATGATATTGTTCAGGTCAATGATCCTGATTCTTTTATGGCGGCGCGCGAGTTGGCCCGAAAAGAAGGCATTCTGGCGGGCGGTTCGTCAGGAGCGGCGGTTTTTGCCGCATTGGAATATTCCAAAAATCTGACAGAAAATGATATGGTAGTGGTCATTTTACCCGATAGTGGTTTGAAATATCTCAGCAAATTTTATTCTGATGAATGGATGAAAGAAAAAGGATTTATGAAATGAATAAAGACTGGAAAGACGAAACTAAGGCGATTCATGCGGCGGAGCATGTCGACGGCGGTGTCGGTGCCGTTTCAACGCCGATATATCAGACGTCAACCTATCGTGTGGCCGAGCCGGGCGATGAATCCGGCTATGTATATTCACGGACAGCCAATCCGACCCGGGAAGCGCTGGAGATATCGCTCGCGGCGATGGAGGGCGGCGGCTACGGATTCGCCTTCGCCAGTGGTATGGCGGCGGTTAATGCCGTTATGAGTTTATTGTCTCCGGGTGATCATGTTATCGCCGGGGACGATCTTTATGGGGGAACTTTCAGATTATTTGAGCAGGTTTTCAAAAATTTCGGCCTGGAATTTACATACGTCGATGCCCGACAGTCGGAGAATATTGAGGCGGCGTTAACATCAAAAACCCGCCTTATCTGGTTGGAAACGCCGACCAATCCGTTGATGCGGTTATTTGACATTGGTGCTTCGGCCGGGATCGCCCGCAAGAACAAATGCTTTCTTGCGGTTGACAACACTTTTGCGACACCCTGTATCCAGCGCCCGCTGGAACTTGGCGCCGACATCGTGGTGCATTCATTGACAAAATACATCTCCGGTCATGCCGATACGGTCGGTGGTGCGATATTGGTGGATGATGCCGAGCTGGCGGAAAAAATCGGTTTTCTTCAAAATGCCGCCGGGGCTATTCTGGGACCGTTTGATTCATTTCTGTCCCTAAGGGGATTAAAAACACTGCCGCTTCGGATGGAGCGTCACTCGCATAATGCGCGGAAAATCGCCGAATATCTTATTCGAAAGAAGTCGGTAAATGAGGTCTTTTTCCCCGGTATCGACGGTAAGCCGCTGCCGAATAAAATGTCTCTTCCCGGCGGGATGGTATCATTCAATCTTGATCTGGAGATGGATGATGTCAGAAATTTCGTGATGTCGACATCCCTTTTTGCTCTGGCCGAGTCGCTGGGCGGCGTGGAATCGCTGATTAATCATCCCGCGACCATGACACATGCGTCGATTCCCGGGGATATCCGGCTGGAGC
This sequence comes from uncultured Ignavibacteriaceae bacterium, assembly GCA_964467955.1. Classification (GTDB taxonomy): domain Bacteria; phylum Zixibacteria; class MSB-5A5; order GN15; family PGXB01; genus CAYXTW01. The sequence continues at coordinate 16,530 of CAYXTW010000007.1, read as the reverse complement.
GCGGCATAAATGACGGTTTGATTCGATTATCGGTCGGACTTGAACATATCGATGATTTAATTGCGGATTTGGAATCCGCCTTTGAATATGCACAGACAAGAACAAGACAGAAAACATAAATGTTCCTGATCTCGGTTGCGGCCCCGGACAGTCATCGATAGAAGCGGCTTTGCGTTTGCCCGGAGGGAATCTTCTCGGGATTGATTTGCCGCCAAGCATGATAAAGCGCGAGCAGGACTTATCTCTCCGCCGGAGTATGAATAATGTAAAGTTTCGGGCCGGCGATATCCGTTGATAACACCGAATCCCGGTCAGTCGGTACTTACTATCAATAACGACGGGATTTTTCTTTTATTTTCGGGCTTTATGAGTGATAAATTACTTGATTGCACACCGGACATTGACTATAGCCGGACGTATCCGAATTTCTAATACCTGTATGCCGCCGTGTTTGGTTCTCCGAAATTTTAGTGGGAAGACTACCGGAGGACCGGCGTCTGCTTTGAAAGATCAGGTTCTTTTCCGATTCTCAGGGTCAAGCCTTTGACTCCAACAATTGTGGCCTTATTACCTTTCTGGAGCGAATCTTCGGAAAAGGCCTGCCAGATTTCACCCTGGAAGCGGACGTGCCCGCTATGCCCCGACATATCGATGACATCTACCGATTTGCCTATCAATCCTTCTTTTCCGGTAACCACAGGTCGATGCATAGCTCTCGTCAAAGCAAAATAGACTAATCCGGAAAGCGACAAAATTACCAGATAAACCGGCAACGCCGTGGACAGCGGCCAGATCCAGAATACGATAAGCCCGATAACGGGCATGAGAAGTATTAAATGACACATTTTGTTTTACCTCGCACTACCCATACATTCCCTTAAGTCCTCGCTCGGCGTAACCTGAGAGCGTTGCTCACTACCGACACCGAGCTGAAGCTCATCGCGGCCGCTGCGAAAATCGGACTGAGCAAAATTCCCAGGAACGGATAGAGCACGCCGGCGGCAACAGGCACGCCGATTGAATTGTAAACAAACGCCAGGAACAAATTTTGTTTGATGTTTTGAATAGTCAGGCGACTCAACTTTCGGGCCCGCACGATCCCCCGCAAATCGCCCTTAACGAGCGTAATACCGGCACTTTCCATGGCCACGTCGGTTCCGGTTCCCATGGCGATACCGACCTGCGCTTGAGCCAGAGCCGGGGCATCATTGATACCGTCACCGGCCATCGCAACGTACTTGCCCTGCTCCTGCAGCTTTCTTACCACTTCGGCCTTCTGATCGGGAAGGACCCCGGCCGTTACTTCGTCAATCCCGAGTTTCTCAGCCACGGCCTTCGCCGTCGTTTCACTGTCACCGGTCAGCATCACAATAGAAATACCTTCATCATGAAGCTGCTTTATAGCCTCGTGCGTTGTATCCTTAATCGGATCGGCCACGCCGATAAGACCGGCTGGTTTGTCGTCAATCGCGACAAACATCGCCGTCTGACCTTCCCGGCGCATGGATTCCGCCTTTTCAAGCAATTGTGAAGCGTCGATTTTAAGCTCATCAAACAATGCAAGGTTGCCCAGAGCGACTTGCTCATCCTCAATGGTCCCGACCACACCTTTACCGGTGATTGATTTAAAATCTTCAGCGCGATCAGGAGACACTCCGCGATTTTTGGCACCTTCTACAATCGCTGTGGCCAACGGATGCTCGCTGCCGATTTCCAAACCGGCGGCAATCGACAGCAACTTCTTTTCATCCCGGGGCTGTTCGGCATAAACCGATACGAGTTCCGGCTTGCCGACCGTTAAAGTTCCGGTTTTATCCACGATAAGGGTGTCGACTTTTCTCAAAATCTCGATGGCCTCGGCGTTTTTAAAGAGGACGCCGATAGTCGCTCCTTTACCGCTGGCGACCATGATCGACATCGGAGTTGCCAGTCCGAGCGCGCAGGGGCACGCGATAATCAGGACGGCGACGGCGTTAATCAGTGCATGGGTCAGTTTCGGATCAGGCCCCACAAGTGACCAGACAATGAATGTGATAATGGCGATACCGATTACGGCAGGTACGAAGTATGCCGCCGCGACATCCGCCATTTTTTGAATGGGGGCCTTGCTACGTTGAGCCTTAGTGACCATCCGGACGATTTGTGACAATAATGTATCGGCCCCGACTTTCTCGGCCTTTATGACCATTGAACCGTTACCGTTGACCGTGGCTCCAATCGCCCTGTCTCCAACAGTTTTTTCCACCGGAATTGGTTCGCCCGTTATCATTGACTCATCGACGGAGCTGTTTCCCTCAATGATTGAACCGTCGACCGGAATTTTCTCCCCCGGTCGGACTCGTAACTTATCACCTATATGAACCTGTTCGAGAGGAATATCTTCTTCAGATCCGTCTGCGCTGAGCCGGCGGGCCGTTTTTGGCGCCAGACCCAATAATGCCTTAATAGCTGCGCCGGTCCGGCTGCGGGCGCGAAGTTCCAGCACCTGACCCAATAACACCAGGGTAACGATTGAGGCCGCGGCTTCGAAATAGACGCTAACCTCACCATTGATGCCTCGAAAAGCGGCCGGGAAAATTCCCGGTAATAAGGCCGCGATCAGACTATAGACGTAGGCGACCGCGACTCCGAGTCCAATGAGCGTAAACATATTGGGGCTGCGATTGATGATGGAGTGGTACCCGCGTACGAAGAATGGCCAGCCGCACCAAAGGACGACCGGCGTGGCGAGGATAAGTTCGAACATCGTGAGTGCATGAGCCGGCGCGAGTGTCAGGAGCAATTCATGAATTCCCGGTATCAAATCGCTCATTGCTATAAACAGGATGGGAATCGTCAAAACTACGCTGATCCAGAAACGTCGGGTCATGTCGCGCAATTCGGAATTATCCTCATCTTCCAGAGTGACTGTCCGAGGTTCAAGCGCCATACCGCAAATCGGACAATTACCGGGTCCGTCCCGGACTATTTCCGGATGCATGGGACACGTGTATTCGGTTTTTTTCGGTTGGCCCGTCGGTATCCGCGGCTCCAGGGCCATGCCGCATATAGTACAGTCTCCCGGATTTTCCTGAATGATTTCAGGGTGCATCGGGCAAGTATATTTGCCGGAGGATGTTTTATCCGCCGCGATTCGGGCCGGTGAAAAAGGATGGCCAAAGTGATCGGCATGAGCCTTATGTCCCGGTCCGCCTGATTGGGAGTGTACCATCTTTTGTATATATTTACCGGGATTGGATTCAAATTTGTCTCGGCATCCGGCCGAACAGAAATAATAGGTTTGATTTTCATCCGTAAAATGATGCCGACTATCGGGAGTAACTTTCATTCCGCAGACAGGATCTTTTAATTCCGGCTCAGCGGCGTTCGAGTTTTGCTTTTGCCGGAATTTATCTTTGCAATATTCGCTGCAGAATAAAATCTGTTCACCCTTGACCTCGAGGCGATAAGGTGAAGTTTCCTGGACCGGCATTCCGCAAATGGGATCTTTATGGTTCATTATCTATCACTCCTCCTATGTTCAACTTTATTCTAAAACATTGGCGGCATGCCTGCAGTTCCATATCATTGCCGAAACTATTAGCTTTATCTAACTCAAGTCAGTGCATAATCTTATGTTTTTTAATTTTCAGCATTGGCGACGCGGAGAAGTCTGTTCTCAACATGTCCTGCATGGTCATAGCGCGAATGGCCGCATTGCGGCTATCGCAACACGGCAGAACGACCGCTTGAAACAATTGAAGAAGGCAAAAAATTGAAAAGTAAAAAAACAATCCAACCAACTAGCCGAAGCGGCAAAAACTTTAAGGGAAATCCGTGGCTTTTATAAGTAAACGAGTCGAAGGGCTTAAATCCGGATTCCATATTTCCTTATGCGATATATTAAAACATGGCGGGGGATATTCAGATGACGCGCCGCCTTTGATTTATTGCCGGCAAATTCTTTCAGGGCATCAACAATTATTTTTTTCTCGGCTTCATGAAAGGTTAAATTTTTCTTTTGCGGGATGTCAAGATCGTGGCTGCCATCCGTATTATCCACTATAAAATCCGATGGCAAATCGCTTTCGGTCAGAGTATCGGATTTTCTTAATATAACCATCCGCTCGACAAGATTTTCCAATTCTCTGATATTGCCGGGCCAGGAGTATTCTTTCAGGATATCTATCAGCCCCGATTCGACATTAATTTTGTCATCAGGTTCGATTTTACGGATAAATCCTCTCATTAATATGGGAATGTCTTCTTTTCTTTCTCTCAAACTCGGCAGTCTGACAGGAATGACATTTAATCTGTAATAAAGATCTTCTCTGAATTTTCCGTCGGCAATCTTCTCTTTCAGGTTGACATTGGTTGCGGCCAGCAGGCGTATGTCCACTTCAATTTTCTTTTCAGAGCCGACCGGTTCGACAACCCGCTCCTGAATGACGCGCAATAATTTCGCCTGTAGTTCCAGACTTAATTCACTTACTTCATCAAGCAACAGCGTCCCGCCATCGGCAAGTTCAAACTTGCCCTTTTTATCTTTTACGGCCCCGGTAAAGGCTCCTTTGACATGCCCGAATAGCTCGGATTCAATCAGTTCCCTGGGAATGGCCGCGCAATTCACCGCAATAAAATCATTATTCCTTCGGGAGCTTTTATAATGAATGGCCCGGGCAATAACTTCCTTGCCCGTCCCGGATTCGCCTGTCAGCAGGACGGTCGCGTCAGAGGGGGCGATTTTATCGACAAGGATCATCAATTCCTTGAATGGCCGGGAGACACCGACGATATTATCAAGATATCTCTGGCCCTGCAATTTTTCCTTTAAAGCTCTGTTCTCGTTTTCGAGTCTTTTGTACTTGAGTGCTTTTTCGATTGCTATCAGCAGCTGGTCATCTTCAAACGGCTTTGTGATGTAGTCGAAAGCGCCCAATTTTACCGCCCTAACAGCTTGCGATACATCCGCAAAGGCTGTTATTAAAATCACTTCCAGGGCGGGCTGGATCTTTTTAACCTGTTCCAATAATTGAACTCCGGTGAGCCGGGGCATCTTAATATCAGATAAAACGAGATCATATTGCTTTGTTTTTAATTCATTTAACGCTTTTTCGCCGTCATTAACGGGAAACACGTCATAACCTTCCTGTTCCAGCTTATACTGGATGACCCGCCGTAATGCATCGTCATCGTCGGCCAGTAATATTTTGATTGGCATACTATTTACCTCTCATAGGACGGGAATTCAACGAAAACGGAAGTCCCTTTATCTTTTTCCGAATCTATTTTTATCAGGCCGTTATGATTTTCGACGATTGACTTAACGATGGGTAAGCCCAAACCGGTTCCGGTCGCCTTCGTCGTATAGAATGGATCAAAAATATGTTCAATAGCATCCGGCTCTATTCCTGTACCGTGGTCCCCGATAGTAAGAATTACCTTTTTATCCCTATTGGTCTTCAACTCGATGTCGATTATAGACTCGGTTTCTGATGCGCTTAAAGCGTTTAGCAAAAGATTTAAAATCGCCTGATGTATTTTTTCTCTATCTCCGAGAATCAGGACACCCTGTTCAATATTTTTCGATATACGAAGCTTCGACTCACCCGCCTGTATTTCTATCTGTTTCAGGCATTCATCGACCGTTTGAGATAAATTGAGCTTATCCATTTCGGCCTCTTTTGGCCGGGCGAAATTGAGAAAATCTCTTAAGGTATTATCTATGCGTTTTATCTCGCCGATTATAATGCTCTTAAACTCTTCCTTATCTTTATCCGAGGTTTTTTTGTCGAAAACGATCTCGAAGGCGCCCTTAATTGAGGATAACGGATTTTTAATTTCATGGGCGACACCGGCCGCGATTTTTCCCACTAATGAAAACTTCTGGGAACGCTCCAGTTGTATTTGAGTCTCCTGCTGTTTTTTACGAGCAATCAATTCGCGGTCAAAAAGCGCCCCGGCTAAAATGCCAATGGCGAAATAGAAGACAATTTCGACAAATTCCCCGACAAAATCATGAGTTTCTAAATTATGTCCAAAAATATAGGGCAAAACTAAAATAGAGATAATTGTCGCGGCGTAAATCCCGCCTCTCAGGCCGAACCATGATGCCGAGATAACGATAGGTATATAACAAAATCTTCCATGCAATACGTGCAGTAAGTGTATATGTCCGAAAAACGGCTGAATCAGCCAGCCGTAATGAATACCCAGAGTCAGCGTGATAATGAAACCGATTATCGCGAGTTTCTGAGATTTTTTTTCAATCATTATTCAGGATACTCCAGTTTTTTCAATGGCAAATGTTGTGCCGATAATTCCGCCACGGAAACACCAGTCTGTTAACCTGATATTTTTCCATAGGTTGCAGATAATATCTTTAGATATCATCATAATATTGCCAATAAATCGACAGAATATTAAACAAGAATTAGACAATATTGTTCATTATTGAAGAATATTATTCAATAATCCGACCAAAAATGTCGCGATATTCTTTTAATCTATTGAAATATAACGAGTTATGAGTTTCGGCATGATTTATGCCCTTAAGCTGAACGATGAAAATAAATGGAAGCAGTATAATCGAATAATAGATGGTGGGACGATGAAAAGAGCAAATCAGGCCACCTTGATATTTTCCCTTATATTTATATTCTCCTGCCAACCTCTGTTCGGATTGAGCAGAGATAGAGCCAGGGATTTATCCGAGAGCATAAATAAAGGATTTACTGAAGCGGAAAATGGGGCCGGCGGTTTTAATGTCAACGGCATGTTACAAGATTATCTGGCTTTTGCCGCGCTTCACAATCCCGGGCTTAAGGCGGCTTTCTATGATTGGCAGTCTTCTTTGGAAAGAGAAGGTGTGGTCGAGGCGCTGCCGGATCCAATGCTTTCCTATGGGTACTTTATTAAGAATGTCGAGACGCGGGTAGGCCCACAGGAGCAGAGGTTTGGTGTCAGGCAGACTATTCCGTGGTTCGGGACATTGGGCGCCAAGGGCGATATGGCTTTCGAAGCCTCCAATATAGCTTTTCAAAAATATCAAAAGACGAAGCTGGAGCTATTTTATAAGGTAAAAAGCGCTTACTATGATTACTGGTTTCTGGGGCGCGAAATTGAATTAACCAAAGAGAATTTGCAGCTTTTACAATTCTGGGAGTCGGTTGCCCGAACGAAATATAAGGTTGATCAGCAGACACACCATGAGGTAATAAGAGCACAGGTTGAACTGGGTAAGCTGGATGATGATTTAAAGACCCTGGAAAGTATGGTACAACCGACTTCGGCAAGATTACGTTCGGCCTTAAACCTTCCCGATTCCGTCCTTCTGCCGATACCGACCTCGATAACGGAAGACGAAACTGCCGCCGATCGGGATATAATTGTCAAGAAAGTCTTGAGTTATAATCCTGATTTGAAATCCATCGAACATCTGATCGAGAAAGAGAAGGCCGATGTTCGCCTTGCGAATAAGAGCTGGTTTCCCAATTTTACCTTCGGCATAGATTATATTCAAACCGGGGCAGCTCTTAATCCTACCATGGAAGAAAGCGGCAAAGATCCTTTAATAGTCAATTTCAGTGTAAATATCCCCATCTGGTGGGGAAAGAATAAAGCGAAGCAGGATGAAGCCAGAGCTCGTTACAAATCCGCTCAGTACAGTCGGAATGACACCCGGAACAAATTAATCGAATCGGCTGAACAATTGATTTTTGAATATGACGATGCTTTGAGGAAAATCAGGCTCTATCGCGACGGTCTTGTACCTAAAGCGGAGGAATCGTTAAATGCAACCTTCGCGGCCTACCAGGCCGGGAATACCGATTTTTTAAACGTTCTTGATACGCAAAGACAGCTTTTAGATTTTCAGCTTATGCTGGACAGGTCAAAAAGAAATCAGGCCGTTAAAAAGGCCGCACTGGAAGTTATGACCGGTGAAAATTTAGATGCTTATAATCGATAAAAGGAGTGAATAATGAAATCGATCAACATCGCTTCAATTCCGGCCGTTTTAATATTTTTCATGTCGGTTTCGGTTTTTGCGGATACCGAAAAAACCACGAAGGAAAAGGAAGTCTCGAAAGAGTTCAAAAATCAAACGCATTGCCCGGTTATGGGCGGCAAGATCGATTCAACCCTTTACACCGATGTACAGGGTCAGCGCATTTATCACTGCTGTCCCATGTGTTCCACCAAATTGAAAAAGGACCCGGACAAATATTTTAAAAAGGCGGCCGAAGAGGGCGCACTTTTCGAAAACATTCAGACGACCTGCCCGGTATCCGGTGAAAAGCTGGAGGATAAATCGGCTGAAGAGAAACAAGGCATACACCACGACGACGTGGAAAACCGTAACCATTAAGGATTAAACGCCCAGAGGAAATATGCCATGACTGAGAAAAAAAATATAAAAACACTTATTAAGGGATTGATTCCGACCGGAATGTCCGGGGTGGTTGGCTTGATAATCATCGCAATCGTGGCGTTCTCTCTGGGCGGATTTTTAGCCGGCGGGAATTCATCTTCAACCTCAGAAGCCGACATTCATGATCATATCGAGGCATCCCGTTCCAATGATACTATCTGGACCTGTTCCATGCATCCGCAGATCAGAATGTCCAAACCGGGCAAGTGCCCGATTTGCGGTATGGATCTGATTCCGGTCGAATCCGGAGTTGCCGGGGAACTCGGTCCCAGGGAAATTAAGTTATCCGAAACAGCGAAGCAGATTGCCCGGATCCAGACTGCTCCGGTTAGAAGAAGCACCGCCGAGGCTGAAATCCGCATGGTAGGGAAACTCGATTACAATGAAACCAAAGTCTCATATATAACCGCCTGGTACCCCGGTCGTATCGATAAACTTTTTGTTAATTTTACCGGAACGACCGTGAAAAAAGGAGAACATATGGCCAATATTTATTCTCCCGAAATGATTGCGGCCCAGGAAGAATTTCTTCAGGCCAGGAAAGCGGTCAAGACAATTTCGAACGGCAGTCAAATCTTAAAAAGCACGGCTCAGGCGACATTGGCGGCGGCCAGGGATAAATTAAGATTGTACGGGCTTTCCAATAACCAGATCAATGAAATCGAAAATCTAAAAAAAATACCCGACCATATTACAATCCTCGCTCCGGCCAGCGGCGTCGTCGTCGATAAACACGTGAATGAGGGCATGTACGTCAAGACCGGTATGCGATTGTATACCATCGCCGATCTGTCGGAACTATGGGCCTATTTTGACGCCTATGAATCGGATTTGCCCTGGATTAAGTTAAATCAAGATGTAGAGTTTGCCTCACTATCATTTCCGGGCGAAATATTCAGGGCCAAAATAGATTTTATTGACCCTATCCTTGATCCCAAGACCAGAACCGTAAAAGTTCGTGCTGTAGTCGATAACAGCGATGGTCGTCTGAAACCGGATATGTTCATCAGCGGCGTTTTGAAATCGCGTTTGAATTTATCGGGCCAAGTAGTTTCAGGCGACGCCGATGAATCCCCCCTCCTGATTCCGGTAACGGCGCCGCTTATAACCGGAACGCGGGCGGTTGTTTATGTCGAGCGACAAAGTGACGATGAAGGGTCGGTTTTCGAAGGGCGCGAGATAATGCTCGGTCCCCGCGCAGGCGATTTCTATATAGTCAAATCCGGTCTTAAAGAAGGTGAGATGGTCGTAACCAACGGGGCATTTAAAATCGATGCCGAGCTTCAAATCCAGGCAAAACCGAGTATGATGCTTCCGGAAGGGGGCGGAACGCCAGCGGAGCATAAGCAGGTGCAACAGCAGCAAATATCCGACGAAAAGACCGTTCACAAAACCGGTGCCAATGGCTCTTCCGAATATCGATTCGGCACTTCAAACAGACTCGATAATTGTGAAGAGGCGCAGAAAGCGCTAGTGCCCGTTTATGATGCCTACTTTGCGGTTCAGATGGCGCTTGCCGGTGATGATTTAAATAAGTCAAAAGAGGCGTTTACGAGGTTGTCGAATAGTACGAAAAATGTCGATATGTCGCTGTTTAAAGATGAGGCGCATGATCGCTGGATGAAAATTTATAGCGAGCTGATTAATCTGTCTGAAGAAGGTTCCGATTCGAAAGATTTGGAAAGCGCCAGAAAAGCATTTTACTCGCTATCCCAGGCGGCCATCGAACTCCATGATACTTTTGGCCACGCTTCCGAGCAGAATTATTTCCTGACTTTCTGTCCCATGGCAAATAACAACAAAGGAGCCTATTGGCTGCAAACGGTCGACACCGTCTATAACTCATTTTATGGCGAAGCGATGTTGAGGTGCGGCGAAATCAAGCAGAAACTGGCCTGGGGAAGTACAAGCGGAGACTAAACATGACCGAGCTGAATATTGAATACGGTAAGCCAACGCTTCTCGATAAGATAATCAGGTATTGCCTGGAAAATAAGCTCGTAGTTATTCTGGTTACTCTGTTGTTTATTGCCTGGGGAATTATTGTAGCGCCCTTTGACTGGAATATAAAATCTCTGCCGCGAAATCCGGTACCGGTCGACGCTATTCCTGATATCGGCGAAAATCAGCAAATCGTCTTTACCGAATGGATGGGACGTTCGCCTCAGGACGTTGAGGACCAAATTACATATCCCTTGACCGTTTCCCTGCTTGGTATTCCGGGCGTTAAGACAATCAGAAGTTATTCGTTTTTCGGTTTTTCTTCAATTTATGTGATATTTAAGGACGAAGTGGAATTTTACTGGTCGCGTTCACGAGTCCTGGAAAAATTAAATTCACTCCCGGCCGGGACTCTGCCCCAGGGTGTTCAACCGCGATTGGGCCCGGATGCGACAGCTCTGGGACAAGTATTCTGGTATTCTCTCGAAGGACGGGATGAAAATGGTAATCCAACCGGGGAATGGGACCTGAATGAGCTGAGGTCAATCCAGGATTGGACGGTTAGATATGCGTTACAGTCAGCCGATGGTGTCGCCGAGGTAGCGTCGGTCGGAGGCTTTGTACAGGAATATCAGATCGATGCCAATCCTGACGCCATGAGGGCTTTCAAAGTCAAACTCACCGATATCTTTAATGCCGTGAAGATGTCGAATGTCGATGTCGGCGCCAGGACAATCGAGATCAATAAGGTCGAGTACGTAATTCGCGGACTCGGGTTTATCAAGAGCCTGAAAGATATCGAAAGCAGCGTTATTAAAGAGACAAACAATGTTCCGATTAGAATCAAAGATGTGGCAACCGTTTCATTGGGTCCGGCTCTAAGACGTGGCGCACTGGATAAAGGCGGCACCGAGGTCGTCGGCGGTGTCGTTGTCGTCCGATACGGTGAAAATCCATTGTCAACGATAAAAAATGTCAAACAAAAAATTGAGGAAATCTCGCCGGGCTTGCCGAAAAAAATCCTGCCGGACGGAACGGTATCACAGGTCAAGATAGTACCGTTCTATGATAGAACCGGATTGATATATGAAACGCTGGGGACGCTCAACACCGCGCTGGTCGATGAAATCCTGGTTACCATTATTGTTGTCATTATCATGGTCATGCATATTCGGAGTTCGGCGCTTATATCCGGTTTGCTTCCTTTGACGGTCCTGATGGTCTTTATCGCCATGAAAATGTTCAAGGTGGATGCCAATATTGTTGCCCTTTCGGGAATTGCGATCGCTATCGGGACAATTGTAGATATGGGTATCGTTATATGCGAAAATATATTAAAACATCTGGATGCGGCGCCTGAAGGCGCGAACCGACTGGAAGTAATTTTCCGCGGTGCATCCGAAGTCGGCAGTGCGGTCCTTACGGCCATTTCCACGACGGTCGTGTCATTTTTGCCCGTATTCACCATGCAGGCGGCGGAAGGAAAATTATTTAAACCGCTCGCATATACCAAGACTTTTGCACTGATAGCATCAGTAATAGTTGCCCTGACGATTATTCCGCCTTTCGCTCATATACTATTTACGAAGGGCAGGCGGATATCCAGAGGGATGAAACTTTTGCCTATCGGACTTATCCTGGCCGGGATAACAGCTTTAATATGGTCGTTCTGGCTGTCAGGTACGGCGCTTATTATTATTGCCGGATATTTGCTGTTTAAAAACAGATTGCCCCAAAAGATAACCGATAGATTACCCAAATACATCAATTATATAATCGTAATTTTTGTCGCCGGAATACTGGCCAAACATTGGCTGCCGCTTGGAGTGGAAGCGGGATTTGTTTTGAATTTTGTTTTTGTGTCAATATTGCTCGGTTTTGTACTTTATCTATTTCAGCTTCTTATAAGAGTATATGAGCCGGTTCTTCGATGGTGCCTCGACCATAAACTGCTGTTTATAACATTGCCGCTTATTCTGATTGTCCTGGGTGGTTCGATATGGCTTGGATTCGATAAAATATTCGGTTTCGTACCGGGTTGGGTCAAATCGAATTCGTTGTATTCCAGTTTGAATCATGCATTCCCCGGATTGGGCAAGGAATTTATGCCGAATCTCGATGAAGGGTCTTTTCTATATATGCCGACGACAATGCCGCATGCGTCGATAGGAGAAGCACTCGATGTACTTCAATACCAGGATAAAGCATTTAGTAACATTCCCGAGATTGAATCAGTGGTCGGGAAACTCGGTCGGGTGGAGTCGCCGCTTGATCCCGCCCCGATCTCCATGATTGAGACGATTATAAATTATAAGTCGGAGTACAAAACGGATAAAAACGGCAAGAGAATTAAATTTAGATATGATAATGATAAAGAGGAATTCTTAAGAGATGAGTTCGGTGAATTGATCCCGGATAATAGCGGCCGACCGTTCCGTCAATGGCGCGATGATATAAAATCGCCCGATGATATCTGGAAAGAAATCGTCAAGGCGGGGAAACTTCCGGGTACCACTTCGGCTCCGAAACTGCAGCCGATTGCGGCCCGGATTGTCATGCTTCAATCCGGGATGCGCGCACCAATGGGAGTTAAGATCAAGGGACCGGATTTGGAGACAATTGAAAAAGTCGGTTTTGAAATCGAAAAGTTCCTAAAGGAAGTCCCCGAAATCGAGCCGTCGGCGGTGGTGGCCGACAGGATTGTCGGCAAGCCCTACCTTGAAATAGAAATTAACAGGGAAGCCATTGCCCGTTACGGTATCAGTATTCGCAAGGTCCAGGATATTATTGAAGTGGCGATCGGGGGCAAACCGATAACGACCACGGTCGAGGGCCGGGAACGTTATGCGGTAAGAGTGAGATATCAGCGGGAACTTCGAAATTCCATCGAGTCATTGGGAGAGATCCTGGTGCCGAGCGACGGCGGTGCGCAGATACCGCTAATTGAACTGGCGGATATCAAGTTCGTACGCGGGCCGATGGTCATCAAATCCGAAGATACGTTTCTTCTCGGTTATGTAATCTTTGACAAGAAGCCGGGCTTCGCCGAAGTAGACGTTGTCAAAGCCGCCCAGGACTATTTAAACCGGAAAGCTAAATCGGGTGAGTTTGTCATTCCCGCCGGTGTCAGCTATACCTTTGCCGGTAGTTATGAAAATCAGATTCGTTCCGAAAAAAGGCTGAAATTAGTCCTGCCTCTGGCGCTTATTATTATTTTTCTTATTCTGTATTTCCAGTTTAAGAGAGTATCGATATCTCTGCTCGTTTTTTCGGGAATCTTTGTCGCCTGGGCGGGCGGATTTCTGATGCTCTGGTTATATGGCCAGGGATGGTTTTTGAATTTTTCCTTATTCGGAATCGATTTCAGAGAGCTTTTTCATATTCGGACTTATAATCTCTCGGTGGCGGTTTGGGTCGGTTTTCTGGCCCTGTTCGGTATTGCCAGCGATAATGGGGTAATTATATCCACGTATTTAAATCAGGTATTCGCAAGTGATAAGCCCAAGACCGTTAAGGAAATCAAGGACGCGACGGTCAAAGCCGGGCTGCGTCGAATAAGACCGGCTTTAATGACTTCGGCAACGACCATTCTCGCCCTGGTCCCGGTCCTGACATCAACCGGCCGCGGTTCGGATATAATGGTCCCGATGGCAATACCGTCATTCGGCGGTATGACAATTGTACTTATCACGGTATTCCTGGTACCGGTATTATATAGTGCCGTGGCTGAATTCAAGCTTAAAAGAATGCCTGCCCGTGTCGAGGGCAGTGAATAACATGATTCCCGATAAATCCGTGATAAAAATAATCTGACCGGCATTTAGAATAATATTGCAGGTCAGCTTATTTTGTGCCGGTACTGATCCTTAAGGAATCTTTTTATTCCGCCGTTTTCTATTTTTTTCTCTATCACAAAAGCATCGGATCTGGAAGTTAACTCCTTGACCCGAACCAACTTGTGCGAACCTTCGATTTTTTGCTTCTTTCAAACCGGAATAATCTCGATCGTCGTGTCGGGTGATTTCCCAGTGCCGGCTGCTGTTTGAGTCTTAATATAAAGGTCCGCTCGATCGACTGTACGAAAATTCACACTCAAGAATATAAATATGAAGCTATCTGATAATTTCGTTCCCACGGCAGGACTATTGTAGGATTTTTGACCAGCGGTTGGGCAATTGCATTTTTTTCGATCATCAGGGAGAATTCCCGCTGTCATCGGCTAATCCGGATTTATAAATATTTCGATATTCGGCTATTTGGGATTAAACTCTCCAATCAACCTGACGATAACAATTCATAGAAACTGAACAAAAAATAATTCGGGAATACCATCGTGATTAAGATAAGAAGAACTTATAAAAAGGAGTCTCAAATGAAACGAATCCTTTTAACCTGTGCCGTGTTTTGTTTGATTATTTCGGTGTCGGCTAGTGCGCAGATGTCGGATTTCAAAGGACAGACATGGCTATGTGGTAATCTTGGTTACGCATTCGGAATGGGCGATGCCTTTGTCAGTTATACGGAGCCCTATTCTAACACCAAATTTTCTACCGATGCCGGAATCGGTTTTGGTGGGCAATTTTACTATGGCCTGCAAGACAAGCTGTTGATCGGCGGTGAGTTGTCACTTCAGAGCTATACTGCCAAAATGTCAGCGCCGGCGAATCTGTCACTGGGTATTCCGGAAATGGATGTATCCACAAGCGAGACGAAATTTAATGTGATTGTTAACACGTTGTATGCTGTGAGCCAGACTCGCAGTTCGGCCCTTTTCCTGTCGGGTGGCACCGGGCTTTATGATTTCGGTGGCACGCAGTTGGGCCTTAATACCGGTCTTGTTTGGCGCTACCAGGTTTCAGACAACGTTTATCTTACTGGAATGCCGAGATTCCATGTCGTTTTTACCGATAACACCCCGATGATGATTCAGTTGACGATGGGAGCCCAGTTTTCATTGGGTGGTTGATTGAATTAGATTATTTTGATTTCACAAAGGCAGGTTAAATACCTGCCTTTTTTAATTCAATTTGATATTCAAATGCAACCTTAAAAGTCAAAGCTATTCGGATTATAAATAGACCGAAAAAGTATGAGCTGTTTCCATGAGAACCTGTCCAACAATTCATTAACTGCTTAAAAGCGAGAAATTCCAGGCCTGAAATACAAAATAGTCTGGCGGGAAATTATTTATCGGTGTGCAGGAAATATCAGTACATTAATAAGAAAACACGGGCATAATACTCCCGACTTATTTTATAAAATGCGCTTATAAAAAGCCCCCCGAACCGTGCAGAACTCAGGACTTTTAAGTTCATATTTAAGATCCCAAAATTAGTACGGAGCTGTAAATTCAGTTATGATAAGGCATTGTCATAAGACAACAAAAGCGGCCCCAATATCACTCTTCCCATACTCCGGTGATATTAACCCTCCTTGTGTGGACGATCCACTAAATTAAGTCCACAACTTATTGGGGAATAATACGATAAGTAGAGTCGCGGTGCTTTGATCTTTACACCTCTCCGGTTCCACGGTATATCCGGACCGATACTTTCCCTGTGAGAACAAGCCTGACTTAACAAGTTCGATAAAAATGGGGTATCGTTCAATAGGCGCATGATATCCGGGCCTGAATGGCGCCGCCACAAATGGATATATCGCGATGGTGTCGAATCATTTTTTATGCGTTCTCCCTTTAAATCCTGCAATCAGTCCGATACTCTGGTTGATTCGGCGGTATCGCACTGATTCAAACCCTGCCTTCTTAAGCGAGTTTATTTTATCGATCCTGGTTTGCCCCTCGGGACGAACCGACAGGTACTCCCATAAGAATCTTCCCAGTGGCTTGCCTGATCTTCGCGGGGGAGGACAGCTTCGCACCACCATACCACTCTCTGGCAGGCTCTCGTACGCCATCTTTATGACACGAGTATCAATGTGTCCAATATCCCAGAACATTATAACATCGAATCCACCCGGTATGGACTTGTTCATATCGCCCGCAACTGCCTTAACGCGCCGCGACATACGCTCTTTGCGAATAATCTCCCGTGTCGCGGCACATACGAATTCAAAATCAAGAACACATGCCTTCAGGTTCGGATACGCTCGCGCAAGTGCCATAGACATGACACCCGATCCACCGCCGACATCCAGCAGAGACCGATATTGAGATAGAT
>CAYXTW010000006.1:29952-90318 GCA_964467955.1 uncultured Ignavibacteriaceae bacterium | reverse complement strand
AATCGGGGGGAGATTGCGGTGCGGATTATGCGCGGATGCCGTGATGCCGAGATCAAATCGGTCGCGATTTATTCCGACTGCGACCGCGCCGCATATCATGTCCGATTGGCCGACGAAGTCTACAACGTCGGGCCGGCGCCATCGGTCGAAAGTTATTTAAATCAGAAAAAGATTATTGAGATAATCAAAAAGTCAGGGGCGGAGGCGGTGCATCCGGGTTATGGTTTCCTCGCCGAGAATGCCGACTTTGCGAAACTGTGTGAAGATAATGATATAATATTTATCGGGCCGAAGTCGGAAACAATTGCACTCTTGGGCGATAAACTGGCGGCGCGTAAAATGGCTTTTAAAGCCGGTTTGCCGGTCGTGCCCGGAACCGAATTCGATATAAAAGACAAAAAAAAGGTGCTTTCAAAGGCCAAAGAAATCGGATTCCCGGTGCTGATTAAAGCTGCTGCCGGTGGTGGGGGTAAGGGGATGCGGGTTGTCGAAAATGAAGATGTACTTATTGAGTCAATCGAATCGGCCGCGCGCGAGGCCGGGTCGGCTTTTGGCGACGGTCGTGTTTATATGGAAAAATATCTGAAACGCCCGCGTCATATTGAAATACAGATTCTCACCGATGAGCACGGCAATGCCGTCTATCTTGGTGAGCGCGAATGCTCCATACAGAGGCGGCATCAGAAAGTAATCGAAGAATCGCCGTCCTGCGCTGTAACTCCTGAGCTTCGCAAACGGATGGGTGAGGCGGCGGTAAATATCGCGCTTGAATCCGGTTATATCGGGGCGGGAACGGTTGAATTTCTGGTCGATGAAGATCGCTCATTTTATTTTCTGGAAGTTAACACCCGACTGCAGGTCGAGCATCCAGTGACCGAAATGGTGACCGGCATTGATCTGGTGAGAGAGCAGATAAAAATTGCCGAAGGGCAGAAGTTATCTATAAAACAGGAAGATATAAGGCCGCGCGGCCATGCCATCGAGTGTCGTATCTATGCTGAAGATGCCAATCAGAATTTTATGCCTTCGACTGGGAAAGTCACCGAATACCGGGAACCGTCAGGTCCGGGTGTACGGGTCGATGCGGGTGTAGTGACCGGCTCGGAAATCCCTATGTACTATGATCCGATTATATCGAAAATGATTGTCTGGGGAAAGGACCGACAGGAGGCGATCGACCGCACCGAGCGGGCGTTGAAAGAGTATCGTATTTCGGGTGTTCAGTCAACGATTGGTTTTGCCCGCGCCGTGATGCGCTCGAAAGTTTTCCAGAGCGGCGACTATGCGACCGATTTTATCGATGCCGAATTTCCCGACCGCAATTTTGACGTGACCGAATCAGAGCAGATGATAAAAGCGGCAATTGCGGCGATAATCTATGACCATATTAACAGCCGGCGGGTAAAGCTCACTTTTAAAAAGGGTGCTGAAAAACGCAGCGGCTGGGTGCAGCATTATCGCACCGAAGGAGTAAAACGATTGTATCGTACATAAGGCAAAATTATGAGTCAGACTAAAGAAAGATATATATTATTTAGAGTCAAAGATGGCAGGATCACTTCATTTTCCGATGAATCGGAAAACTCGGATCCTGCCCTACGATTTAAGTCCTACCAAAGGTGTGAGACGATTGTATCGTACATAAGAGAAGATGAAGAAAGAGTTTAAAGACAGATATATCGTAACGGTCGAGGATCGTGAGTTCGATATCGAGCTCACGCCCCGGGATAAGGACTACCTGATTGAGTTCAACGGCTCCAAATATGAGGTTGCGGTCGATCAATTGGCTTCGGATAAGTTTCTTTTCAAAGTCAATGATGGCTCGACCGAAGTGAATATTTCCAGAAACGGTCGAGGTTTGGAGATTTTTATAGACGGTAAGGTTTTGAACGTTCGGGTCGAACCGTACAACCTGGCCGAGTTGAGGAAAAAGGCGGCGTCATCAGCCGATGGCTTCGGGGATAAAATCATCAGGGCGCCGATGCCGGGGATGGTTCTTTCGACGATGGTAATGCCGGGTGACAAGGTTGCAAAAGGCAAGACATTGCTGATCATTGAAGCCATGAAAATGGAAAATATGATTAAAGCACCGTATGATGGCATCGTCCGGGAGATATTCGTTACGGCCGGACAGGCGGTCGACAAAAGTGATAATCTGGTGGAGCTGGAATAGATGCCCGGAAAAAAGACAACCACATCGGGTATAGATATTCCGGTTGTCGCTTATAAAGATAGTACAAAATCAAAAGATATCGGCAGGCCGGGCGAATTTCCGTTTGCCCGGGGCATTTACAGGGATATGTATCGCGGGCGGCTGTGGACCATGCGCCAGTACGCCGGTTTTGGCACCGCCGAAGAAACCAATCAAAGATTTCGTTATCTTTTAAAGCGCGGCCAGACCGGGTTGTCGGTCGCTTTTGACCTGGCGACCCAAATCGGTTATGACTCCGATCATGCATTGGCCAAGGGCGAGGTCGGTCGTACCGGCGTCGCTATCGATTCGCTGGCTGACATGGAAACATTGTTTGACAAAATTCCGCTGGGCGAAGTTTCCACATCGATGACGATAAATTCCACGGCGGTGATTCTTCTGGCGATGTATATTATCACTGCCAGAAAGCAAAATGTGCCGCCTGAAAAAATATCCGGGACGATTCAGAATGATATTTTAAAAGAATTTATTGCACGGGGGACATATATCTATCCGCCGCAGCCGTCGATGCGAATTATCACCGATATTTTTGCATACGCCAGGGAAAATCTGCCGAAATTTAATACGATTTCGATTTCAGGTTA
Organism: uncultured Ignavibacteriaceae bacterium; assembly: GCA_964467955.1. Lineage (GTDB taxonomy): Bacteria > Zixibacteria > MSB-5A5 > GN15 > PGXB01 > CAYXTW01. Next base: position 87,522 of record CAYXTW010000006.1, on the reverse strand, counting down.
TCATATTCGCGAGGCGGGCGCGACGGCGGCGCAGGAAATTGCATTCACATTGTCGAACGCCCGCGCCTATGTCGATAGCGCACTGAAAGCCGGTCTTGATATCGATTTGTTTGCCCCGCGGTTGTCGTTTTTCTTCGCGGCGCACAATAATCTTTTCGAGGAGGTCGCCAAATTCCGGGCGGCTCGTCGAATCTGGGCGAATATTATGAAAGAGAAGTATGGCGCCAGATCAGAGAAGTCGATGTTGCTTCGCTTTCACACTCAGACCGGCGGCTCGACTCTTACCGCGCAACAGCCGGAAAATAATATTATTCGTACGACTATTCAGGCATTGGCCGCCGTCCTTGGCGGAACACAATCGCTGCATACCAATTCATTCGATGAAGCGCTGGCGCTGCCATCGGAAAAGGCGGCTGAAATCGCGCTGCGGACGCAGCAAATTATCGGATATGAATCGGGCGTGGTCGATTCGGCCGATCCGCTGGGCGGATCATACCTGGTCGAATATATGACCGATGAAATCGAGAATAAAATAAATGAGATAATGGATATTGTCGAGCAGCGGGGCGGGTCGGTCAGGTGCGTCGATGACGGTTATTTCAGAAATGAAATCGCCCTGTCGGCCTATCAGCACCAGAAAAATATCGAAAATAATGAGACAGTCGTGGTCGGCGTCAACCGCTTTGAAACCGTGATGGAGTCTCCGCCTGATATATTGAAAGTCGATCCGGAATTGGAAATCAGGCAGGTGAAAAAATTGAATGATTTGCGAAAAAACAGAGACAATAATAAAGTCGAAAAGTGTATAAACAATCTGGATGAAGTTGCCCGGGGCGAGGATAATATCGTACTACCGATTATCGAGGCGGTCGAAAATTATGCCACGCTGGGTGAAATAGCCGATTGTTTGCGTAGTGTATGGGGAGAATATCATGAAGCGCTCTAAAATATTTTTGCTGATTATGGCTGCCTTTCTTATCTGGGCCTGCTCTGAAAATCAGGAAACTAAAACCGATGTCGAAAAGACACCTGTCGAAAGCAGCGACGAGGCCGCCATCAGAGCCATGATCCAGGAATATTTCGATCGGGTCATGGAAGGCGACAAAACGGTACTTTATGAGAACGAGTTTTCATACTATACCGACGATATTCCCCTGGGTGATTACATGGAATTTCGTCAGGTGCTGGATTATAAATATGATACTCTTGCCGGGGTGGTTGTCGACAGCATAAATGTCTTGGGCGATTCGGCACTGCTGTGGATTAACGTTCACTATTCCGGCGTTGAGGGAAATTCCAGGGAACATCCCTATCTTCTTAAGGCGTATCGCAGCGGCGGTCGCTGGATCCGGCCGTATCTGTCGCACTGGGAGGACGAGGTCGAGTATCTGGAACAAATAAGGCAGTATGATTCGGCGGTTTCGGCGGAAGAAAACAAGTAATAAAAGGTAATTATGTCGGATATAGAGCATATCGGTATCGCGGTTGAGGATTTGAAAAAGGCGGCTGAGATTTTCTCGGATATTCTCGGCTATGAACCGGCCGGTATGGAGTCGGTCCCGGATCAGAAAGTCGAAGTCGTTTTTTTTGCTTCCGATGAAAATCCGGAATCGGGGAGGATCGAACTTCTCTCATCCACCGATCCGGAAAGCCCGGTCGGGAAATTCCTTGATAAGCGGGGGCCGGGATTGCATCACCTGGCGCTGAAAGTGAATGATATCGAAGCCAGGCTTGCGGAATTGAAATCGAAAGATTATCGATTAATAGACGAAAAACCACGTCTCGGTGCCGGCGGCAAAAAAGTCGCTTTTATCCACCCGTTGTCAACGGGTGGAATCTTAATCGAGCTTGTCGAAAGATAATTATTTTTTTGATGATTGAATTATCCTGTTTTGCCATCCGCAGCGTTGGCAACTCTTATTATTTATGTGATTGACCAGCCGGCAGTTAGGGCAGCGCCAGTAATTACCGGAATCACGCCCAAGGGGATTTTTCGAGTTCTGCACTCTTCGATTGCGAGCGTAGAAGAATGCGGTCAAAAGAAAAATCAAAAGCATCAGAAGATACGGGGTCATATTCGTGCGAACATAAAATTCTTTGTCCAGCGGGTCCGTGAAATGGAATGAATACAGTATCAAATTAAGGTCGCCCCGTGAAAGTTCATACAAATCCTGCGGCGTGACCGCTTTTATCAGAAAGAGCACCTGCCCGTCTCCTTCCAGCCGACCCAGTATGCCTCTGATAATCACATGATATAATTTCGATTCCGACGATGAATCGATAAAATCGGTCTCGAAATAAACCAGACTGTCCTCGACAGTGCAGACTATTTTGGCCTTTGTGGCGGTATCGACGCCGATTTCCTCATATAATCCATGAACCGCTTCGATCAGTTCCTCTTCCGATCCGATTTGATGGTTGGCATCGAGCAAATATTTATAAATTTCGATTCTGGTGTTTTCATTCAGGCTATCCGACATCAGAAACGCTTCATCCGAATGATAATCTATTTTCCAGCCGGGCGGCTTAATAAAGGAACAGCCCATATCGTCCGGGGTATATGTGGCCGCGGCGGGCAGGCATAAAAATCCCGAAAAGACAAGGCCGATTATCAAAATCTTTTTCATATACATGTAATCGGGATATCGGAGTAATAACTCAAGGGTATGAGGGAAATAAATCCTCGGTGTTATTAATCCGGACGGAGATTCAAATTCCCGCAGGGATTATACCCTTAGGGGTTTCGATTTTATTATATGTCGGAAGTAAGCAGGTCAAGCCTCGACGCGGCTTGACGTCAAATCTCGGCGAGATTTTACCTACTTTTTCTTCCTGGTTTTGCGGAGGCGGAAGAAAGTTTTGCTGGCAATCTCACGGCACTCGTCGAAAAGACCGGCGATTATCCTGTCGGACGCCAGAGTCAAAAACTCCTTTTTATTCAACGCCGGACGGTATTCGAACGAATGTCCCTGTTTTTCGCGAGACAGAATATTTTTTTCGGCCAGCCGATTCATCACCGTCATGATAGTGGTATAAGCATAATTATTTTTTCTATTTAAAAAATATCGCGCCCGTTTGACCGTCATTGGCCCACCGGACCAGAGAGTTTCCATCACTTCGACTTCGAGTTTACCGAAAAATTTCTCCAGACCGGGGCGATCGGGATGAAAAGTGAAAATAATGTCGGAATTATTTTTCATTCGCGAGGTTTCTTATGGTCGAAAATCATTTTGGCGCCCAGCGCCACCAATAATATGGGCCAGAAATAATCCCAGAATCCGCCGGTGATTATATCCAGTTTCGCCAGGAGAAGTAATATCCCGGCGATTAGTAAAGCAAAGCCGATAAACATAACAGACTCCCTCGATGTTTTTGTGAAAATATGGGTGAGGCGGGATATTATGTCAATATAAATGTGCCGGTTATAAATCCGTCAGGTCACACCCTCGACTTCGTCTCGGGCAAGACCTGACGGAACATTCGGTTTATATTATCGAGTCAGTCTATTTCCAATCTTACAGATTCCGGCGGACCGCGTCAAGATTTTCAAAGGGGATTTTGGCGTCGATGGAACAGCCAGGGCCAAAAATAAATCTTTTGCCGGCCATTTTTTCCTTAATCTTGCCCATTTCGACGGCGATTTCGCTCGGTTTGCCATGCCACAACCAGCCCTTATGATCCAGCCCGCCGATGATCGTTTTATTTTCGAGAAATTCGAAACAACGTTCGATATTGACATTGGTCGGATCGCAGGCGTCCCAGTTAAATAACTTGACCGGGTAATCGGACAATTGCTTCAGATAATTATTGCTGCCGCAGACGTGCAATATATTCAGCGAATTATTTCCAGTCGCATTCAATATTCGTAAATCGTACCGGCGGCCGAATTTTTCGTACTGATCGTATGTCAGCAGGTCAGCTGAACCCCATTCCAGAGTGGCGAAAAAAATTCCGTCAGCACCGGCATTTCTTATCTCGGTGACATATCTTTCAAAAGTAACGGTGATATTCTCAAGCGCGGTACTTACTCTTTGCGGTTCGCTGTTTATATACTCGAGTATTTTATCGATCCCGCCGGCCAGATAGCGGGCGATTCCGAGCGGATTAAAAACGGTCATCAAAAGCGGCAGTTCCGGGTCGGAAGATTTTTTTATGATTTCAATCGCTTTCAGATGCTCGGTCAGGACGGGTGTCCCGGCGGGAAGAACGTCGATTGTGTCCCAATCGGTGGTACTATTGACGGCGAAATGAATATTCCTGTGTTTTTTGAATTCGTCGTTTGACCAGTCGTATTTATTCCCCCAATCTTCGGCATGATAGCTGGCACGGGGATTGATTTTCATAAAATCCCAGTCGAATCGTTTCTGGAAATCCAGCATCGCCTCGGCCAGTCCTTCTGCGGTCGATTCCTTATGATAGAAATGCCTCCAGGCCGAGGCGGCGAAACGGTCCGGTTTTTCACCGGCCATTATCATTTGGACTCTCTCGCGATGAGAATATCTATCAGCCACTTTTTCCTCCGATTTGTGTTATCGGCAATTATATTCTTTGATACGAGAAAAGCCCATAACAAAACAAGATTAAATCCGGAAAATCGCCTGTTTATGGTTGTGTAATCTCTGAACATTGCCGACCGCAATCATTCAGAGAGGTCTTATAATGCCGAATAATATTATGATAAACTACATCTAAAAAACAGAGCACCAGGAGAGCCGATGCCGGGGAAAATCCTTGTTGTTGATGACGAGCAGTCGATGTGCGATTTCATGGAGATAATGCTTGCCAAAGAAGGGTATCAGGTTCAGACATCGATTTCCGGCGATCAGGCAATCCAGAAGGCCTCGTCCGAAAAATATGATCTGATTATAGCCGATATGATGATGCCGAATATGACCGGGCTGGATTTGCTGAAAAAAATAAAAAAGGCTCGTCCCGCCCAGGATTTTATCGTTATGACGGCATTTGCATCGGTGGATACGGCTATCGAGGCAATGAAAGAGGGCGCACTGGATTATATCACCAAACCGTTTAAAGTCGATGAGATAAAGCTGGTTATTGAGAAATCAATCAGCCGTAAGAAATTAAAAGAAGAAAACGAATCACTCAAGAAACAACTGAAGGATAATTTCTCGTTTGACAATTTTATCGGCCAGTCCGACGAGGTCATGAACCTGAAGAAACTGGCTCTGAAAGTTTCGGCGTCAGATTCGACCGCTTTGATACGGGGAGAGTCGGGCACCGGTAAAGATTTAATCGCTCGCGCGATTCATACCGCTTCGAATCGTGCCGCGGGGCCGTTTACGACCATCAACTGCGCGGCGCTTCCGGAAACGTTGCTGGAATCGGAACTTTTCGGTTATAAACGAGGTGCTTTTACCGGGGCGGTAAAGGATAAAGACGGCCTGTTTAAGGTCACCGACGGCGGGACGTTGTTTCTTGACGAAATCGGCAACACGTCGCCCGCCATTCAGGTAAAGCTGTTGCGGGTTCTGGAGGATAAGATTATCACGCCGATCGGCGATACCAAGCCTATCGAGGTTGATGTGCGTCTGATTGCCGCGACCAATGCCGATCTGGAAGAGGATGTCAAAGCCGAGCGATTTCGTTCCGACCTTTTCTATCGTCTGAATGTTATCCCGATATATATTCCGCCGCTGCGCGAGCGGACTGACGATATTCCTCTGCTGGTCAATCACTTCCTGAATAAATACAGCCAGAGAATCGGCGTGGGTCTTAAGGTTCTGTCGCCGGAGGCGATGAAGGCGCTTCATCAGTATAGCTGGCCGGGGAATGTCCGCGAACTGGAAAACTGCATCGAGCGGGCGGTATTGCTTTCGCGCGAGGAAACGATAGACGTTTCCGATTTTCCTCCCAGAATAATCGAGGGCAAGCCGAAATCGGTGATTTCACCGGATACGCCGGAGACACCGACGCTGGAATCAATCGAGAAGGCATATATATATTATATAATGGATCAAACCAGGGGAAAAAAATCGAAAGCGGCCAAGCTTCTCGGTATCGATAATTCGACTTTGTATAGAAAATTGGAGCGTTATAATCTTAAGGATAAGACCAAAAAAGGGCGGAATGAACAGGGATGAGTTTTTTACGTGAATCAGGTATATAAATTGCAGTTAGGTGGCCTATGAAATTTTTGATTTTAATTTAGTGAGGCGGGATATGAAAAGAATATCTTCGAAAAAGGGCTTTACTCTGATAGAGTTAATGATTGTCGTGGTTATTATCGGCATTCTGGCCGCCCTGGCCATTCCCCGGTATATGGCGGTATCAACCAAGAATAAGCAGTCCGAAGCGAAGCTTATTTTGAAGCAAATCTATGTCAACCAACGGACTTATCGTCAGCAGGGAACCGGCTATTTCATTCCCGGCGGGCCGGCCAGTGCGACCCAGCCGGCGGCGCTTCAGAGTATATGGGTTGAGATACCGGCCTCCTCGATTTATACTTACACCATCGCGGGCACGGCCAACACCTTTACGGCGACGGCGACATGCGGTATTCTTGATGATGATGCCGCGGTAGATACCTGGACAATCAATAACATGGGCCTATTGATTTGTACTTCCGATGATTCCCAGTTATAACATTATATTGTTTAAGAACTTATGGGCGCCAGGATGGCGCCCATTTTTAATGCTTTTTATCGAGGCAGGCAGATCCGGCGGAAAAAGCGAAAGTATGGGTCTTACCCGATAGGTCTTACGATGCAGAATGCAAGAAAAATGGCAAAACTCCAAATCACCAGTTATGGGGACGTCGCCAAACCTGTTGGCGGAGAGCCACATATGTCTATATGTATTAATTTTTTCTCGTTGATTAGCTTCGATTTACGAGCCTTTGAAGGCCTATATCGATTTCATTTAAAGCTATGGCAGATGATTTGCAAAAGCTGTATCGAGAATAAGAAAACAACCAACCCAAAAAACCTATAGGAGGTTTCAATGTTTTCCAAGTTTCACAATCGCCAGAAGGGTTTCACCCTTATCGAGTTGATGATTGTTGTCGTTATCATCGGTATTCTGGCCGCTCTGGCTATTCCCCGATTCATGACGGCGACCACCAAGTCCAAGCAGTCGGAAGTTAAGGGTATCCTGAAACAGATTTACACGATGGAGAGAACCTATCGTCAGCAGAATAACACCTACTGGGGAGCGGGAAACGTAGCCATTGCTAACGGCTCTTTTCCTGATATTGGTGTTGAAATTCCGGCGTCGGCCATCTATACCTATACTATTACGACCGCTGATGCAGCCAACCTTCTTGTGACCGGTACTTGCAGTATACTTGATGATGATGCTGCGGTCGATACGTGGACGATTAATAACGCCGGTCAGCTGGTTTGCACCAGCGACGACGTCGTGCTCTAAGGCCTTGTTAAAAACTTGATTTTTACAGGCGGCCCGATTCGGGCCGCCTTTTTTATCCCGACAAATTTAATGCCGGTTTTTTCCCGGAATGATGTTAACGCCCGAATTTTAAAAAGGATTTAACGCCTGATTTTATTATATATAACCGTTAGCTTTTCACGAATTCAGCCGAAATATAGATATATGCCTTAAAGGCGGTTTTAATAGTATGCTTATGGAGATTTAACGGGAGGTCTTTTATAAAGGGGCATTTGTTATGGTAAAGCATGAATCCGATTTTCAATATGTAAGGCCGACGAAATTCGACCATTATTCGCTCTGGCTGGCGCCTTCACTGGTCTTTATCGGGGCCTTTTCGCTTTATATAAAAACGTTGGCGCCGTCGATTTTCTGGGGGGATTCGGCCGCTTTTGCCGCGAGTAATTATATTCTCGGTATTCCCCATTCGCCTTCATTTCCGCTGTATACGCTTATAGGGCGTTTGTTCAGCCTTTTACCGGGCGTAACGCCGGCTTTTGCGTCGAATTTAATGTCCGCTTTTTTTGCCGCCCTGGCGATGACCTTTTTCTATCTCGTGCTCAGACAATTATTGAACGTGCCGGTTTTTTTGCCGGAAGAGTACAAGAAAGTCCTGGTCAATCAAAAGGCGGCTTTGGAAAATCCTGATCTTAAAAGCGACCAGCTCCGGACGAATTATGAACCGATGCCTCGACCGACATTTGTTTTGATTGTGGGTCTGACCGCGACGGCCTTATTTACGGTATCGCTTCCGGTCTGGCTTTCGGCGGTCCGCGCCGAAGTCTATTCGCTGCATATGTGTTTGACGTTCGCCGCGATGTTTCTATGTCTTAAGGGCAAAAATGATGAAATGAAGCGCTTTTTCTTTGCAGGGATATGGCTGTACGCGTTATCATTCGCCAATCATCCGTTGCTGGCGCTGGCTTTTGCACCGGCTTTTCTCTGGCTGATACTCGCGAATCTTTCGGGAAGCAGCTGGAAGATCAGAACAATCGCCATCTCGGGATTGTTTTTTGTGATAGCTTTTTCGGTCTATTTTTATCTGCCGGTCCGAGCCGCCTTTGAGCCGGCGATTAACTGGGGGAGACCGGATAATCTGGAATCATTTTGGGCGGCGATTACACGTTCGGGGGATATGGCCAATTTCTCGGCGATGCTCACGGCCCCGGATTATCTCCTGAGGTCTAAGAAAATCGGTGATTTTCTGGTGGGGCAGGTCGGCTGGCCGTCTATCGGCTTTTGTCTTCTCGGTTTTATCGGTTTATTTAAGATATCTAAAAAAAGCGCCCCGTTTTTTCCTCTGGCGATGATATTTAACGCCGCCATCGTTCTCTGGGCCGCCGATTTTGACCAAAAAAATTATGATTTGATAAATTACCTGGCGCCCTTGACAGGTTTAATTTTGATTGTCGGTGCGGCCGGAGTGATGGGCCTGATGCGATTCAAATTCCCGATCAAATTTTCTTCGGTTGCCATTGCCGTACTTTTCGCAGGATTAACGGCTGCTGCAATCGAAGACAATTACGCGAAAGCGGATTTGTCCGATGTTAACGGCCCTGAAATCATCAGCGAGGAAGCATTGAAGGATATTCCACCCGGCTCGATAATTCTGACCGCCGAAGATAATTTTTTGCTGCCGTTATGGTATGCCGCCTATGTCAATTCGATGGCCGATCAAATAAGTATTCTCTCACCCGGGGCCATGGGTAATCAGGCTTATCGAAAACAGCTTACGATAAACTATCCCGATTTGATATATCCGAAGCAGTTTTACGGTACGGAGGATGTGACGCCGGGAGAATTGGCGACGGAGATATGTCAATTGAACGCGGGCGAACATGATATTTATGTTCAATTCGGTGTTCCGGGTATAAGTCACGAAGAAATTGTCCCTGATGGTATTTTATTTAAGTATATCGGAAAAGACAAAAAGGTCGAAATCGATCCCGATTTTTATAGGCAACATATTTCGTTGGTGGAGGAGATGCTGGAGGGCAATCCTGATGACGCCGGGTCGGCTGATTTCTGCGGACGCTGGTTATTCACCATCGGTGTTTACTGTGATCGCAAAGGTCTTTCGCAAACCGCCTGGCAACTATTCGACGCCGCCCTGGCAATCGATAAAGAAAATATCGACATGCGTATCCGCCTGGCGTCGGCCCTGGCTCGTGCAAAGCTGTATACCGAAGCTTTAAAATATGTCCATCAGGCGCTGGAAATCGATTCTCAGGATCCGAACGCACTCAAGCTCGGCCAGCATATCGTGCAAGCTCTCGAAAGACAAAAAGCGGTGGCCACAAAATGATTGAAATTTCGGTCATTGTCCCCGCCTATAATGAGGCGGAGAATATCCCGCAAAATCTTAAAAGAATGATCGATGCCCTGAATATAACCGGCCGGGAATTCGAAATCCTGCCGGTTGATGACGGTTCCACCGATGAAACCTCCTCGAAAATAAGAATAATGGCGGAGGATGACCGTCGTGTCAGGTACGTCGGTTATAAACAGAACGGCGGGCGGGGGAAAGCGATTCGATCCGGAATTAAGGCGGCGCGGGGACGATATATTTTGACAATCGATTGTGATCTGTCATATTCAGAAGAGTATTTGCCGGTCATGTATCGTTTGCTAAAAGATAATCCCGAAGTCGATTTCGTAATCGGTTCACCGTATATGCGGGACGGCACGACCGAGAATGTATCGGCCAAACGTTTGTGGATATCAAGGCTGGGGAATTTAATTTTATCCCTGGCGATGAGGGGTCGAATCAGGACGTCGACGGGTATCCTGAGGGGCTACAAAGCGGAAGTTGTCCGGCGACTGGATTTGGAATCGGACGGAAAGGAGATTCATCTGGAAATACTTTCCAAAGCGCTGGCTTCGGGGTACACGCCGCTGGAATTCCCGGCGGTGCTGACTTCACGTCAGAAGGGCAAATCGAAGTTCAAATTCAAAGCAACGGCATTATCTCACCTGATTTTTTCATTTTTCGAGCGACCGTCACTTTTATTCGGAATGGTCGGTGTATTCCTGATCGGGTCCGGTTTGGGGGTCGGTTTCTATATGATCTATCTCTGGCAGACGGGCACGCTTAATCCCAATCGACCGCTGATGACGTTGATGATTTTGCTTCTGGTGGCCGGACTGCAAATTATTCTCTTCGGATTTTTGGGAACGCAGATGGTCGGCCTGAGAAAAGAAGTTTATAAGATGCAGACGAATCTGCACCGCGCCAATGAAAAGCTGGATAATTTTGCGATCAATGATTTCGTCGGAGAAAATGTAACCTCGGTGGAGAGAATCACCATCGATCCGAACCATGTCGTCGGCAAAACGTCTATTGATAATCAGTAATCGGTATCCGGTCGGACCTGACGATACCGCCTCGCCGTTCGTTTATGATTTTCGGCGAGCTCTTGAAAGTCAAAATATCGAAATTGATGTCGTAACGCCGTACTATAAAGCGATCTCAGATAACAATGAGTACCTGGATGCAAGCGTGCATCGATTCAGATGGTCCGACGGCTTAAAAGTAATTTCGCAGTTGCCGTTTTATAATCCGGCGACATTTTTCAAAATTAGAAAATTTTTCAAGGCCGGTTTGAAAACGGGTGAAGAATTACTGAAGAAAAACAAATATAACGGTATCATCGCGCTCTGGGCGGCGCCTTCGGGATATATCGCTTGTAGGTTATCAAGGAAATTTAAGGTCCCGTACGCTGTCTGGGCGCTGGGTTCGGATATCAATCGCTGGGCGACGTTGCCTCTGATCGGCCACATCATTTTGAAAGTTCTGAAAAAAGCGGATATTCGGTTCGCCGACGGATATAAACTGGCCACGAAAGTGGAGGCGCTTTCCAGGAAACAATGCGATTTTATTCCCAGCTATCATGCCATCGGTATTGATAAAGGCAACTTTAAATCATCGGAGGAATACGGGAAATATTTCATTTCCATCGGAAGAATCGAAAAAAGTAAAGGCGTTCTTGACCTCCTTGAGGCTTTCCGGATATTTATAAAAGATAATCCGGAATGGCGTCTGTACTATGTCGGCACCGGACGAGTCGAGAATGAATTGAAGCGGCGAATTAAGACATATAAACTGGGTGATTCGGTGAAATATCTCGGATATTTACACCGTCGTGGGATAAACCGCCTTCTGGTAAACGCTGTCGCGGCGGTGATACCCTCGCACTCCGACTCGCTGCCGTTGACTTTCGGCGAGGCGATGCAGGCTAATGTTCCGGTGATTTGCTCCGATATCGGTGATATGCCATCTTTAATCGATAAATATGATGTCGGATATTATTACCATATCGGAAATATTAAAGAGCTGGCATTGACAATGAATATGATGGCTGAAAATAGCATTGAGTTATCCGGAAATTGCGCCAATGTTCTGGAGGAGTTGGATATTAATAACTCAGCGAAGATGATAAACCGGTGGTTGGATTCGGCGGCGGGAAAAGAGGCTGCCAGAGGTGCCGTAAATGCAAACGGCTGAAAAGAAAAAAATATATTTTGATGATTACTGGCGCCAGCAGCCGGAATCGAGAGTGGACCCGCGCTCGCTTCAAAGAGCAAAAGCGATTGACAAACTCCTGCAAAAACGCTCGGGCTGTTTATTGGATGTCGGCTGCGGCCGCGGTCTGATTCTGGATTATTTCGCCGAGGGCGGTTTTGATGTCAGTGGCGTTGATATATCGCCCGAGGCGGTCGAAATGGTCAGACAAAAAGGACATAAGGTGGGGGTTCTGGATCTGGAGCAGGAAGAAATAATCGATAAATACGATATTATCCTTTGCCTGGAGGTTTTGCAGCAGTTGCATGATCCGGTTATTGTATTGGAAAAACTCATTTCTGCATTACATGAAGACGGTGAATTGGTTGTTTCGGTGCCCAATGAGTTTCACATTATTTCGCGGTTGAAATTACTGTTTGGCCGGTCGCATCTGGGAGATTTCGGTCACTCGCATATCAGATTATTTTTTCCATGGCGCGATAAGAAATTGTTTGAAATTACGAAATTGAAAATTGTCGATAAAATATATATATCGATTGCGCCGCCGAAGTGGAAAACAATTTCGATGATATTGAGACCGTTGGCGCAGATGTGCCCGTCGCTTTTTGCGATATCATCGATTTATACTTTGAAGAAATTATGAAAACAGATGAGAGAACCAGAATTAATGAATCAATGGGCACCTTTTCGGAGCGGTTCCCGGTTCTGCACGATATTGACGGCCGGCTGAAAAAGGCGGATAAAACGCTGGCGGTTTGCCGTCATTTTTCAATGCGGCCGCTTGAAGAACTGATCTGTCTTGACCTGGGTGCCTCGACCGGGATTATGACCGAGCGGTTTGCCGAGCATTTCAAAAGAGTAATTGCGCTTGATGTTGATCGGGTCGGCCTGGATTCGGGCCGGCAAAACAGCAGAAGATCGAATATTGAATATATTTGCACGGACGGAACCGCCGCGGCACTGGCGGATGAATTTGCCGATGTCATTATCTGCAACCAGATATATGAGCATGTCGATAATCAGGAAGGGCTGGTCTCGGAAATATATCGTCTTTTGAAAGATGACGGCTTTTGTTATTTCGGCGCCGGGAATCGATACGTTATTATTGAGGGGCACTATTTTCTGCCGTTTCTTTCCTGGCTGCCGCACCGATTGGCCGATATCTACATGAAACTGACCGGCAAGAAGGGCAGGTACGATGTCAGGCTTTTATCGCTGGGCAAACTCAAGAGATTGACGCGGGATTTCTGGCGTCACGATTATACGAAGATGATATTTGAAAATCCGGGAAGCTTCTGCGCCGATGATGTCGTTCGGCCGAATAATTTCATCTCGAAACTGCCTCCATTTTTGTTCAGGATCGTTTATCTGCTGTTGCCGGCCTGGGTGTGGATTCTGATAAAACGTAAATAAGTCATATTATTTATCTTAAAAAGTAATTGACCTGATGGTTCAACCATCGTTTATTTTCCGCATGAGAATATTCGCTTATTTATTATTGCTGTTTTTTTCTTTTTCGTCAGGCTTTGCTCAGACAACGCCGGATTCGGCCTACGAATATGAAGGATTGGAAAAGCTGACTTCGCTATTGAATCTGAAGCCTTCCGATCTGCATTTCCGCGACGATTACACCGAAAAAGATAACTCTCGCCTGGCGCGGGTTGGCGGTTTGATGCGCCATCCTTACGGTATGATTGAATTCACCGAGGAGTTAAAAAGCTCATGTCAAAAAAGAAATCCGACGGAAGTCCTCGATTTTGCATTTGAGAATCTTGTCAAGGAAGCACGTGTATCTCCCCGGCGAACTATGAACCCGATAGGAGAGGATCAGATATTAAACGGCCCCAGCCTGTTTTACAACTCGGTGGAGTTTAATCGCTTACTCATGAAGGCGTGGAAATATTTAAGCGAGGATTTTCCTTCGGCTCATGATTCGACGTTTGCTCTCTTGAGTAAATCCGAGAGAGATTTCCTTCTGGATGAGTTTCGTGAAATAATTCTCGAAGATACGGCCGATGAAAACCGCTCGGTGGAGGAGCTTGACTCGATTCAGCAGGCCGAAGAACATTATATCGAACAGTTTGTAAAGTCCGGCGATCGTATCCGGAAAGATTTTATTTTGTCGGTGGGAGTGGCGGCTACCGAAGATTTGTTCAACGAGATCAATAATTTGAGCGCGGCTATTCAAAGCGGCGATTTAGCGATAGAGACTTTGCTTTCAGATACGCTTGTTATGCCCGTTCGGACCGGAATCGCCGAATTTTTGGGTAAACATGAGAGGTGGAAAATCGGGGGGCTCGGCGATGATTATTACAACGGTGAGTACGATTTTATATTCGATTTCGGCGGCGATGACCGCTACGATTTATCGTCCAACCCTGAAAAACCTCACGGATGTATTGTAATTGATCTGTCCGGGAATGATATTTATAACGCCAAATCGGAGTATGTTATCGGTTCGGGATGTATGTCGGCCGGTTTACTGTTTGACATGGCGGGCGATGATGTGTATAACGGCGGCAATTTCTCGTGCGGTTCGGGGTATTTCGGTTTCGGTCTGCTGTATGACGGCGGCGGCAGCGATAAGTACTATGGTGATACCCATACGCAGGGTGCGGCAACATTCGGTATCGGTCTGGTTATAGATATTTCGGGCTCGGATAATTATTCGGCGGATCTTTTCGGGCAGGGAGTCGGGTTGGTCGAAGGCTTTGGCGCGCTTGTCGATTATTCCGGCAGTGATTATTACATCGCCGGGAATAAATATAAAGAATCGATCGGTCTGGCCGGTGTCGATGTTCACTATCTCTCATTGTCGCAGGGATTTGCTTACGGTTTGCGGCCGTACCTCTCGGGCGGCGTCGGGGCTTTGCTTGATTTTGACGGCAATGATAAACATATCACCGATATCTATGGCGAGGGGGCCAGCTACTGGTGGGGTCTGGGACTGCTGTATGACGGCGGCGGCAGTGATGAATATATTTCCTATCAATATTCTCAGGGTACGGGCGTGCATATGTCGCTGGGCTTCCTGCTTGATGAAAGCGGCCATGATTATTATCGAGGGAAGGGTCTGATGCAAGGCTGCGGGCATGATTATGCCTGCGGTATAATACTTGATCGGCAAGGTGATGATATTTATCAGGCATGGGATCTTTCGCAGGCGGCCGGTTCGGCCAACGGTATCGGTATTTTAATCGATGATCGCGGTGATGATACGTACTACGTCAATAGTATTTCCAATACACGCGGTTACGGTAATCCGCGCCGGGAATTCGGATCGATCGGTCTGTTTCTTGATCTCAGCGGGGAGGATAATTATATCGGTCTCGGCGAGAACGACAGCTACTGGCAGACCGATTCCAAATGGGGCGGGGGTATGGATGTGGTATCAATCGCACCGGATACGACCGAGCCGGAAGCATTGCAGCCGAAGGAGGTCGAAAGTCCGCAAGTGGCAGATATCAATGAAAAAGTGGATATTCTGTTTGTCATGGCTTCGTCGGGAGAGCTAAAATACCGGGGAATGGTGCAATCGGCGATCGATTCGATAATCGCCCTGGGCGCCGAGGCGGTGCCGCGCCTTATAGAAAAATATATGACCAAAGACGCCCGTGAGAATCAAACGATAAACAGCATTCTGGTCGGGATCGGCAGCGCGGCCGTGCCGCAATTGATCGAATCATTATCTCTCGACAATCCGGAGCAGGTCAGCCGCATCTGCCGCTCGCTGGGCGAGATGGGCGATTCATCGGCGGTAGACGGTCTTATCGGTGTCGCTTTTCATAATGACTGGCGGGTTCGCTCCGCCGCCGCCGTAGCGCTCGGAAAAATCGGCGATAAACGGGCCGATGAAACAATACTCGAGCTTTTGCCTGATGATAATGAAATCGTGCGTAAATCGGCGGCCGTTTCCTGCCGAAGGTTAAAAAATATGCAGGCCATACCAGCGTTAGTACATATGCTGGGTGACAGCTTTTACGGTGCCGCCCATTGTGCTTCGGAAGCCTTAATTGAAATGGGTGAGATAGCTGTCGAGTCGATCACAGATTCACTCAATTCCAATAATGAGCTGGTGGGAAATCTCGGTTGTATCACACTGGGCAAAATCGGTGATATCGCGGCCGCGACGGCGCTGGCACCTCAATTGGAATCCGATTCGCCGGTCAGGCGCGCTCTGGCTGTTAAGGGAATTCTGCTGAGTAATTCATCCTCTGCCTGCGGTTTTGTCGAATTGATGAAGGACAAAGAAACCGACGCGACCGTGCAGTTTTACATACAAAAAGTCCTTAATAAATATGCTTCACAATAAGCTCGATCGGTTTTCAAACCAGATTGCCGGAAATAAGAATAATACACCCATGGGCGATACGCTAAGCAGGTATGATAAAATCGCGGCCTGCTTAGACGGCGAGCGTATAGCCGACTCCGTCGGAACTTATATTAAAATCACGACCGACCTGAATGAAACCTATGCTCACGGTCGCTTTATGATTGATGATATGTTACCGCCGACGCCGCTGGAAAAGCGGTATTTTGACTGGAGTGACGCGACCGATAAACTTGATCCCCGGAAACTTCTTTTTTTCGACATGGAAACGACCGGGTTGGGAGGTGCCGGTGCCGTCGCCTTTTTAATCGGATTCGGATCGATTACCGAAAACGGCTTTCAGGTGCGGCAGTATTTTCTTCCCGATTTCCCTGACGAGGAAACGATGCTGGAGGCGGTACGCGCCGAAATCAAGCCGGATACGATAATAGTCAGTTACAACGGCAAGGCTTTCGATTTGCCGATTCTGACCGATCGGTTGATAATTCAGCGCGTTGAGCGTAATTTACAATACGCCGACCATATTGATCTTCTCAATTGTGTAAGGCGATTATATCGCCGGCGTCTTCGCGATTGTACGTTGAGCAATGTTGAGCAAAAAATTCTGGATTTTTATCGCTGCGACGATATCCCCGGTTATCTGGTGCCGTCGATTTATTTCGACTGGCTGAATACGGATAAAACCGAGCAACTCAAAGGTGTCGTTGAGCACAATCGCAATGATATTATCTCTTTATTTTTTATCATCTATCAGATAGCCTCCGTGCTTGAAAATCCTTCGGATAAAATCAGCGAACCGGACGATATTTTATCGCTGGCGAAAATATTCGAAAGGCGCCGTGAGCATAAAAATGTCTATCGTTTACTGGAGAATTTCGACGATATCACTCTGGCGCATGAACGTTACGATATTCTTTATCTTCAATCGCTTTCTTATAAACGAGGCGGGCATCTGGAGAAGGCGGCGGGGCTGTGGGAGAATATTATCGTCGGCCGCTCTTCCGAGGCTTTTTGGGCCTATATTGAGTTGGCCAAATATAACGAGCATAAAATCAAAGATTTCAAAAAGGCGCTTCGGATGGCTGAAGCGGCACAAAAAGTGTGCCCGCTGCGCCCCTGTCTCAGACAGGACCTTCAGAGGCGGATTGATCGTCTGACCGGTAAATTAGCAAAAGCGGCAGTATCTAAATAAAAGCTCCCGATAGTCGATATATAAATGTATAAAGGGAGCCTATGAGCCAGAATATTTTCCGGAAAATTTTGGAGGATCATAAAAAGCTATCCTCTCTGCCGCAGATACTGGTTGAAGTTATCAGGGTTGCGAACAATTCCGATACGTCTATTGCTGATTTATCCAACGTTGTCAAAAAAGACCCGGGATTATCGACCAAGCTTCTCCGGGTGGTCAATTCGCCTTTCTATGCCCCGGCGAATGAAATCACGACCATTTCGCAGGCGGTGGCCTCGCTGGGGACAAGAGCGGTTACTGCATTTGCACTATCGAGTTCCATTTACGAATTAATAAACAACGTCGATGTTTCCATCGATCGAAAAAAATTCTGGCGTCACTCACTGGAAGTGGCGATGATCTCGCGGAAAATCGCCGAGGCTGTCGATTACCAACCGGCCGAGGAAGCCTTTACCGCCGGACTGCTTCATGATATCGGCGTCTTGATATTGGAATCTTCTTTCCCGGATACATTTAAAAGCGTCTGGAAGCTGGCCGAAACCGGTAAAAATCTGACCGCCGTCGAGGAAAGCTACTGGAGCACCAATCATGCCCGGGCCGGGCAGTTTATGCTTGACCAATGGAATATCCCGAAAGTCATCAGCGAAGCAGTCGGTGAACATCATTTAATAATAAATGAAGAAGCCGAAACACGACCGCATCGCCTGAGCCTTATCGTTAATCTGGCCAACTCCGTCTCCAAGTTCCGCGTCCACCACATGCCGCCCCCGGAAAGCGAGCAACTGGAAAACAAGAAAAACCTCGCGGCCGGGCTTGATCTCTCGCACTCGGCGCTTTCCGATATAGAAAGAAATATTATCAGCGAGGTGGTCAGCGAGTCGGGCTATCTTGAGATCGACATCGGGAGTATCGAGGATATTTTGCGTGAGGCCAACGAGCTTTTATATAATCAGTATATCCATGCCGAGCGATTATTACAGGAGAAAAATGCAATTCAAAAGCAGGTAAATATCGATCCGGACGGCCAGAAAATTGTCAATACGCTGAAAGAGGCAATATCTGTTTTCGGAAAACTGGTTCGTGATTCTTCAGCGCTCATCCTCGAACAGGCCAAACGGCTCAATATCGCGGTGGAAAACAATCATATTATTGATAAAAGAAAAATCGTTAACAGTACGATAGTATCGATATCCGGATGTATCGATTCCGTTTCATCTTTGATCAAAGAAATGGAAAAAATATCGACAGGTAATTCGTTCTGCAGTAATGACTTTATTGTCGACTTAAGAAATCGATTCAATAATCGAATCAAGAATTCAGCTCTTGTCGAAAAGCCGGTCGGCTGACAAAATAGGGCTTAACTAAACATAATTCCTTCGGAACATCATCCGCTCAACCTGATTTAATTCAATGATCGGTAATGAATTTATGTTCCCGAATGCTTGTTAGGGGAAAATATACTTTAATTATTAAGAGTATACAAAATAGTATACATTTAAGGCGGTTAACGCTACCCCTAATTGATAGGCTTGTTATGTGCTTAAGTCATTTTCTAATTTTTTGCCGGTTAAAAAAATGTGGACTAATATGATAAAAATAGTTGACATTATAAAAACTTTTTAATATTTTGATTGACAATAAAACTCCCGGAATGTTAGATTTGAGAGGCGGGAAGATATGGCACCAAGAGTTATTAATATATTGGTTGGGGCGGCTCTAATACTGATTGCATGTTTATCGGTGTCGTTTTCAGAAGACATTTATAATTATAATAAGGAAGAATTGATCGATAATACGTCGACATGTCTGGCCTGCCATGACGATATGGAGCAGACGCTGAGCGCCTCTCCTCATCGGCTTTATTCCGAGAGTGATCTGCCGTCAGCGCTGGTGTCGGGGTGTACCGGTTGCCACGATGATTGGCAGGAGCATATCGAGGACCCGTCCGCCGAGAATATAAGCAGAGCCGACAAAGCGACGTATTCCAAACAGGCCGAGATATGCGGGCGGTGTCATTTGAGCCCGCACCAGACGGCGATGGCGACGACCGATCCGCACAACCGAGCTCAGATCGGTTGTCTTTCCTGTCACAAAATCCATGATAATCCGAATAAGGCATTGGTGATCGATGACCGAGATAATTACTGCCTTAGCTGTCATACGGCGGTGGAAAGCGAGTTCAGGCGCCGTTCGGCCCATCCGCTTGAATCGGGGAATATTCGCTGTGTTGATTGTCATAATTTCGGGTCGCTGGAAGATCCGATGCTGGCGGTCGGAATGGATTTCCGATGCCAGGAATGCCATGCCGAAAATTCGGGGCCGTTTTTGTATGAACATAAAATAGTTTATAATTACTCGATTGAGGGCGGCAGTTGTCTTGAATGTCATCAGCCGCACGGCTCGCCCAACGACCGTCTGCTTAATCAGCCGGGTGATGGGATTTGTAAACAATGTCATATGACGCCGGTCAAACATATAACTCAACACAGCGGTCTGGGTACCAAACTGGCCTGCGTCGAATGCCACAGCCAGATTCACGGTTCCTACGATAACAACCTGTTTCTTGATCCGAATCTGGGGACAAAACTTTTTCCGGATTGTAATCAGTCCGGCTGCCACAGCTTTGCCAATTAGGAGTCCGATATGAGGTGGAAAATAATCGTGGCGATTTCGCTTCTGGCGATGATTTCGGCTTCGCCTGTTTTTGCGGAAAATGGCAGCGGTATGATCAAAATCGGATATACATTTATCGATGAGGAGGGAAACCGGGCGGTCAATCATTCGACCTTTAATCAATATGAGGGTTTTGATTTCTCGCTGGAGAAATTTCGCTATTTTCTCAAAAACGGGATCAGATTTGATGCCGATTTGAAAAGGGTGACGCTTAACAACCGGAATCTTTATTTCGGCGCCGAGAAATCGGGTTTATTCGGCGTTCGCGTCAATAATAATCAGTACCGCCGGGTGTATGATTTCGACGGTAATGATTTTATCCGTCGTCATACGACTACCGGCGACATCTGGCTCTACCCCTATCGATATGTCAAAATATTCGGCAGCGGTTCTTTTATCGGGCGTTCCGGTTCGGTGCTGGAGTATTTCGATGTGGTCGATGGTGGCATGCCGACAGCCGTTGATTATGAGCAGAAACGGGCTAATACCGGTTTTCAAATCAATTACCGGGGCCGGATGTTGCGGGCCGAATATGGCGGTATAAATTATGTCAATCATGAGGACTATTATCTTGATCAATCCCGGCGCTGGTTCAAAATCAGGGGTTTCGGGGCGGTCCCTCGATACGACTGGATTTTAATCCATGGCGGCTTTTTAAATTACCGCACCTGGTATAAACAGACGGATTTCGAAATTAAATCCAATAAGGGATGGGGTGGAACGACACTTAATCTGCCGATGAACTTCTCGGTAAGCTACAATTTTATTTTTGAACGCACCGCCTCGGATAGCGATAAAGTCGGCACCGACAATATCGCCCATACTTTTTACGCGTCGCATCTCTGGCCCGGCTACGCCGGTGCGACAATAGGTTATCAGAATGATATCAGTGATGATTTCGACAATGTCATCAAAGCCAATTCATATTATTTTTCCGGCTGGATAAAGCCGAAGTCATATCTGGATTTTCGCGCCGAGTATGGTTTTCGGGCCGAGAAGGTCGATGAGGGATCGCGTCTGCTTGGTGATGAAGACCGTAACCGTTTTAAGATATCCGGTAAGTACAGACATGACCGATACGGTTCTATCCGGATCAGATATGAAATCAGGACGCGCAACAATGACCAACTCGGGAGTGAGGTAGATTTCGACCGCGTGGCGTTTGATTGGGTTTTCCTGATTTCCGAATACGCCGATCTAACCGGCGGTTATTCTTATTCGGTCGGTGATTATACCAACATGGAGCAGGAGTTTGAATTTAGGGATCATCTGGTCTATGGCGATATTTTATCGCACGAGTATTATAATGTGCAAGCGGGGGCGGGCCTGGTGTATTACCGCAGTAAACGGGATACCGACGTGGAAAGTATCGCACTGCATTTCAGCGGTCGTTATAAGTTGCCGGATAGCTATTATTTTGAAGTTAAATACAACGTCAACAATTTTGATAATTTTCTTGTGAATAACGAGTACTATACCGCCAATATTGTAGAAATTAATTTAACAAAAGATTTATCATTTTAAGGGGTATTAAGATGGAAATCAAAAAACTTATGCCGGTCTCGGTATTGATGCTGTTGCTTCTTGTCGGCAGCGGATGCGAAAGAAAAGTGGTCAATGAGGTCGCGGGCGATCAAACCGCACAGGTCAGCTGTTTCACCTGTCATAACGACACCGATGTGTTTCTGGTCCAGATGAGGCAGGAATACGATTTGTCGAAGCATGCCCAGGGGGAAACGGTCTACCGTAATCGCAATAATCAGTCATACTATCAGCCCTGTGAAAGGTGCCATACCAATGAAGGATATGTGGCACGGTTAACCAGTGTTCCCTATACGGGGATTCATTTTTCGAAGATCGCCTGTTTCACCTGTCACGCGCCGCATACCAATGGTAATCTGGAGCTGCGGACCGAGCAGTATGACGAACTCACCATGTTGGGTAATAATCATGAATTCGATTTGGGCGAGGGTAATACGTGCGGCCAGTGTCATATCAGCCGCCAGAACGCTGCCCAGTATGTTGCTGGCACTGACTCGCTGGATAATTATTTCGGTCCCCACCACGGCCCCCAGTCTGACATGTTGCTCGGTGAAAACGCCTATGAGTATGCCGATTATACTGCCGGTTATCCTGATTCCTATCATCCGAGCGGTTTGACCGACTTCTGTATACAATGCCATATGGCGACTCCGGTTTTCGGCAGCGGCGGACATACCTTTAATGTCACCGGTGAGGGCGAAGGCGAGGAGTACGACAATGTTTTCGGATGTAATGTAACCGGTTGTCACAGTGGCAATCCTCTCAGTGATTTTAATCGTCTGGCCGCCGCCGATTATGATTGGGATACGAATATCGAGGGTGTTCAGGATGAAATAATGGGTTTGCTTGACAGCCTCGCAGAACTTTTACTCGCCGATAGCCTGCTTGAATGGGTTCATGAAGGCGATGATTCATCGCTTGAACCGAAAGATAAACGTCCTGTAACATCGGCTGACACCACCGGGGCGGTTTTTAACTATATGTTTGTCGAAGAAGATAAATCGATGGGTGTGCATAATACCAAATATGCGGTGGCGCTTTTGCAGTCATCGATTAACTTCATAAACTCCGGCGATCCCGATGGAGCCCCGGCAATAAATAATGATTCCCCGACATTAATGGCGGCACATTAATATATTTGTCGCCTCCGAGACGCCCTTTCATTATTATGAGAGGGCTTTTTTTATGCAAACTGATATGGTTCTTTCCTGAAAGACTTATTTTCCGTCCGCCAAAACCGGCGACTGCTTTCAGAATAAAAATGGTACAAACATTTTCGTTTGTTTCATGTAATTTCGGTATGCTTCGCCGAAAAAGCCAATATTTTCGATTTCTTCGATCTTGGCGGTCAGGGTAACGAAAATTATCGTAAATAGCGTCAGGGCCAAACCCAATCCTGACGGTCGTTTGAAAAATACTCCCCAGACTCCATAAAAAAGAGAGGCATAAAGGGGATGACGGATATATCGATACGCCCCGACAATTACCAATACGGTCGTTTTTTCTACGGCTATTATTGAGGGATCAATCCTTCTTCGGTCAGGTTTACCAAGTTTGCGCAAAGATATAAATCCGTAGACAGCCATAAAGGCGGAGATTAAAAGTAAAATCCACGAGAGTATCTGAAAAATATTAAACGGATTATCGAACCAATAATTAATGTTCAGCAGAACCAGAATCAGGATCGCTTCAAACGCGAAAAAGCGATAGAAGCCGTGATAGCGGAAACTCTTCAGCGACGGCCATGATAGCCGGGTAATGGCAATT
This sequence comes from uncultured Ignavibacteriaceae bacterium, assembly GCA_964467955.1. Classification (GTDB taxonomy): domain Bacteria; phylum Zixibacteria; class MSB-5A5; order GN15; family PGXB01; genus CAYXTW01. Next base: position 64,095 of record CAYXTW010000006.1, on the reverse strand, counting down.
GAAACAATAAAAAAAATGATAAATGTATATATAAAAGACATGTTGCCCTTCTCCGACTCAATTGACCGATTGGAGAAATTAACAATCCTATCGTCCAACATGATTTTCTATGATGAATATGGTGCCTGTGATTTCGGTCGGCAAGTAAAAAGCATATTTAAATAATAAAGGATCAGGAAAATACGCGCGATCTACTGGTACCTCAGGGTATCGACCGGATTGGCGCGGGCCGCTTTGATAATATGAAAGGCAGCAGTGAGCATAGTTATCAAAATAGTCAAAAGACCACCGCTTAGATACGTCCCGAAGCCCATCGTTGCCTGAAACGGATATGTCTCCATCATCCATTTAATCATCAGATAGGCAAACGGACAAGCGATGACATTTGAAATTATAATGAGAAAGACGAATTCTTTAGTGAGGGCTTTTGAGACAGCGATTATGGAGGCGCCCAGGACTTTGCGAATAGCCATCTCCTTGGTCTTACGTTCGACAGTATATAAAACCAATCCGAATATACCCATCCCGGCGACAATTAGCGATATGAGAGAAAGAACACCAAAGAATATCATGACGGAATCGAGTTCACTGTATTGCGCACGAATATAATCCGTTAGAAAAGTATATTCAAAAATACGGTCACCAAACAGCTGGTTCCAGGTTGTACCGATCGCAGCGACGGATTGATGTATGTTATCGTCCTTTAATTTTATATACAGGACACGACATTGGTTGGGATGAAGAACAATGACAAGATGCGACCCGTATCCGTCGTCGAGCGTTTCACCTTTGAAGTCTTCAACCACGCCGACGATTTCGAATGCCGAAGAGTCGGTATAAAGTCGCTGACCGATCGGATTATCCAATCCCAGTTTTTCCTTGAATTTTTCGTTTATAAGCACCGCGTGACCTACATCCTCCGGCCGATTGGGCGAAAATCCGCGACCTTCGATCAGACCGATTCCATAAAATTCGAGAAAATTATAGTCGACAAAGAGCTTGGTCGTGAATTGGCGTTTTGACTTGTCTCGTTCCGGCTCGGTGTAATAAAACATATATCCGAAAACGCCGCCCATAACATGACTGGTTCGTGTCGCTCCCAGAACGTCATTTCGATTTAGAATCTCGGTTTTGGCCAGGGTACAATCTTCGGCACCGGTGTCGTAATCATGGAATCGAAGAATCATAATGTTTTCGCGATCGAAGCCCAATTCATAATTGGTAAGATAATTCAACTGGACATAATACCCGACAGTCTGAATTATAAAAAATATTGCGAGTGTGAACTGAAAGACAGTCAGGAATTTTCTCATAAAGGAGCGCGATGATTTGGTCGTGCGATCCTGCAGGACCGAGATCGGTTTAAAGCGGGAAAGGTATAACGCCGGATAGTATCCGGCCAAAATAGCAACGAAAATAATTAACAGAACAATATAAATAATATTGCCGGGATTAGTATAAAGAATCGGCAAATCATAAGGATCCGGGGTGACGATACGATACCCTTTTCTGAAAATATCATAAAAAAACAATCCGAGAAACGACGATGCAACGGTGATAATTAACGATTCGCCCAGGAATTGTGTAATCAGTTTGGAGCGTGCGGCTCCGAAGGTTTTGCGGATGCCGACTTCCTTCATCCGATCGGCAGCTCTTGCGGTTGATAGAGAAATAAAATTAATAATGGCCTGAATTAAGATAAATAGACCGACACATATGACAATAATAAGAACGTCATATTCGCCACCGGGCCAGATCTCGCCTTTATTGCCGGAGTAGTAAGTACTAAAATAAATATCTTTAAACGGTTTTAGCTTGAATGTATAACATTGGGAAATATCCGCATGTACATGTTCGGCAAAAACCTTACCGATTTGAGCTTCGATTATTTCCGGATTCGCGGTTTTATCCAATAAGAGATAGGTTAAATCGTCAGAGTTATTCGTCCATGAATTCAAATCTTCGCCGGAGGCCGACAAAGTCGAATATGAGGCGATAAAATCGCAATATAATTGTGTCGTGACCGGCGGGTCTTCCAGAATGCCGGTAATTATAAATTCATTGTCTTCATTTAAAATTATCGATTTGCCAATAGGATCCAATCCGGGGAAATAGATTTTAGCAAGTGAGTCGGTTATCAGAATCGAATTCGGATCGGCAAGAGATGCTATCGGATTACCCGCTTTAAATGAAAATGTGAAAACATCGAAAAATTCAGGCCCGGTATAGATTACCGGGCCGACATTGTATTTTTTATTGTCAATCCTAATGGAGTTTTTTCTTTGATGCCTTAGGACGGCCACCTTTTTTATTCCCGAGATTTCTTTGGCGAGTGTTTCGCCCATCGGGGCCATGACGCGGGCACTCGACCAAATCGTGTCGGCATGTTGGTATTTCATCTCGACGCGGTAAATTTTCTTTTTATTCAGGTGACAATCTTCCCAGCTTAATTCACGGACGACATACGATACGGAAATCAGGCTCATCCCCAATCCAATGGCCATCCCCAGAATACAAATAATTGTATATGCCCGATGCCTAAGCAAAGTCCTGACGGCGATTGTGATGTAGTTTTTGATCATCTATTAAGATATAGGCAACTGACGTGCCATTTAGACAAGGTGCTGTATCATAGTAACTTATATTGCGAAATGTGCAATAAAATGTTCGATTATGAGATAAAATTGTCCGCAGGCGGACGGCATTGGTCACTAATTTCGCCTTAGTCGCCTTTTTGTAATTGCTGCCAGGCCTATTAATAATAGCAGCCAAAAAATCGTGGTAAACGCCGCTTTGGCCATAGAAAATATGCCTGTTATATTGACCCACGCCGGCGAAAAATCGGGATAACTCCTTAGCATAATTATGATCCCGATATTTTCAAGATAATCAAAAAATCCTGCGAAAACCGGTATAAAAATCAGCCTGTGAATCGGACTTGTCGATTTGAAACCACTCCTGAAAATAAATAACAATAAAAGTGTGTACGTCACTGCAAAAAATATCGGGTAGACCATATCGAGGGGAATTTGATAGGTGAGATACACTCTGCGGCCTTCTTCACCCAGGTTTGTGAGGAGTAGTCGGGCGTAATCATATGTGTATCCCGTCGCCAGCATATCAAATATTTTCATACCGCCGGAATACTCCATAACCGATGGAATCGAAAACATGAGCATGTAAGTGTATGTGGCTGTCGTTATGATTATTAATGGTATAATTATCCGGGCACGGGCGTAATTATTCAGTAAAATTCTGAGCTTATCGAGTAATCGTAACATTTATTGTTTCTGCGGCCTATTTTAGATTGCTTATGGTCCGGAAAATAGCCGGGAAATCCATAATAGTCAAGCGTTATATTTAAGTTAAGCCGTTGTAGCGCATCGGGTGAAGCGACAGCAGGCTTTTAAATAATCTGATTAATTGAAAAAATTAAAATAAACAGCAAAAAAATACTTGACAAACGTTTGTTTGATTCGTATATATAAGCAAACGTTTGTTTGATTATGGGAATTGAAAATATTTAAATATAGGAGTTGGGAATGGCCAGAAGATTTATAATTTTGGTTATTGTGTTGTTAATGAATAACTTACCGGCATTCGGGCAAGGTTTGTTCGAATCCGCCACCAGCGGATCGGAAGAAACCGGGTCTGATAATCAAACCTCGTATGAACTTAACGGCTTTCTCCGGGCGACCCTTTTTGTCGGCAAAGTTCCGGGAAAGAATGAAGCGGAGACGAAAAGTTCCTACGCCGAGGCTGACTTGCAGTTGACGGTCAAGAAGATCGGTTTTGGCGACGCCTTCGCCGAATTAGGTTTCCGTAACGGAAGTGAATTTCACGATCCGCTTAATGAGCTTGATCTGGCCGAATCGTATGTAAACCTGTACGTCGGCCGGTTCGATTTCCGCGTCGGACATCAAATCGTGGTCTGGGGTAGGGCCGACGGGTTCAATCCGACCGATAATATTACGCCGAAAGATTATTTGACTCGCTCGCCGGACGAGGATGATCGTCGCCTGGCCAATTTCCTGTTTCGTGCCTGGTGCAATGCGTATCCGGTCAGGCTGGAGGCGATCTGGATTCCGAATTACGCCGCTTCGGTGATTCCGACCGATATTGTTCCGTTGCCGGAATATATTGTTTTAAATGAGCCTGATTACCCTGATGCCAATCTGAATAACAGCGCAGTGGCGGTCAGAATGAATTTCGAACGGCCGTCGATAGACGGCTCAATTTCATATTTTGACGGTTTTAATCCCTCACCGGGTATTGATTTGGTTTCGCTTGAGAGTTCTGGTGGTAATCTAACTGTGAATGTATCGCCGCGGGCATATCGCCAGCATATTATCGGAGCGGATTTTCAGACAACATTGGGTGATTACGGATTTCGGGGAGAGATTGCATACCGCTATCCTTACGGAGAGTATAGAGCGAAAGATTATATCCCCTATCCCGATTTCCAGTACGTTCTCGGTTTCGACAAGGAGTTCGGACCTGATGTAAGTCTGATAGTTCAGTATATGGGAAGGTATGTCATCAATTATTCCGAATTAACCGAGCCGACCTTACCACTGGAAATGATACCGTACCAGTTGGCCGTCAAAAATCGATTGATAAGCTTCCAAACCGATAAGATTTCTCATGCCATATCTTTTCGGCCCGCCTGGACTTTTCTGTACGAGACTTTAACGTTGGAAGTACTGGGGATGTACAACTTCGTAACCGATGAACTAATGCTTCGGCCCAAAATAAGTTACGAAATCACCGATGATCTGTCGGCTTTTTTCGGCGGCGAGATTTACACCGGCCCCGAGGAATCGCTTTACGGCAGCATCGATTCATATCTGAGCGCGGTTTATTTCGAACTGCGAGCATCGTTTTAGGAGGTGATTATATGAGCAGTGAAGCAATAGACAATCCCAGACAGAGGATTTTTGATGCGGCGGTGGCACTATTCGCCAAAAAAAGCTATGATGGTGTCGGCGTCCGGGAAATCGCCGGAGCCGCTGATGTGAACATCTCGATGATATCATATTATTATGGCGGTAAGGGCGGCATTTTAAAATCGATTATTGACGAATTCCATAGTAAGTACTATCAAGCTATCGTGCATGTAATCAGTGAGGAGCAAACGCCGGAAGATAGTGTGCGGTTGATAATAAAAGGTATTGTCGATTTTATCAGGCATAACAGCGATCTGGCGGTGGTTTCGTTTAATACCCTGCCGCTCGATATACCGGAAATCGCGGATATAAGGACTGAAAAGGTCAAATCGCTGATAAAGGGTGTCTCTGATCTTTTCCGTCGCTTTAGTCTGGATCCGGATGATCCACTTCAGGTAATCGCGATTGGCCCGTCGATACTCGGAATCGTATTGGCTCATTTCCGATTACGCCCGGTTCAGGCGCAAATTTTCGGGCTTGAATTCGATGATTCGTTTTATGAAAAGTACGCCGGTTTGATATCGACTTTTTGTCTAAGAGGTATTACGGGTATCGCTGAGTTGAATCGAAAACAAAGAGGAGATAGTGATGAAAACGATGGCTGATTATATAATCAAGTTCCGCTGGTTTATTATTATAGGCTTTATTGCGGTCGCGGGAGTTTTTGGTTACCAGATTCGGTATGCGAAAATCGACGCCGACATGAAAGACCAGCTTCCCGCCGATATGATTTCAAGAATCAACACGGATAAAATAGACGAACTGTTCGGCGGAACGGAGATGTTGATGATTATCATCAGGACTGACGATGTTTTAAATTCGGGAACGCTGAAACGGGTCAAAGAACTTTCCCGAGCGGCCAATCGCATTAAGGGCGTGGATAAGGTCCTTTCTCTTTTTGATTTGAAAAGCATTAAAAGCGAACAGGGGGCGATGATTGTCGATCCGGCGGTCGATCGGATACCGAAAACCGATGAGCAACGAGAGAATCTTCGCCGCGAATTGATGGATAATGACATCGTTTACGGCAGTGTCGTATCTAAGGATTTCACGATAACGGCAGTGATTGCGGTAATAAAGGATGATGTCTCCGATGCGTATATTATCCCGCAGATTGAGAAATTGGTCGCGGATCATCCGGGATCCGAGGAAACGGTCATAGGTGGTTTACCCTACATACGCGGCAACGTAAGTCGCAATATTCAGAATGATCTCCAGCATCTGATGCCGATCGGCCTGATAATTATGCTTATCTTTTTATTTATATGTTTCAAGCAGCTACGGGGTGTTCTGCTGCCGTTTTTTGTGGTCGTCATGTCGGTTCTTTTTTCGATGGGATTGATTCCCGTCTTAGGCTGGAGAATTCAGATAATTACCGTCATACTGCCGGTCTTTTTGATTGCCGTGGCCAACGATTACGGCATTCACATGATCGCCCGGTACCAGGAGGATAATACGCCCGGCAATACATATACGAAGAAGGAATTGGCGAAAAGGATGTTCAGGACATTATCCAAGCCGGTCCTGATAACCGGTTTGACGACCATGGCGGGAATGTTATGTCTTCTGGGGCATGCCCTGGTACCGGCCGAGCAGTTGGGGATTCTGGCGGCGTGCGGGATTATTTTCGCATTGGCGGCCAGCCTGTTTTTTATCCCGGCGGTGACGTCGTTAATTCGCAAGCCGCGCCCGGTACTATCCAGACCGGAGGACCCGGACCATAGACAGCGACTCATGGAAAGACTTCTCTGGTTTTTCGGACGTCTGGTTTCGAATCGACCGGGGACGATTACGATTGTTGCCTTGATCTTGTCTCTGATTGCCGCTATAGGGATATTCCGGGTGGTGGTCGATACCGATCCGAAGCGGTATTTCTCGGAAGATGATCCGGTCGTGTATGCGACCGATTTGATCGATCAAAATCTGGGCGGCTCTCAGAATATATCGATAGTCATCGAGGGAGATATCAAGGACCCGCGCCTGATGAAAAAAATCGATTCGCTCGAAAGGCAAATCGGGCGGATGGATATGGTCGGCAATACGACCTCTATTGCCCGCGTGGTACGTCAAATGAGCCGGGCCTTAAACGATACCGATGATGTCGGATATGATCGTATTCCGGATACGCGCAACGCCGTGGCCCAATATTTCGAGTTATACAGCATGAGCGGCGATCCGGAAGATTTTGAAAAATTGGTCGATTTTCCGTACGAGCATGCCTTAATTACCGCCCGCATGAATACAACGAGCACCACCCGTCTGAATCATTTTGTGGATACCATCAGAACAATGGTCGCAAACGATCCGAATGTTTTATTAATCGGGGGTATCGGTGTCGTGCTATCCGATCTGGCGCGGCTGGTGGTCAGCGGACAGCTTCTTTCGCTGACTCTGGCGATGATAATCGTGGCGATTCTTTTGATGATTCTGTTCCGTTCGGTAATCGCCGGGTTGATTTCCGCTATTCCTCTGACGTTGTCGATTATCGTCCTGTTCGGACTGATGGGTATTTTCGGCATCGAGCTGAATGTCGCGACGGCCCTGTTGTCGTCGATCATGATCGGCGTCGGGATCGATTATACGATTCATTTTTTATGGCGGTATCGGGAAGAAAGGCGCCACGGTTTGGATTACGAAGAAGCTGTTATAAAGACTTTGACGACGTCGGGACGGGGAATCATTTTTAATGCTTTTTCGGTTATTGTCGGATTTGTAGCCCTGTTGTTCTCCGGTTTTCTTCCGGTAAAGTTTTTCGGTTTTTTGGTCGTTGTTTCTATATTTTCATGTCTGGTCGGAGCGCTCGTATTGATCCCGTCGTTGTGTCTGATATTTAAGCCTCGGTTCCTCGAACCGAAATAAAGGCAGAGTGTAAAAAATTGAAAACTGAAATACAGAAAACCGAAAACTGATAACTAAAACTAAAAAGGAGTGAATCCATGAAATGGCTGACAGTATTAACAGCAATAATAATTATCCTGACTTTTTCGAGCATTTTTGCACAGGAAAAGCCGACCGGCCGGGAAATATTCGATCGGTCAATCGACGCGACTCGCCTGGCCGGAGTGGAGGCGACCTCGACCATGACTATTATCGACAGCAAAGGACGCGAGCGGGTAAGAAAAATAGCGCAGGTAACGAAGCTGTATGACAATGGGGATACCGAAAAAAAGCTGGTCCGGTTTCTGGCACCGGCCGATGTCAAAGGGACCGGTTTGCTCACTTATGATTATCTGAAAAAGGACGATGATATGTGGCTGTATATGCCGGCTTTGAGAAAAACGCGCAGAATTATCAGCAGTGAAAAAGCGAAAAACTTCATGGGATCAGAATTCTCTTATGCCGATATGACGCCGCCCAATGCCGATGATTTCGATTTTAAGGTTCTGGGCGAGAAGAATGTGAATGGTACCGATTGCTGGCAACTCGAGATAATTCCCAAGAATGATGATATCGCCGACGAGAACGGCTTTTCGAAGCGAATTTCATTTATCGGCAAGGACGATTATGTTATTCGTAAGGCGATTTATTATGATCTGGATGGGTCGTTATACAAGGAACTGAATGTGAATAAAATCGTATTACTCGATCCGAAAAACAAAAAGTACCGGTTGATGGATTTAATAATGGTCAATAAACAAAACGACCGGAAGTCAATTTTAAAGGTCGATGAAATAAAATTTAATCCGGATGTCAAAGACGAGTACTTTACGACCCGTTATCTTGAAAGAGAATAAACAGCCTATTGGAAAAATCAGATTTGCGCCATATCTGTGCGAGCCAAAATCGGCATTTATCCGACATTCTTGTAAATTATTGAGCGACAACCGATACTGCAATTGCCGACCGGTAATTATTGCGATTTTAAAAAGCGAAAAAAATATGCGTAAAAAACGGGTAGAAAATGCGTAAATAAACCGGAATTTTTTTCATAAAAACCCCGCAAACCGGCATTTTTAGCTTGACTTAACTGTTTTAAAATCTTATACTTATTCGGTATAGAACAACCCGGCTAAAAGCCGTTCGAGCACAATTTTTATAAATAATAGAGGGACGAGTTTTTCTGTGTCTTAGTGTATTACTATTTTCTGATGTACTATTATTTATGAAATCCATTGTACTATCGGCCTTTAGCTGGTTGGATGATATTTGAAAAAAAATAATTCGATATATGAAGGGCAATTAATGACTTGTCGCTATTGTTCACCGGGAAAAGCGGGGCATTTCAAATCACGACTCTTGATTTTCGCGCTAATAATGGCCGGCTTATTTATCGCGCCGGCGTCCGGTTTCGGTCAGGTCTTAGTAGGCGTATTGCCGGATACTACCTGGGTGGATAGCGTCTCTAATGAACCGCCGCAGTCGCCGGGCGGCGAAGGATCTCAGCAGCCATTGATTAGAGGGGATAAAAGCGGAGGCTCAGTCGACTCGATGATTATCTCCGGTTTGGATTGTTCGGGATTCCCGACGATTTGTTTTTATGCGGACGCTCTGGATATTTCCGGGATTCCGGTGGGTGGTTTAGCCGCTGATAGTTTTTGTGTTTATCAGGATGGAAATCCCATCAATTCTTTTACGATTCAGGAATTGAATGCCGATTCGTGTCATACCTCGGTCTGCCTTGTGGTCGATGTAAGTGGAAGTATGAGCGATGATAATCGGCTCGATTCGGCCAAGGCGGCCATGCACCGTTTTGTTGATAATATGGATCCGTTTGATCGGGTAGCCATTGTATCTTTCAGTACATGTGTGACGACGGAGATAGGTTTCACCAGCGACACGGCCGCACTGCACGCCGCGATTAGTGGTCTTAGCGCCAATGGATACACGGCGGTTTTTGACGGCATTTGGGAAGGTGTCAACATCACAACAGCAGAATTGGGCTCAAAGGCCGTTATTGCCTTTACCGACGGGTTGGAAAATCGCAGCCAAAGCTGCTGGCCGCCGCCTGACGGGATAAACGATCATTCCTATGCGGATGATTCGGCCATAATCGTTAATCTGGCAAATGGCGCCGGTATCCCGATATATACGTTCAATCTCGGGCCGATTGGATATACCTGGTACAATCCTCAAGCATTGCAGGCGTTTGCCAATGGAACTGGCGGCTTCTGGAGCTATGCTCCCACCGGGGCCGATATCGATTCGGTATATAATCAAATTAAAGAGCGTTTATGCAGTCGGTACTATATTTGTTATGAAAGTCTCGATACGGTTCAAAATGGCGATTGGCATACGACGACGGTATGTTACTATAACGAATCGGAAGATTTATGCGGTCCCTGTGATTCCGCGGCCTGTCAGGAAACAGACGTTCCCGAAATCGACATTACTCCGCCGACTGTCGCCCTGAGCGATACCTGCCAGCCGGACACGATTGATTTACAGATTTGCACCTATGTTACCGATGCCGACACCGATCCCGGCGATTTGACGGTACGATTGTTTTATCGAACACAAGCCGGCAGCTATACGGATATATTAATGACTCTGCAGGTCGACGATAGTACTTTCTGCGCCACAATACCGGCCAGTACACTTTCGGGGAAAGAATTCTTTGAATACTATATTACCGCATCCGATGGCGAGGCAACGGTATCCAATCCGGCGACGAATCCGCAGACGTCTCCGTATCACATTGATATATGTTTCAATGAACCGCCGGTGGCATCATGTCCCGGCAATGATACGTTATTTGTTTGTAATTTAGACGAGATATGTATTGCCGGTTTTAGTTGTGCAGATCCGGATGACAATCTGGCCTCATGTATCGTTTCCCCGGGATCGCTCAACGGGGATACCGTCTGCTTTACGCCGGGCGAGGGTGTTAACACAATTACGTTGATTGCCACTGATGACGACGGCGCGGCTGATACCTGTCAGACGATAATATATGTTTTTCTAAACGATCCGCCGGTAATTAGCTGTCCGGTCGATTTGACAATCGAATGCGACGCCTCAACCGATCCGTCGAATACCGGATATGCCACGGCGACCGATGATCATGATCCGTCACCGGCGATTACATATTCCGATAGTGAAGTCGCGGGTAGCTGCCCGCAGGAAAAAGTCATTACAAGAACGTGGTATGCGGTCGATGATTGCAACGATACTTCGACGTGCCAGCAGACGATTACGGTTGAGGATACGACCGCCCCGGTTATCAGTTGTCCGGATGATACAACAATAGAATGTGATGAGTCGATAGATCCTTCAAATGCCGGCTCGGCGACGGCAACCGATAATTGCGATACATCACCGACTGTTAATTATGCCGACCAGGTCAATGGTAACGTAATAACTCGTACCTGGACGGCGACTGATGATTGCGGCAACAGTTCATCCTGCCAGCAGACAATTACTATTTTGGATACAACCCCGCCGGTTATCAGTTGTCCGGCCGATGTAACGATTGAGTGCGATGAATCGGCCGACCCGTCAAATACGGGCGCGGCGACGGCGACCGATAATTGTGATACCGGTGTAATAATTACATATACTGATAGTGACGCGACTGGAAGCTGTCCGCAGGAGAAAGTCATAACACGTACATGGCACGCGGAAGATAATAACGGCAACTACGCAGAGTGTGTGCAGACAATTACCGTCCAAGATACGACGACGCCGGTCATTGCCTGCCCGGGAGACATTACTCTAGAATGTGACCAGTCGACTGACCCGTCGAATACCGGTACCGCCACGGCCAGTGACAATTGCGGTTCGGTGACGGTCATTTATAGCGATAATATCATTCCCGGCAGTTGTCCCGATAACTATACTATACAGAGGACCTGGACAGCGACCGATGAATGTGACAACAGTTCCGATTGCATGCAGACAATTACCATCCAGGATACGACGCCGCCGGTCATAACCTGCCCGTCAGATATAACTATTGAATGCGACGAATCGACGCTTCCATCAAATACCGGCAATGCTTCTGCGGTTGATAACTGTGACGGTTCACCCGATGTAACTTATACCGATTCGAGAAATTACGGTGTCATAACGCGCACCTGGACGGCGACTGATAATTGCGGCAACAGTTCATCCTGCCAGCAGACAATTACTATTTTGGATACGACGCCGCCGGTAATCAACTGTCCGACCGATGTGACAATTGAGTGCGACCAGTCGACCGACCCCTCGAATACGGGCAGCGCGACGGCGATTGATAATTGCGATACGAATGTAACAATAAGCTATACCGATAGCGAAACGGCGGGAAGTTGTCCGCAGGAGAAGACGATATCTCGCACGTGGCACGCCGAAGATGATAATGGAAATTACGCGGAATGTATCCAGACAATAACGGTTGAGGACACGACGACGCCGGTTATTACTTGTCCGGGAGACATTACTTTAGAATGTGACCAGTCGACCGATCCGTCGAATACCGGTAGCGCCACCGCCAGTGACAATTGCGGTGCGGTGACGGTCACTTATAGTGATAACATCGTATCGGGCAACTGCCCCGATAACTATACAATACAGCGGACCTGGACGGCGACTGATGAATGCAACAACAGCTCCGATTGCGTGCAGACAATCACCGTTCAGGATACAACGCCGCCGGCAGTAACCTGTCCGTCCGATATAACCATTGAATGTGACGAATCGATGGATCCGTCGAATACGGGCAGTCCGACCGCAACCGATAATTGCGGTTCGGTGACTTTCAGTTATAGCGACAGTACTGTCGCCGGCGATTGTGCGCAGGAGTCTATCGTTTATCGCACGTGGACGGCCGAGGATGAGTGTGGGAACAGTTCCAGCTGCGCACAGGTAATCACGGTCGAGGATTCAACTCCGCCGGTTATCACCTGTCCCGATAATATCACGATAGAATGCAGTGCTTCGACCGATCCGTCGAATACCGGCAGCGCCACCGCAGTCGATAATTGTGATGTCTCACCGGCAGTTGCGTATTCCGATCAGGTTAACGGCAATGTGATTACGCGGACCTGGACAGCGACCGATGCCTGCGGTAACGATTCCGATTGTCTACAAACGATTACGCTGATTGATACATCACCGCCGACGATAACCTGCCCTAATGATATCGCCGTCGAATGCGACGAATCGACGGATCCATCAAGTACCGGCACCGCCACGGCAGATGACAATTGCGATCCGAATCCGGCAATTACTTATACCGACAGCACGGTGGCCGGTGATTGCCCGCAGGAATACACGATTATCAGGACCTGGCGTGCGACTGATGCCGGTAATAATTATTCGGAATGCCAGCAGTCAATAACGGTTGAGGATACGACGCCGCCGGTTATTACCTGCCCGGAGGATGCTGAAATTTATTGCGACGGCCCGTACGATCCATCAATTACCGACACGGCAACCGCCGCCGATAATTGTGATCCTTCACCGGTGATTACATACACCGACCAGATTAACGGAAATGTCGTGACCCGGACATGGACGGCGACTGACAGCTGCGGAAACAGTTCCGGTTGCCAGCAGTTGATAACGCTGGTTCCCAATGATCCGCCGCAGGCCGCATGCCCGTCCGATACGACGATATTCATGTGCGAGCTTACCGAGATATGCATCGGCGGTTTACAGTGCAGCGATCCCGACGATAATCTTGCGTCTTGTGAGGCGATAGGCGGAACGCTGGACGGCGATGAGATTTGTTTCACGCCGGTCGAAGGAGAAAATACGCTAATGCTGATTGCGACCGATGATTGTGGTGCCGCCGATACGTGCACAACGGTAGTAACGGTTATTCTTAATAACCCGCCGACAGCGACCTGTCCCGGCGAGATTGATACTTCTCTATGTGAACTGGAGCAATTGTGTATTCCTGGCTTTTCGTGCAGTGATATCGATTACAACCTGGCTTCGTGCAATGCGGTCACCGGAACCCTGAACGGTGATGAAATATGTTTCATGCCGGTCGAGGGTATGAATTATTTGATTTTACTCGCCACCGATGCTTGCGGCGCGACGACGGCCTGCACGACAATGGTAAATGTCACGTTAAACAGCCCGCCCGTTGCGGAATGTCCCGGCTCCGCATCAGTCAGTGTTTATGAATTCCCGGCCGACATCTGTATTCACGGATTCGGTTGCAGTGATCCGGATGGAAATCTGGTTTCATGTGAAGTTGATGTTGTTCCCGGAAGTAACGTTGTGTTTGAAGGTGATTCGGTATGCTTTACGGCCGATGCCGAAGGGTATTATACGGTGACGATAACGGCCACCGATGAGTGTGGGGCCAAACAAACCACGGATCAATGCCAGACAAGTGTTTTTGTCAGAAAATTGACCGAATGCCCGGTTGTTCAAATAGAAAAAACCCACGGCTCGCTTCAGGGTCATTTGGAGCATGTTTCAATTACATATACCAAAGCAATCGGGCAGCAATATGAGATGGGCGGATTTGACTTCCTGATTGCCTATGATGCCTCGGCCCTGACGTTTATGGAGGCCGAAAGGGGTCAATTGCTGGAAGACTGCGGCTGGGAATATTTCACATATCGATATGGTTTTAACGGCAATTGCGGTGATGCCTGTCCGTCCGGTTTATTGAGAATCGTTGCGTTAGCCGAGGATAATAACGGCCCGCTGCATCCTTCGTGTTTCGGACCGCCCGACGAAGACCCGCATGAGCTGGCTGAAATGACGTTCTTAGTCACGAGTGATATGAATTTCGAGAGCCAGTACGTTCCTATTTACTTCTTCTGGGCTGATTGCGGCGATAATATCATATCATCCAAAACCGGTGATACAGCCTTTATCGACAGCAAGATATATGATTTTGAGAACGGTTTAATCTGGGATGAAAATGATGACAGTCAATTCCCTGAAGATGCCCGGATTCCGTTTCTCGGCGCTCCCGATGACTGTCTGAATCCCATACCGGATAAGCCATCCGCTATCAGATGCGTTGAATTCGTAAATGGCGGGATTGACATAATCCCGGTTGAGAATCTTGATGACCGCGGGGATGTCAATCTCAATGGTGTTTGTAATGAAATCGCCGATGCGATTGTTTTCACGAACTATTTCATTTTCGGCCCTGATGCCTTTACTGTCAACTTCGAGGGTCAAAAGGCGGCGACCGACGTCAATGCCGATGGAATTACACTGACGGTTGCCGATCTGGTTTACATGATTCGCATTATTGTCGGCGATGCACTCCCCATTCCTAAAGTGGCGCCGAATATTTACGCCGAGTTCGAGAGTGTTGACGGTGCGATAAATGTGGATTCGAGACTTGGTGCGGCGCTTATGGTATTGGAGGGTGAAGCCAATGTCTCTCTCGGAAGTGATGCGATGGATATGGAAATTATCAGTCACTTTGACGGTACCAATACCCGCGTATTGCTTTACAGTTTTGACAGAGGACATGCCTGCAGCGGCGAGATATTACGGACATCTGCCAACTTATTATCCGTTGAAGCGGCCGATTATGACGGCAATGCTTACAAGGCGACACTAATCCCGAACAAATTCAGCGTTACCTGCTATCCCAACCCGTTCAATCCGACAACGACAATTGAAATGACACTTCCGACCGCCTCTGATTGGTCTGTATCGATCATTAACGTAATGGGTCAGAAAATCGCAGAATTCAGCGGATATGGCGAAGCCGGACCGGTCAGAATATCCTGGGATGCCTCTCAATACGCTTCCGGTGTCTATTTCTATAAGGCAACGGCTGCTAAACAGACAGTAACGCGTAAGATGATGCTTCTGAAATAAGGAGGATATTTTATAATTTATAATCGGCGATAGAAACTGGGAATCGTTATAATAGAAAAAAGCCCCGCAAGAAAGCGGGGCTTTTCATTGAAGAATTTCATCCGAAATACGATGGTCCCCGGTTTATAGCCTTGAAAAAGGATTGCAGACCCGGATTGATTCAGCATTTTATCGAAAGAGGGTAGATTAGTCTATTTGTCATTCCCAAAAGTATAATCCATTGCAATTTATTTCGTTATAAAGTCCTTAAATTCATTTTCTGCTTGACAAAAAGGGGTAGCATCAGTTATATTATTATAAAATGTATTGTATGATTTTATGAATCTTCAGTACCGCGACGTGGCCTGAAGCCTTTGGGGGAGGTAGATGGCCTTAAAGACAAAGCCTGTAGAAATGACAATTAAATTTACGGATACCGTGAAAGTAACCAACCCCTAACCTTTTTGCCCCAAGGAGGGACGACATGAAAAAATTTTCGTTGATTCTGGCACTTTTACTGGTTATTTTTGCATATAGCCAGTCATCCGCCGGAACCATCCGCGCCGATGCCTCGCCGCAAATGGCGCCTGATACTCTCCAGGTAGGCGTCCCGTTTACCGTCGATATTTATATGTTTAATGACGGCCTTAATCTGGGCTATAGTTGGCCGATGTATTTCTATAGTCCGGACCAGAGTATTGCCGTCGCCCTGCACCGTAATGTTGGCGGTTATAGTGCGAAAACGTCGGACATTCCGCCGTATTACTACAATGACAGTTCCATATTAATGCTGAATGGCTTCGATGCTATCTGGACGATGTTCAATGACTGGTTCGGATGGAGCTGGGACGGTAATCTTCCCGATACTATCAATAATACAACCGTTTCTATGACCGGCTGGCCCGCCAGTACCGCCGAGGAGCTGAATATACAGTTTGCTTACCAGATTGACGAAGGTGGGACGTTTTGTGTTGATTCCTGCAGTATTCCGGGAACTACGCCACCGGGGAAGTTCGATTGGTTATTTTCGCCATCGATGACATTCAATGGTCCATACTGCTGGTTTTTTGCCTGTGAAAACGACGTCGACTGCGACGGCCATAATGATGCTCAGGATAATTGCCCTTATGTCTACAATCCCAACCAGGAAGACAGCGATAGTGATGGTGACGGCGACTCCTGTGATGTTTGTCCTTTTGACCCCGATAACGACATCGATGGTGACGGTTTTTGCGCCGATGAAGATAACTGCCCGACGACGTATAACCCGGGACAGGAGGATGGTGACGGCGACGGCGTCGGTGATGCCTGCGATAATTGCGTCGGGACTTATAATCCCGGCCAGGCCAATTCCGACGGCGATCAGTACGGTGATGCCTGCGATAACTGTCCCGATGTTACGAATCCGGGTCAGGAGGACGCCGATACCGATACGGTCGGCGATGCTTGCGATAACTGCCCCGATGATCCCAATACGAATCAGGCGGACGGCGACAGCGATGATGTCGGCGATGTCTGTGATAATTGCCCTGACGATCCCAATACCAATCAGCAGAATTCCGACGCCGATTCATTGGGTGACGCCTGCGATAACTGCCCGACCGTGGCTAATCCGGGTCAGGAGGATGGTGATACCGATACTGTTGGTGATGCCTGCGATAACTGCCCGACCGTTCCCAATACCAATCAGGCCAATTCGGATGCCGATTCTTACGGTAACGCCTGCGATAACTGTCCGACCGTGACCAACGAGGATCAATCCGATACCGATACCGATACGGTCGGGGATGCCTGCGATAATTGCCCGGATGATCCCAATACCAATCAGGCCAATTCGGATACCGACAGTCATGGCGACGTCTGCGATAATTGCGACTTTATAAATAATGAAAACCAGGCCAATTCGGATCTTGATTCATACGGTGACGCCTGCGATAACTGCCCGGACAGCACCAATGAAGATCAGGCCGATTCCGACGGTGATAATATCGGCGACGTTTGCGATGTTTGCCCCAATGATCCCCAAAATGACATCGATGGCGACGGCTGGTGCGCCGACGAAGATAATTGCCCGACAACATATAATCCGGGACAGGAAGACAGCGACAGTGATGGTATGGGTGATGCCTGCGATAATTGTGTCTCCACCTATAATCCGAATCAGGATAATTCGGATTCCGACAGTTACGGCGATGCCTGCGACAACTGCCCGACAACAACCAATGAAAATCAGGCTAATTCCGATACCGACAGTCATGGCGACGCCTGTGACAACTGCCCGGTAACCGATAATGAAAATCAGCAAAATTCGGATTCCGACAGTCACGGCGATGCCTGCGATAACTGCCCGACGACAACCAATGAAAACCAGGCCAATTCCGATAATGACTCTCACGGCAATGCCTGCGATAACTGCGATTTCACCGATAATGAAGACCAGTCCGATGTCGATGGCGATACTGTCGGCGATGTCTGCGACAACTGTCCTGACAGTGTCAATACCGATCAGCAGAATTCGGATAATGACAGTTATGGTGATGCCTGTGATAATTGTCCGTATGTGGATAACGAAGATCAGGCCGACGCCGATGGCGATGGTATCGGTGATGTCTGCGAATATATCTGCGGTGATGTCTCCGGGGAGGGTGATATCAATATCCTCGATATTGCTTATCTCATTAATTATCTGTATAGAGGTGGGCCGCCGCCGGTCGAAATGCAGGCAGGTGACGTTAATTATGATTGTGCGGTTAATATTCTTGATATCGCTTACATGATAGACTTCCTCTACAGGAATGGTCCGCCTTTGGATTGCCCGCTTTACTGGCCGTGTGAATAGGACATTAAATAGTCTAAGACCGGCAGCCTGTGCTGCCGGTCTTACCAATAACCATAATTTAATATACGGGATAATTCGGGTATAGGCACTCCAAAAGTCCGCGCTTTATCATGACTGATTTTCTCCGATAGATATAAGTATGAAATATAAGTCACTCCTAATTGCCCTGTTTCTGACGGTTCTCGCGTTTAATAATATTTCTATTGCCGGCGTAATTCAGGCGGAAGCCTCGCCCCTGATGGCCCCGGATACCATCCAGATCGGCGCTCCTTTCACGGTCGATATCTATATGAATAATGACGAGAACGTCAGCGCCGGTTACAGCATGCCGCTGTATTTTTACAGCCCGGATTCGAGTATCGATTATGCTTATCATCAGAATGTCCACGGTATCTCGCCGATAACCGCCGATTTGCCGCCGGTCGATTTTTTCGATAGTTCCATTCAGGTATTTAACGGTTTCGATACACTTTGGAATTTTTTCAATAAATGGTATGCATGGAGCTGGGATGATACGCTGCCCGATACGGTAAATCATTCAACGATTACGACGATAGGCTGGCCTGCCGATTGGGGACTGCAGAAATATATTTCTTTCGCCTTTTTAATCAACGAAGCGGGGACGTTTTGCATTGACTCCTGCAGTATTCCCAACGTATCTCCGCCGGGAAAATTCGACTGGCTGTTTAACCCGCCGATGACATTTAATGGCCCATTCTGCTGGACGGTTACGTGCCTTGATGATGCCGACTGCGACAGCCTTCACGATTCCCTCGACAATTGTCCCGGCATTTATAATCCCGATCAGGAAGATGCCGACGGGGATAATATCGGCGATATTTGCGATGATTGTCCGGATGACCCGGATAATGATATCGATGGAGACGGATTTTGCGCCGGCGATGACAATTGTCCCGTTAATTATAATCCGGGGCAGGAGGATGGAGATGGCGATGGTATCGGTGATGTCTGCGATAATTGCCCGGATTTGTCCAATCCGGATCAGCAGAATTCCGACGGCGATCAATTCGGCGACCTGTGCGACAACTGCCCGGAGGTGACCAATCCCGGGCAGGAGGATGATGATGGTGACTCTTATGGTGAAGTCTGTGACAATTGCCCCGGGATTTATAATCCTGATCAGCAGGACAGTGATGGTGACCTGGTCGGTGATTCCTGCGATATCTGCCCCGGCGATCCGGTGAATGATGATGATGGTGACGGCCTTTGCGGTGATGTCGACAATTGTCCGACGGTTTATAATCCGGGTCAGCAGGACAATGATCAGGATAGCGTCGGAAATGCCTGCGATAATTGTCTCGATGTTGCCAATACCGACCAGGCGAATGCCGATGGTGATATGGCCGGCGACGCCTGCGATATATGTCCGAATGATCCCGACAATGATGCTGATAATGACGGTTATTGTGCCGACGTGGATAATTGCCCGACCGTGTATAATCCGACTCAAGCTGATTACGATCAGGATGGGTCGGGTGACGCTTGCGATAACTGCCCGAATACGGCCAATCCCGGTCAGGATGATGGCGATAGTGACGGCGTCGGCGATTTATGCGATAACTGCCCGGCCGACTCCAACGCGGCTCAGTTGAACTCCGATGCCGACAGCCTGGGCGATGCCTGCGATAATTGTCCTGCTTTTGATAATGACAACCAGATGAATTCGGATGCGGATAGTTATGGTGATGTCTGTGATAATTGTCCGGACAGTACCAATGAAGATCAGGCAGATGCCGATGGCGATGATATCGGCGATGTCTGCGATATTTGTCCTGATGATCCCGGTAATGATCCCGACGGTGACGGGATCTGCGGCATTGTCGATAATTGTCCGTTTACCTATAATCCCGGCCAGGAAAACAGTGACCTCGATAGTCTTGGCGACGCCTGTGATAACTGTCCGACGACCTGGAATCCGAGTCAGCTAAACTCGGATACGGACAGCCTTGGTGATGCATGTGACAATTGCGATTATGCGGCGAATGACGATCAGACGGACGGCGATCAGGACGGGGTCGGCGATGCCTGCGATAATTGCCCGACCATAGACAATTATAATCAGGAAAATTCCGACAACGATTCGCTCGGTGATGCTTGCGACAACTGCCCCACGGTTGCCAATCCGATTCAGGAGGATGTTGATAATGATTCCGTTGGTGACGCCTGCGATAACTGTCCGAATGACGCCAATTCGGGTCAGGAAGATGCCGATGGAGATTCGCTCGGCAATATATGCGATAACTGTCCCGCTGTTTACAATCCGGGTCAGGAAAACGATGACACCGATATGTTTGGCAACGCCTGTGACAATTGCCCGGACACGGCCAATCCCGAACAGAATAATTCGGATTCCGATTCCCTGGGCGATGTCTGTGATAATTGTCCTTTCGTCGACAATGCCGATCAGGCCGACTCGGATAGCGACGGTATCGGTGATGCGTGCGAGGTTGAATGCGGTGATGTTAATGACGACGAAGCCATCAACATATTTGATATTACATATATTATCGCTTTTCTTTATCTTGATGGTCCGCCGCCGATTAATATGTGGGAGGCTGACGTCAATAACGACCATCTTATTAACATATTCGATATAACCTATTTAATTACCTACCTTTACAACGAAGGGCCGGATCCGAACTGCCCGCCCGACTGGGAATAAATAGTCCTTGTTTTTCGTTTCCGACCGGTATATTAAATCCGTCGTGATTTTTATGACCGATCAGAGCCAATAAAACTATTGACATTTTCGTATTTTATTATATAATAATAAGTTAGATATGCTTTTACTACATACCGGAGCTTTTACATCGGGATAAATAATGAGAAATTTAATCAAGATAATTTTATGCCTGCTCTTATTTGGAGTTCTTTATATATCTGCCTTCGGCAATGAACGTGCCGACCGCGAATTGGCTGGGATTAGAGCCAAGATCGCCGAGCAGGGAATGAACTGGACGGCTGATTTAAATCCGCTGGTTGAACAGCTTTCCGTCGAAGAGCTTGACAAACTGCATGGATTCAAATTACCGGAAAACTGGGAGGAAATCTGGAGAGCTCATTTGGATGATGATTTTTTGCCGAAATCTCGTGATGAGCTGCCGTCATATTTCAACTGGGAAGATTCGGATGTAATAACAGCGGTTAAAAATCAAGGGGGATGTGGCTCCTGCTGGGATTTTGCGGCAACGGCGGCGCTGGAAGCGATTTACAGTATCTATCGTGGCCGGCAGCTGGACCTTTCCGAGCAGGCCATTCTGTCTTGTGTCACGCCCGGGCATGGCTGCCAGGGCGGATGGATGGAGGATGCATATCTTCATTATTATAATTATGGCGCCATCTCCGAAGAAGCGATGCCGTATCAGGCCAATGATGATATTCCTTGTATCGAAGATAATTACCCGGCGCTGGTTAAAATAGACGGCTGGACAGCAATTCCGCAGTCGCGCAACTATATAAAAACGGCGGTATTAACCGCCCCCGTGGCGGTTGCGTTTATGGCCTTCAACGACCTGTTCTATTATTCCGGCGGTTGTTATTCTCATGGCGGGTTTGTCGAAGATCTTAATCATGCCGTCCTCGTTGTCGGGTGGGATGACGACATGTGTAACGGCGAGGGCGCCTGGCGCGTGAAAAACAGTTGGGGACCGTGGTGGGGGGATAACGGCTATTTCTGGATCCAGTATGACCAGTGCAATTTCGGTTATGCCGCTGCTCTTCTCAAATTGGATACCCTGCTCAATATAGTCAGCGACAGGCAGCTTCCAAATTCAAATGTCTGCGATGAATATAATTTTCAGTTTGAAGCCGCCGGCGGGATTGAACCGTACAACTGGATGATAGTCGACGGTCAGCTTCCCTCCGGATTGGTTCTTGATACCGATGGACTTCTTCACGGAAATCCTGAACAGACCGGGAGTAGTTCATTTGCCGTTCGCGTTGAGGATTCATTCCAACCGTCGAAAATTTATTTCGAGTACTTCGATTTGGGCATTGAGGGTGGTTCCAATGGCGATGCCGATTGTAACGGCGAATTGAATATATTCGATGTATCTTTCTTGATTAACTTTCTTTATATGGGCGGCGAGGCGCCGCAATTTGCCGGCGGCGGTGACTGCAATTGCTCTTACAATTGCGATATTTTCGATATAAGCTACCTGATTTCGTATCTTTATCTGGGCGGCCCGCCTCCCTGCGAGTATTAGATTGCATTAAAGTCAATTCTACCATCCGGGATGAAAGGAAATATCTGGAATTCCTGACTTAATGTGACTTTTCCTATTTTCATAAATACTCCGTATCTTTTAATTTCTATTTTAGCCGAGACAGCGATTAAATTCGCTATTTTGTGGAAAATTAATGACTTGACAAGTCAAACCCCTAATCTATTATTTGGGTGAATAAAATAAATAGTGGGAGCGGAAATATCGTGGAATTTTTATTTTTACGTTATAGCGTTATCAATTGAGATCACGAGTGTATTTTATAACAGGTTTTTGTTATGTATATGATAATCTTTCATACCAATAAATGATTGGATAAAATAAATAAAACAAAGGAGGTTAATCAAAATGTCAAGACAGAACCTATTGCCCAGGGCGATAATGCTATTAGCAATACTGGCCTTTGCGTTTTGGGGATGCGGGGATGACGAAACGACCAAACCGGAAGTGCCGGGCAATCAGCCCCCCAATGCGTCCGCTAATCCATCGCCGGCTAATCTGGCCGTAAATCAGGAGAACAATGTCCAGTTGGGCTGGGATTGTACCGACCCCGATACAGCGGATACGATAACCTTCGATTTATATTTTGGACACAGCCTTCCCCCGCCGCTAATTGATTCGGATTTGACTTCAATGACTTATGACCCGGGTCAACTTGAATGGGGGTGGGATTATTGGTGGCAGGTGGTTGCCAAAGATAATCATGGCCATTCGACAGACGGGCCGGTTTGGAAGTTCGCGACACGGGCACCCGGCTTCTATTCTCTCGGAAGTGTCAGCACCCCTTCAAAGGCCCTTAGTGTAACCGTATCGGGTACTTATGCCTACGTCGGTACACAAACCTCGGGAATGGTTATTTACGATATATCCGATCCGGCCAATCCCGATTCAGTCGGCAGTTATCATAATACGGGGGGCCATGTTTACGATATTTTTGTTGCCGGGAATAATGCTTATCTGGCCGCTTATACTGATGGGCTTTTGATAATTGATGTATCCAATCCGACCAATCCGACCAAGGTCGGAGAATATAATCCCGGAACACCCACCCCCTTTTCAAAATATGTTTATGTAGTGAGTGATACAGCTTTTGTTGCCGATGAGTTAAACGGCATGTGGATTATTGACGCTAAGACGAATCCATCAAATCCCGGTCTAATCGGATCTTTTGCCGATACAACGGTTCGGGCCGTTCAGGTAAGCGGCGATTATGCCTTTTTGGCAGTGCCTCCGGTGAACACCCCGGATTCCGGATTGGTAATAGTCGATATATCCGATCCGACCAGTCCGTCGTTGGCGGGAAAATATCAGGTTATTGAGTATGCTTATGATGTTTATGTCGTTGGTAATTACGCCTATGTTTCCGATTATTATCACGGTTTGAAAATTGTAAATATCTCTAATCCGTCTGCGCCATCTCTGGTAGGTTATTATGATTCATTTTGGAAATTCGCGCGATTGACTGTCTCGGGCGATTACGCTTTGATGAGTCACTATGATTACGGTTTATATGTGCTTGATATATCGACGCCGGCAATTCCGACTCTGGTCGATACTCTTGATACGCCTACGGCAGGCGGGCATGGCCAAGACGTAAGTATGTCCGGTGATTATATTTATGTGGCGGCTGATGCAGATGGACTTCAGGTTATTCGATATATCCCCCAATAGATATTGATGTAAATATCAGAAGATTTTAGGACGGAGCCGCCTCAGGGGGCGGCTCCGTTTTTCTTGATAAAGGATGCTTTTTACGAAATCGTTACGAGGATGAAAAGGTATTCGTTTATCGGCCAAAAATAGCGATTTTATGACAGGGCAGTATGGAATGACGATTGCCTTCAAGAATCGGAAATTTTTACTGTTTTTATTATTAATTCAATCCAGTCCGTTCAGGTTGGTATAGTTGACGATATATTTGCGGGTAGTTGCTGAGTATAGTCGAATCCAATTGCCGGCTTCTCTCCGGCGGGTTAATTTTTATCATGCCGTTGGAATCTATCCGGGGAAAATAGACGCTGTCCGAGAGGGCCTCAGCATGGAATCTGATTGTATCGATAACCATCGGAGCATTAAAGGGAATAGTATTAATCTGAAATTCAAAGCAATTGGTCGCCTTATTATAAGGCAAAAAGACATAGTCGATTTTATCATATTTATTATATGTCATCGTATAGGCCATAAGTTTCGACTGCTTGAGTCTTGAAATCGCCTCGAGGAAATTCTCTCGTTCATCGAATTGACCCGCCGGATGGGCCGTGACATTGGAAACAGGAGTAAATACGAAGTACGGCAGATAACAGTTCTCGATGTACTTATTCGTTAAGAAAACAGTTCCATAGCAATCCGCGTTTTTAAAATCGGAAAGCGATGCGGCCGGATAGCGTGTATTAATCCCGTTTTTGTAGAGACCGCTTCTGGTATCATCAATATGATTATTGCCGAATAGTACGGCCAATACAATAATTAAAGCAACCAGCCCTCTTTGAATATTCACATTTTTCCTGATTTTTCCCCAGACGGTTTCAATTCCCATTATAAGCGGCGGTATAGTAAGGGCGAACGTATATTCCAAAATCTTACGCGTCAGCGTGGATTGGTGGGCCAGATTAAAGGCTCTGTCCAGCATGATTAAAATCAGGGCGCCACCGTAAAACAGCACTAGGCGGGCGTTTTTCCATCTATCCCAAAAATAACCCGCGAAAAAGATGCCGGTTAGAATCATGGTGCCTTCCAGAGGCTTATTCCAGAAAGCCCCGAGGTCTGAATGAGGGTAGTAGAAGTACGATGTTCTAATAGACGTGAATCCTGATTTGGATATAAACGGAAACCAGTAAACGGCGCTAACCAGGCCTACCCCGACCGTGATGATCGCCTTGTGGATGATATTCGGTAATAATGCCCGGCAAGATCTTTGGGATAAATATCGGACTACCAAAGTCAAGGGGAAGGCCATAATCGCAATAAAAAACCAATAGTAGTAAGTCATCAGGATGGCCGCCCCGATTAATATTCCGCTGGCATAAAATTTCCACGGGATCTTTTTGCCGGTAAATTTATCCTGCGCATCCTCAAAGAAGTACAGCCACCACGGAAGGAATAACACGGCGGTCATATGTGCCTGGGGGCCATAATTGATATATCTATGCGCGAAAAAAATCGTTGCCACGGAAATCATGGCGGCTGCTTTGCGGGAAACTAATGGGCGCCAGCTAAAATATATAAACCATGGATAAAATATAATAACGAATAAATAGCCGAACTTTAAGGTTTGATAGGCCTCTAGACCCAAAATCCTGGCGTAGATTGCCATTACATAGTAGTATAGTGGTGGATAAGAACTGGTAAAATCTTTTAGATTCGGATCGGCAAAGTAGTTGTAGGCCATCATTTTGCGGACCATGGACAGGTGAAAGCCGTTATCGCCCCAGTGACCATTCAGACCGTATTCTGTACCGCGGTATAGTATGCTGTAGATTATCACGAAGTATATACTTACGGCTAATACGGCCAGAGTCGGCGCGATTTCAGAACGACGTTTCCAATATAAAATAGCCGCGAAAAATATCACCAGAAAAATCGACCAAAGTTTTGCCCGGAATAAGTCAAGTATATGACTATTGGATTCGTAGGTATAATCCGCGAATTGTGCAAACAGAAAATACCCGATTATGGCCAGAGCCACAACCAGGGCAAAAATCAGAATACTATTTGTTTTCGGCTTCTCCATTGATGGGACTCGTTTCGACCAATTATTAATGGCCAACTGCG
Source organism: uncultured Ignavibacteriaceae bacterium (assembly GCA_964467955.1). Classification (GTDB taxonomy): domain Bacteria; phylum Zixibacteria; class MSB-5A5; order GN15; family PGXB01; genus CAYXTW01. The sequence goes on along the minus strand of CAYXTW010000006.1, from coordinate 37,594 downwards.
TGGAAAATAGGAAAATCCGTACCGGATTTCAAGAAAAAGATATAAATATGAATAACATAATGAAAAGATAATGAATGAGTCTGAATGGAATATCCACAGAATGCAATCATTGTATTAATAATTAAATATGAATTTATAAAAAATATTTGTCCTTTAATGAAAATAACGTATATTGCCGGCGTCGAAATTCAGCTATGCCGAAGTGGTGGAACTGGTAGACACGCTGTGTTCAGGGCGCAGTGTCCTTACGGGCGTGGGGGTTCAACTCCCCCCTTCGGCATTTATTTTTTGTCGAAAATCAAATTATTGATTTCTTTCGTTTACGATTTATATTCGTATATTATATTCACTATGGGCTGTCGGGAAATATTCCACCTATCAGGGTTTTATTGTCTATGATCGACCTTGTTATTATACTTGCCTTTGTTGCCTACAGCGTCGGCAATGGATTCCATAATCGCGCCCGGGCCTCCAAAAATCTCGAAGAATATTTCCTGGCCGGGCGGTCCATTAAAGGCTGGCGGGCCGGATTCAGTCTGGCCGCGACGCAGTATGCCGCCGATACACCTCTGCTGGTGACCGGGTTGATTGCCACCGGCGGGATATTTATGCTCTGGCGATTGTGGATATATGGTCTGGGATTTTTGATGATCGGTTTCTTGCTCGGACGCGGCTGGCGGCGCGCGCGCGTGTTAACCGATGCCGAATTCACTGAAATTCGTTACAGCGGCCGGGGAGTGCTGGCGCTGCGGGGTTTGAAAGCGATTTATTACGGCACGATCATGAACTGCACTATCATGGCGATGGTGCTTGTGGCCGCATCGCGAATAAGCGAGGTTTTTCTTTTCTGGCACGAATGGCTGCCGCCGTCGATTTATCAGCCGATTTACAATATAGTGCAATCAGTCGGGATATCGCTCTCTTCCGGGGCAACCGGTCTGGAAACGTATGTGGCAACGACCAATAATTTAATAAGTATCGTCATTATCATCGGATTTACCGGCCTGTACTCCGCCACCGGCGGATTACGGTCGGTTATTGCCACTGACACGATTCAATTCAGCCTGGCCATGATCGGCACCGTAATTTACGCAATTGTTGTCGTTGTAAAAAGCGGGGGATTGGGCGAAATAGTCAACCGGCTCGTGCAGATTTATGGAAGTGTCAGAGCGGACGAAATATTATCCTTCAGCCCGGCCAAGATCGAGGCTATCGGACCATTTCTGGTTATAATCAGCCTGCAATGGTTTTTTGAAAGAAACAGCGACGGCACCGGGTATTTCGCCCAGAGGATGATGGCCTGCAAAACCGATCGTGATGCCAAAATCGGGGCATTTGTCTTTACATGGCTGCAGATACTTTTAAGAAGTCTGGTCTGGCTGGTAATCGGCGTCGGCCTGCTGGTGATTTACCCATACACGCCGGGAACGCCCCTGACCGAGAAGTTTATTTCGGGACGCGAATTGCTTTTTGCGACCGGCGTTAGAGATTTGCTTCCCATTGGCGTTAAGGGGATAGTGCTGACCGGACTTCTGGCGGCGCTGGCCTCGACCGTTGATACGCACCTTTCCTGGGGGGCCAGCTACTGGAGTAACGATATCTACAAGCGCATAATCAGTAACGCCTGGTTGAAAAGAAAACCGACCGACCGGGAATTGGTCGTCGTCGCCCGGCTTTCCAATATTCTGGTTCTGGCGATTGCATTGATAATCATGGCCAATCTGGGCTCCATACAGACCGCCTGGTATATTACGCTGCTTTTCGGCGCCGGGACCGGCGCGGTTCTTGTATTGCGATGGTTGTGGGAGAGGATTAACCTGTATTCCGAGATTGCCGCCATTGTAACATCGATAATATTCGCTCCAATAATTCTCTTTACGGTCAAAGATGAATGGCTTCGATTATTATTAATGTCGGCCTTATCTACGATTGTCATTGTTGTAGTTACATTATTGACAAGACCGACGGAAGATTCCGTTCTTTCAGAATTTTATCAGCGGGTTGATCCGGTCGGATTCTGGCGAAAGACGGCCAAAAAGGTAGCACTCGATTCGTCTCGGCCGCTCAAGGAATTTTACAGGGGTGCTTATCTGACCATCACCATCAGCCTGAGTATATATTTATTATTAATCGGGCTCGGAAAAATCCTGTTTCCGATCGATAGTTCGACGGTAGTAATTTCGATTATATATATTGCCGCCGGTCTGTTTTCCGTTGCATTATGGTGGCGTAAAATGTTTAACAGGAAGGGAAACAGGGTAGAATGAGGAAGTACATTACCGTCTCCGGTATAATTTTCGCTTTTGTCGCAATAATGCATGCGATCAGATTGATTTTTGGCTGGTATGTCCAGGTCGGGACGTGGTCGATTCCGGTGTGGTTTTCGTGGGGCGGATTGGTCGCCGCAGGCTTAATGAGTTGCTGGGCATTCAGCCGGTTGAAAAAGTAAATACAAATATACTGCTATCGGCCTGATACGATTGGTACCGGACTTATGTCTGGTGGCGGACGATTTCGCCTTCGATCATATAAATAACATCTTCCGCGATATTGGTCGAATGGTCGGCGATCCGTTCCAGGTTTCTGGAGACACTGATCAGGCTGACATAGTACTCCGCGTATTCGGGATTCTTTCGAATCGCCTCCTGGGCCAATTTGTAAACCTCCCGGTGCCGGTCATCGATAGCATCATCGTCGATACAAACCTGCCGTGCCAATTCGGTGCTGTTCTTTACCAGCGCATCGACACTGTCGCGAACCATTTTGACGGCGATTTCAAGCATACTTTGCAGGTCAAACGGTATCAGCGGGCCCGAATTGTACGTAAGCGTTTTGGAGCGCTCGGCGATATTGACCGCCATATCGGCGATTCTTTCCAGATCGTTGTTAATTTTGAGAACCGCGATAATGTACCGCAGGTCAGCGGCTACCGGTTGATGCAGCGCGAGTATTTTCAGACATTCCTCCTCCACCTCGACTTCAAGTGAATCTATATCGGGATCGGAATTGATGACCTCATCGGCCATATTCAAATCTTTGTCGGTGAAAGATCTTACGGCCATCTGTAAATTTTTTTCGACTTTGGCCGCCAGATATAAAATCTTTTTTTTGAGTTTTTCCAACTCATTTTGGAAGTGCTTGGTCATATAAATCTCACTTTTTTAGCCGAATCGGCCGGTGACATAATCTTCGGTCCTTTTAATTTTCGGCCGCGTGAATATTTCTTTGGTATTGCCGTATTCAATCAAATTGCCCTGATAAAAAAATCCGGTAAAATCCGACACCCGGGCCGCCTGCTGCATATTATGCGTAACGATTACGATCGTATACTCTCTTTTAAGCTCCCCGATTAAATCCTCGATTCGCGACGTGGAAATCGGATCCAGCGCCGAGGCCGGCTCGTCCATGAGGATCACTTCCGGCCTGATGGCGAGCGCCCGTGCAATGCACAATCTCTGCTGCTGACCACCGGAGAGAGTATAAGCACTGTGGTCTAATATGTCTTTGACTTCATCCCATAGTGCCGCCCGTCGAAGCGATTCCTGAACGACGTCTGTAACCAGTTGCTTTTCCTTGATGCCGTTGACTCTCAATCCATAGGCAACGTTGTCGAAAATCGATTTCGGAAACGGATTCGATTTCTGAAAGACCATCCCGATTCGCGTGCGGATGTGTGACGGATCTCCGACATCATTATATATATCCGCGTCGTCAAGCCTGACCATTCCCTCCATTCTTGTACCGGGAATGGTTTCATTCATCCGGTTAAGCGTGCGCAGGAAAGTGGATTTGCCGCATCCCGACGGCCCGATCAGAGCCGTGACTTTGTTTTTGACGACATTAATCGATACATCATGAAGAACCTTATTTCTGCCGTACCAGAAATTCAGGTTATCCACCGTCATTTTATAATCAGGTAATCCGGAATTCTTCTTAGCCGGCACTTCTTTTATTTCTTTATCCATAGCCTCTATCGATTCATCATACGCGTACACGTTTTCTCCTCATCCTTGAACGAAGATATATAGCAACAAAATTCAACATAAAAGTCAACACCAACAGGACCAAAACGGTTCCGAAAAGAATCGGTTTGGTGGCCTCGACGTCGGGCGACTGCGTCGCCATCACATATATATGATAACCAAGTTCCATAAATTGGTCGTTAAGTTTTGCCGGTAAATAAGGTAAATAATAGGCTACGCCGGTAAACATAATCGGCGCCACTTCACCCGCCCCGCGGCTTATCGCCAATATCGAACCGGTCAGAATACCGGGGAGAGCCTGCGGGATGATTATCCGCGTAATTGTCTGCAGCTTGGTTCCGCCGAGAGCATAGCTGGCATCTTTTAATTCGGACGGGATGGTCCGCAAGGCTTCCTCGGTCGAGACAATCACTACCGGCAACGTCAGCAGGGCCAGGGTCAGCGAGGCCCAGATAATGGCCGGCTGCCCCCATACCGGCCCTTCGGAATTGTAAAATAAAGAATCGATCCCATCGCCGATAAATCCGACAAAGAATCCGAGCCCGAAAAGTCCGAAAACGATTGACGGCACGCCGGCCAAATTATTTATCGCCACTCGGATGATTTTGGTAATTTTCGAAGTCGGGCTGGTGTATTCGTGCAGATAAATGGCGGTTAAAACCCCAACCGGGACAACCGCTATAACCATCAATAAGACCAGAAAAACGGTTCCGAAAATAGCCGGGAAAATCCCCCCGGCTTCCATCCCCTGTTCCGGAGGATGTGTCAGGAACTTCACGCTTATGGTTCCCGCACCGCCAAAGATAATATTGCCAAGAATGATAGCCAGCATTAAAATAATAATCACAACGGCCAGAAAAGTGGCCCCACGGGGAATATATCCCTTTGATTTGGGCTTAAACCGGAGCTTCTCGGTCGTCACTTTTTTCTCTATGTCGAACGTCGATTGCGACATGGGTTTAAATTTTCCCCTGAATCCTGGCTTTAATTCTTGTCAGAACCATATCCCCACCAAGATTGATTAAAAAGGTAAAGACGAATAAAAGCGACCCTATAAAAAACAGCACCGAATAATGAGCTCCGCCAAAAACGACTTCGGCCAATTCGGCGGCAATAGTGGCCGAGAATGTCCTTACCGAATCAAGAAAGCTGGCCGAGATAATGGCGGCATTGCCGGAAGCCATCAGGACAATCATCGTCTCGCCGATAGCACGTCCGAAACCGAGAACAATACTGGCGGCGATACCTGGCAAAGCGGCCGGTAAAATGGTCGTCATCGAGACTTCCCATCTGTTGGCCCCGAGGGCGGTGGCGGCGTCGCGCAGCGAGCTCGGGACCGAAGTCATGGCGTCTTCCGAGATCGTAAAAATTATCGGGATGACCGCCAGCCCGAGTGCGATTCCGGCATTCAGCGCATTAAGCCTGAAAGTGAGTCCTAACGTCTTTTGCAGGATTGTCGCCAGGATCATTAATGCAAAAAAACCGAGCACGACCGAGGGAATTCCGGCCAAAATCTCAATTATCGGTTTTATAAATTCGCGGGTTCGCTTGCCGGCGAACTCCGATGAAAATATAGCGGCCCCGACGCCCAGAGGTGTGGCGAACAATAAGGCAATTATAGCCGCTTTTATGGTACCTATTAAAAGCGGTAACAGTGAATATTTAGGGACATCCGAGTTCGGCTGCCATGCATATTTAGGATCGCGGCCTTCATAGTAAACCTGTTTGAAAATCATTTTATCCAGACCGGCTTCCTGCCGGATTTCGGGATTGGTGAAAATCGGCAACGCTTCCTTAAATATAAAGATGAAAATAAGAATTATCGCCAACAAAGCGACGAGGGCGTTTATGGCGATAAATTTTTCGCCTATAAATTCCCTCAGCCGGGACTTACGTTTGAACTTTAGTCTTTTCATTATATCAACAATCCCGGGCGGCGGACGATTTTGCCACCCGGAGAATTGCCAAAAACCTGAAGGGAATTATCCCTCAGGTTATTTTACTATATTAGCGTCGGCGCGTTCTTTCGAAAGCGGAACGTAATCTATTTCGGCGGCTATTTTCTGACCTGTCTCCGACAGAGTCCAGTTAACCAATTTTCTTAGCTCACCGGTCGGTTTGCCGTTAAAGAACCAGTACAGGTCGCGTGAAATAGGATAACTTCCGTTGGAAACCGTTTCCACCGACGGTTCAATGTACTTGCCGCCATCTTCCTTGGCCACAGACGCGTATTTGACTCCCTTGGCCCAGGCGATTCCGCCATAACCGATACCGTTTACGTCTTTGGAAACGGCATTCACAACCGCGGCGGTACCCGGCAGGGTCTGCGTGTATTCGGAATAGTCTTCTTCATTTAAAACATGTTCTTTGAAAAAGGCATATGTGCCGGAATTGTTTTCACGCCCATAAAGGATAATTTGGACGTCATTACCGCCGACCTCTTTCCAATTGGTAATAGAACCGGTGTAAATACCTTTTAATTGCGCAAAAGTAAGGTTTGTGACTTTGTTTTTTTCATTCAGAAAAATCGCGATTCCGTCAAGCGCAACCGAAACCCGGTAAGGTGCTATACCCAGCTCTTTTGCCTTTTTATACTCTTTTTCCTTCATGTCGCGCGATGCCTCGCAAATATCAGTCGCGTTGTTTAGCAAGGCCGCGATACCGGTTCCCGAACCGCCTCCGGAAACCTGAATAACGACTCCGTCATTAACTTTCATGTATTCCTCGGCCCATCGTTGACCGAGGCGGACAAGAGTGTCGGAGCCTTTAATGGTGATAGTTGTCCCGGCGATAAGCATACTCAAGCTCATCAAGACCAGGGCAAATCCGGTGATTAAAATGGTTTTTTTCATTTTAACTCCCTTTGTTTAAAATTTAAATTTCAGGTCGAATTGCCAGCGCTGAAAATTAGTTTTGTCGCCGGCCTGCAAATCGATTTGATTGTTAAAATACGTTACGGCAAAAGTCGTGTTATTCATTAACTGGTAATCGGCGCCGATCTCATGACCTCTGGCATTAGTGCCGCCGCCACGAAAATCCGAATCGGTGTATAATCCGAAGACGGCGTCTTTTTCAACTTCACGGTAAATATATCTGAAATCCCAGGAGCCCGGCTTTTTCGTTTTTCCAATCCGGATCCCGACCAACCATCCGTTCTTGAGGCTATCAATGGCGGTATTGGTGACATAGTCGCCCATCACCGTGACCGGGATTTCATTGAATTTATGGGAAGCTTCGGCAAACAATTCCAGCAGTTCGTAGTCGTACATATAAAAATGATGCTCGGTGATGGTTACGTCAACCGCGGTGTCGGTCGGCGTGTAGGCGACTTTAGTGATCGTAGTGTCTTCCGTGCTGTACTCCGAATTTCCGAAGGGATTGTCATCTTCATAAAGGAGACTGTAATTCTTCACATTTCCGTAGGAGAAATAACTTCCGCCAAGGGCGATATCGAATTTGTCTTCATTTAATTGGTATTTCAGAACAGTCTGCCCGCCGGCCAGATAGGAATCATCACCGCCGCTTCTTTCCATAATCCATAGTCCGGAGGCGGTCAGGCTGATGGCGAAATTGTCAAATTCCCGATGATAGCCAAAGGTCAGACCTTCCGGGCGAATATCGGAATCCCAGATTAGTTCCGATTCCCCGGGCAGAAAGAA